>NZ_FNSK01000001.1:2825000-3127216 GCF_900105075.1 Rhodobacter sp. 24-YEA-8
GCCGAATCCGTGGAATAGCGCCCAGTCTCCGCCCGCCCTGCCGCCGGCAGCACCAGCCCCGCCGCCGCGCCCGCCAGCAAAGCCCGCCTGTTGATCCAGGTTGCCTTCGGCGTGACATCCGACCAGCGCAGAGATTTCACAAATCGTCCGGCCATGGCACTCCTCCGTCACACCAACATCCGGCCCCACCCTGACACAGAACAGCCGAAGGTCCACACACAGTTAGGCGAGCATGAGACATCCGGCTTTCATCTGTCCCTAAATATCCCCGCCGGAGGCATCCGACAAAAGCAAGGAACGGCAGGGTTCCCCGCCGCCCCCGTCATTTCAATCAGTGAACCTGCGCCTCACTCGGGCGGGTGCGATGCGAGGCAACCACGCGGTCGCCCACCTGCAGGCCTTCATCCCCTGCGGTCACTGCCACCGCCGAGCCGTCAAGGATCTCGCCGCCCAAAAGCATCTCGGCCAGTGGATCCTGCAGCTGCCGCTGGATCACCCGTTTCAGCGGGCGGGCACCAAAGACCGGGTCATAGCCTTCCTCGGCCAGCCATTTCCGCGCCTTGTCGTCCAGCTCCAGCGTGATCTTGCGATCGGCCAGGCGTTTCTCCAGCCGTTTCAGCTGGATCGAGACGATGCCGGACATATCGGCACGGCCCAGGCGGTCAAAGATGATCATCTCATCCAGACGGTTCAGGAATTCCGGCCGGAAATGCGCCCTGACCGCCTCCATCACCTCGGCCTTCGCCCGGGTCGTATCCGCGCCATCTGGCAGTTCCGACAAAGCCCGCGCCCCAAGGTTCGAGGTCAGGATGATCAGCGTCTGTTTGAAATCGACCACACGCCCCTGACCATCGGTCAGCCGCCCGTCATCGAGCACCTGCAACAGCACGTTGAACACATCCGGATGCGCCTTCTCGACCTCGTCGAACAGGACAACCTGATAGGGCCGGCGCCGCACGGCTTCGGTCAGCACACCGCCCTCGTCATAACCGACATAGCCCGGAGGGGCGCCGATCAGCCGCGCGACCGAATGCTTCTCCATGAATTCAGACATATCGATGCGGACCATCGCATTGTCATCGTCAAAGAGATATTCGGCGAGCGCCTTGGTCAGCTCGGTTTTGCCCACGCCGGTCGGGCCAAGGAACAGGAACGAGCCCAAAGGCTTATTCTCATCCGACAGCCCCGCCCGTGCACGGCGCACGGCTTTCGAGACAGCTTCCACCGCCTGTCGCTGGCCGATCACCCGTTTCCCGAGCTCCTCTTCCATCTTCAGGAGTTTCTCTTTCTCGCCCTCGAGCATTTTCGAGGTCGGGATGCCGGTCCAGCGCTCGACCACTTCGGCGATCTGCTCGGGGCGCACCGATTCTGAAACCAGAGCCTCGCCTTCCCGGCCTTCCGCCTCGCCAAGCTGCTTTTCCAGCTCGGGGATGGTGCCATATTGCAGCTCGCCGGCTTTGGCGAAATTGCTTTCGCGCTTGGCCTGGTCAAGCTCGGCCCGGGCGCGGTCAAGCTGTTCCTTGAGATCGCGGGCCTTGTTCAGATTGTCGCGCTCGGCCTGCCATTTGGCAGTCAGCTCGGCGGAATGGTCTTTCAGATTGGCAAGTTCCAGCTCCAGCTTGTCCAGCCGGTCTTTCGACGCCACATCCTCTTCTTTCTTCAGCGCCTCGGCCTCGATGGTCAGCTGCAGGATCTGACGATCCAGCGCATCGAGTTCCTCGGGCTTGCTGTCGACTTCCATCCGCAGCCGCGCCGATGCCTCATCGACAAGGTCGATCGCCTTATCCGGCAGGAAACGGTCGGTGATATAGCGATGCGACAGCTGGGCCGCCGCCACCAGAGCCGAGTCGGTGATCTTCACCCCGTGATGGAGCTCGTATTTCTCCTTGATGCCGCGCAGGATCGAGATCGTATCCTCGACCGTCGGCTCTTTCACCAGCACCGGCTGGAAGCGCCGGGCCAGCGCCGCGTCTTTCTCGATATATTTGCGGTATTCATCAAGCGTGGTCGCGCCGACGCAATGCAGCTCACCCCGGGCAAGCGCAGGCTTGATCAGGTTGGCAGCATCCATCGCGCCGTCAGATTTACCGGCACCAACAAGCACATGCAGCTCGTCGATAAAAAGGATGATCTCACCGGCGGCGGCTTCGATCTCTTTCAGGATGGCTTTCAGCCGCTCCTCAAATTCACCGCGATATTTCGCGCCGGCGATCAGCGCCCCCATATCCAGCGCCATCAGCTTTTTGTTGCGCAGGGATTCGGGCACATCGCCGTCGATGATGCGCAAAGCGAGGCCCTCGGCGATGGCGGTCTTACCGACACCGGGCTCCCCGATCAGCACCGGGTTGTTTTTGGTGCGGCGCGACAGCACCTGCATGGCGCGGCGGATCTCGTCATCGCGACCGATGATCGGATCGATCTTTCCCTGGGCTGCGGCTTCGGTCAGATCCCGGGCATATTTCTTCAGCGCCTCCATCGTATCTTCCGACGAGGCACTGTCAGCCGTCCGGCCCTTGCGAATATCATTGATCGCAGCGTTCAGACCCTGCGCCGTCACGGCACCGGCCGTCAGCGCATCTTTCGCGCGGGTGTTCACCAGCGCAAGCGCGGTCAGCATCCGTTCGACCGGCACGAAACTGTCGCCCGCCTTTTTGGCAACCTCTTCCGCCTCGTCCAGCACGCGGACAAGTTGCGGGTCGATATAGGTCTGGCCGTCGCCGCCGGTCACTTTCGGCAACTTCGCGATGGCGGCATTCACCGCCTCATTGACGCGCTCAGGCGCGCCACCGGCACGGCGGATCAGATTGGATGCAAGGCCCTGGTCATCATCCATCAGGGCTTTCAACAGGTGATCGGGCAGCACACGCTGGTGGCTTTCCCGCATCGCAATGGTCTGGGCGGCCTGGATGAAGCCGCGCGACCGTTCCGTGAACTTTTCAATGTTCATCGGTCTCTCCTTTTCATAAGCGCCGATCTTTGCGGATGCCCTGAAAAGGCACATCCACCCCCGGCCTTCGCCTCTCAATCTGGGGCGGCGCAGGGCTGCGTTCAAGCCGTCCGGGGACATCCCGACGAAAAATTCCCACGCTCTGGCGGGGCCATTTTCCGCCGAAGCGCGGCAGAGATTTCGGCGGCTTTCGTCGCGCACTTCTGCGAGAGCGACGCCAGATCTTGTCCCCATGCGCCCGGCACAGGCACTGTTACAGCAAAAGAGGATAAGAGCATGACCGAGAGACTCGAAGCCATTCTGCCGCAGGTGCCCGTCGAAGGCATCGCCGTTCATATCGGCCGCGCCGGGATCTGCATGGGAGATATGGCCGAAGCGCGGCTTTTGCCCGATGGACGGGTCGGGATTTACGCGATGGTCCGGCGCCGGCTTATGGGGATCATTCCGGTCAGGCGGATGAGCTATCTCGGTCATCTCGGGCCGGTGGCCGAACGTATTCTGGCCCCGGCGCTGATCGAGGGGCTGATGTTGCGGCTGAGGATCGTGGTGCTGACGCCCGAGCACCTTGCCACATCCGGGCCGCCCGAGATCCATGTCTCGGTCTGGGCCGATCCCTACAGGCTCGCGCCCTGCCTGAGCGATGATGCGCTGATCATTCCCGAGCCCCCGCGCGCCTCCGACCGGGATGAAGACGCGCTGAGCCCGGCCTGAATCCCGGCGCGCGACTGTAGCGGCAGCACAGGATCAACCGCTCAGGGCTCGTAGCGGATATAGGCAAAGGCGCTGCCATCCGGCGCCCAGGATGGCACATTGATCGTCCCCTGGCCCCCGGTGATTTCACGCAGGACCCGACGATCCCCGCCACCTGCGTCAGAAATCATCAGCCGCACCGGCAGATCGGCCGGATGACCTTCGGTCCCGGGCGGATATGACAGCCAGCACAGCCAGCGCCCACAGGGCGAGGGATGCGGAAACCAGTTCACCCGGTCATCCCGGAAAAGCTGGCGCTGATCGCCGCCATCCGCCGCCATCACCCAGATCTGCGCATGGCCTGTGCGGTCGCTGTTCCAGTAAATCCGCGCTCCGTCATGGCTGAAATCCGGCCCGTCATTATGGCCTGCGGCTTCGGTCAGCCGGGTCTCGGGCCCGCCTGCCAGCGCGCGGCGATATATGTCGATCTGCCGCTTTTCGCCCCGCGCCGCCGGATAGGTCATGGTCAGACCATCGGGAGAAAGCCCGTGCCACCAGCTCGGGGTCGCGCAGGACACTTTCTCCGGCGCCTGACTGGCACCGATCCCGGCCACCGGCACCGCATAGATCTGTGCGCCTTCGGCCTCGTAATGGCTGCCAAACAGGATCCGGCCATCGCGGGTAAACCCGTGATCATTGTTGCAGCGCCCTGCAATCCCGGTGCTGATCGGTTCCAGCCGCGGCGCCTGCGCAGGCACACGCCAGAGACGCCCCCCGGCATTGACCAGAAACCAGGTTCCGCCAGTTAACCCATCGGGTGACCAGTTGGGCGCCTCCAGACGCTCCTGACCCTCACGGCCCTGATGGCGCAGCACCTCCGTCACCTGTCCGTCAGGGGTGACGGTTTCCAGAACCGAGATCACTCGCGCGCCTTTGGCGTCAGCAGCTTCTTCGGCCTGAGCGCCTCGGCGGCCTTAAACAGGCCAAAGGTCTGGTTGACGTAATTCACCGCGCCGCCGATCTGGTCGATATAAGTATCAAGCTCGGCCGTGCGCTCGGCTGCGATGACCTGCACCGCGCGGGACGGATCCATCCCCTCGAATTGCACATAGAACAGGGGCTCGCCCCGGCGCAGCACGAGGTCTTTCTGCGGTTCATGCCATTCGAACGCCCACATCAGCGGGCGTGGCCAGACCGAGATCGGGAACCGCCCGCCGAAGATCGTGCCCGGCAGCGGATCGGCGCGGTAATGCATGAAGGGGGAAAGCTGTGTCAGATAGACCAGCTCATCCGCGATGAAACAGTAGGGCAGCGAAAGCTGGATCGTCGGGCGGTCCGGATAGCGCCATTCTGCCTCATTCACGAGGGTCAGCATCTCATTAAGCTTGTTCCCCCGGACCGGGCTTGCGCTCCCAAGCCGGTTGATCAGCACCGCGCGGCCATCCTTGTCGCGGCCAAAGCCGATCTGCAGGTCAAACGGGCATTTCACCATGAAATACCGGCTTTCCAGCTGGATCACGCCCGGGCAGCGCGCGGCACTTTTGGCATGGCTGCGGTTTTGTTGGCGAAACATCACCCGCTCTGGCGGATCGTAAAGCACCGCATTCTTGTCTTTGGTCAGGAACCAGCCCACCTGGATCGGGCCCGAGCCCGGCCCGTCCTCGGGCCGCTCGACTGTAATCGTGATTTCCATATGCCTGCCTTCGGATATTTCCGCCAAAGTCGCGCCATTGCCCCGGTCTGTCAATCAACCCCCCGGCGGTGAACCGGGGCCTAACAGCGCCGCCCTTTCTCTTGTCAAACCCGCGCGCGCGTGACTATTGAGGCCAAATCCCTGCCCTGGACCCGGAGAAGCCCGATGGATGACCGCCTGATCGTCGCGATGGATGTGCCGAATGTGGTGGCGGGCCTCGCGCTGGCCGACCGGCTGGGCGAGGCGGTCGATTTCTACAAGATCGGGCTTGGAATGCTGACCGGCGGCGGCCTGGCGCTTGCGCTGGAACTGAAGAACGAGCGCGACAAGCGGGTATTCCTCGACCTCAAGCTTTTTGACATCGGCCAGACCATCGAGAATGCGGTGAAGGGGATTGCCGGGCTTGGCCTCGATTTCCTCACCGTGCATGGCGACCCGCAGGTGGTGCGGGCGGCAGCGGAAGGCAAATCAGGAAGCGATCTGAAGATCCTTGCGGTGACGGTGCTGACCTCGCTCGACCGGGCCGATCTGGATGCGAATATGATCCTGTCCGGCGATATCCATGACATCACTGTCGAACGGGCGGCGCGGGCGCTCGCCGCCGGCGCCGATGGCGTCATCGCCAGCCCGCAGGAGGCGGCGCGGATCCGTGCGCTGCCCGAGGCCGTTGGCAAGCTGATTGTCACCCCCGGCGTGCGTCCGGCAGGGGCTGCGACCGGCGATCAGAAGCGGATCGCCACGCCCGCCGCCGCGATCCGCGACGGTGCCGATCATATCGTGGTGGGTCGCCCGATCTGGGCCAGTGCCGATCCGGCAGCAGCGGCCCGTGCGATCATTGCGGAACTGCCCTGACCAGACCCTCCGCGCCAAAATGGCGGGGGAAGAATGCGGCGACGCAGACCATCAGCGTCGCCAGCGCCTCGCTTGAATCATAAGGTGACTGCATCGTCATCATATCGAGCCAGACGCCCTCGGTCGTGACCCTGAGAACCCGCGCCGTGCGGGTCGGATTGACCGCATAGCCGTGATCTTCATTCATCCGGCGGCAAAGCGCTTCCAGATAGTGGTTATACTGCTCGTCGTTTGACCCGCATTTCTCCTGGTAAAGCGGCCTCCCCGAGGTCTCGCCCCAGAACGAACACCAGGCCGCCAGCCGCCCCGGCGTGCAGATCTCGGGCCGGAAATCGGCGGCCAGCATCGCGTAAAGCTGCTCTGCCGCGCCTGCCCCCGCTGCCTCGACCGCCCCGGTCCAGTTCTGCCGGTATTCCTCGGACAGATAGAGCAGCGTTTCCGACAGCAGGTTCTCCTTGGTCTGGAAGTGGAAATTCACCAGCCCATGCGACAGCCCGGCCATCCGCGCCACCTCGGACATCGTCGTCCTGGAATAGCCGAAACGCGCGATGGTCTCGATCGTCGCCTCGATCAGCTGCACGCGCCGGGCATCGCGCGGCATCTTGCGGGGCTGGGAATCAGGGGTATCGGTCTGCTCGATTGCGGCCATCTGCGTCTCCGTTCGCGGCCAGTCTTGCCTGAAAACCCGCTGCGTTAAAAGCGGTTTCAGATTCTGATTGACAGTTCAGTCAAAATAATTCGACAGTTTGAAGAGCCGCAACAGGAACAGGTTTTACGCCATGACCACCGCGCCGCACCGCAAGCTGGAAAAGTCGAACACCCATTTCAAAAAGGCGCTGACGAAGCTGCCGCTGGGTGTGGCCTCGACCTTCCGATACTGGGGTGACGAGCGGACAATCTATGTCCATCACGGCAAAGGTGGCCGGACCTGGGATATCGACGGCAATAATTACGTCGATTACCGGCTGGGCTACGGTCCGGCGATCCTCGGCTATGCAGACGACCGGGTCGATGCCGCCGCCCGCCGCGGGATGGAGGTCGGCGGCGTCTTTGCCCTCTCGACCGAGCGCGAGCTTGCCGTGGCCGAACGCATCTCGAAAATGGTCCCGGCGGCAGAGCTGGTGCGGTTTTCCAATTCCGGCACCGAGGCGGTGATGTCGGCTTTGCGGCTGGGGCGCGCCTATACGGGGCGCGAGAGCTATCTGCTGGTCGAGGGCGGCTATCACGGGTTGTTCGATGCCGCCATGTGGATGGCGAATATGGATGAATGGGACGCGAAATCGAACAGCGACCCGGAGGTGGTGCCCTATGGTCAGGGCATCCCGAACACCGTCAAACAGCTCGCCCATCTGGTGCCGATGAACGATATGCAGCGGCTGGAGGACACCTTTCGCCGCCATGGCGACGATATGGCCGCGATGCTGATCGAGCCGATTCAAGGGAATTGCTGCGGCATTTCGGCCCGCAAGGATTACGTGCAGCTGGCCCGCAGACTCTGCGACCAATATGGTGTTCTGCTGATCATCGACGAGGTGAAGACCGGCTTTCGTGTGGGCAAGGGTGGCATCCAGGGCATCCTCGGCGTGAAGCCCGATATCACCACCTTCGCGAAAGCCGTCGGCAATGGCTACCCGATCTCGCTGGTCGCAGGCCGCGAGGATATCATGCGCACCTTCCGCTATGGCGGCGCATCGCATGGTGGCACCTATACCGCCCATTCCGTCAGCCTCGCCGCCGCCGAGGAAACGCTGCGCATCCTCGACGAGACCCCCGCGCTTGAGACGCTGGCGACTTACGGCAGCCGGCTGAAGGATGGCATCTCCGAGATCCTTTCGGCGCGCGACATCACGCATAGTTTCTCGGGCCATCCGTCGATGTTCGGCATCTTCTTCGCGCCCGAGCCGCCGGACAATTACCGTGCCTGGAAGACCTCGGATTATTCGTTCTACGACCGGATGGCCTGGTATCTGCACGATCTGAACATCATCGTTGAACCGGACAGCCGCGAGCCCTGGTTCATGTGTGAGGCGCATGGGCTGGATGAAAGCTGCTATACCGACACCATCCGCGCGGTCGAAACAGCGGTCGATCTGACGCTTCGGGACCAGGCCGAAGGCAAGCTGGACGCCGCCGAATGAGCTACGATGCTCTTATCCTCGGCGCGGGGCATAACGGGCTTGTCACCGCCTGCTACCTCGCCCGTGCCGGGATGAAGGTGCTGGTGATCGAGAAAAACGACTGGGTTGGCGGGGCCGCCGTGTCGCGGGAACTGACCCCCGGCTTCGCCTATTCCAACTGCTCATATGTCGCCTCGCTGTTCCGCCCCGAGATCATGCGCGACTTGGAGCTGCCGCGCCACGGCTTGCAGATCCTGCCCTATGAGGGCGGCGCCGTGTTCCAGGAGGGCGGCGGCTATCTCGGCATGTTTCGCGACCATGATGCGAACCGCCGCGAATTTGCCCGCCACGCGCCCCGCGATGCCGAAGCCTATGACACCTATTCCCGCGATGTGCTGCGCTATTGCCGTTTCATCCGCCCGATGCTTTTGCGCACGCCGCCCGATCCGGCGCGGTTCCGCCCGCGTGACATCGGCGAGCTGATATTCATCGGCAAACAGGTCTCGGGCCTGTCGGAACGCCAGATCGCTGAAATGGTCCGTTTCTGGACCATGTCGATCTCTGACTATCTCGACCACTATTTTGAAAGCCCGGTGATCAAGGCCTATCTCGCGGTTTCCGCAATCATCGGCACCGCGCTTGGGCCGATGTCGCCCGGATCGGCCTATGTTCTGCTGCACCATTACATGGGCGATGTGGATGGCAATATCGGCGCCTGGGGCTTTGCGCGCGGCGGTATGGGGTCAATCACCAAAGCACTGTCCTCATCGCTGCAGGCCTCGGGCGGCGAGATCCGCACCGGCGCTCCGGTCGCCCAGGTGCTGGTGAAAAACGGGCGCTCCGTCGGTGTCGTGCTGGAAAACGGCGACGAGATCCGGGCAAAGCGCGTGATTTCGAACATGGATGTCAAACGCACCATGCTGAAACATGTCGCCGAGGCCGAGCTTCCCGGCGACTATGTGGCGTCAGTGAAGAAGTTCAAAACGCGTGGCTCCTCGGGCAAGCTGAACATCGCGCTGGATGGGGTGCCGAAATTCGCCGCCCTGCCCGAGGGATCACCCGCGATCAAAGGCGATCTGCATTTCACCGATTCCATCGAAAAGATGGAGCGCGCCTATGACGACTGGAAGGCGGGTCACTTCAGCCGCGATCCGTTCCAGGATGTGATGATCCCCACCATGATTGATCCGACCATGACGCCGCCGGGCAAGCATTTCATGTCCTGTTTCGTGCAATATGCGCCGCCAAAGATCGGGGGCCTGGCAGAGGGGGGCCGCGACTGGACCGACGCTGACCGTGACGCTTTCGGCGAGGCCTGTCTGAACCAGATCGAACGCTACGCTCCGGGGTTCCGAAACCTCGTCCGTCATGTCGAGATCCGCACCCCGCGCGAGCTGGAGGCCGAGGTTGGTCTGACCGAGGGCAATATCTTCCAGGGGGAACTGACCTTCGACCAGCTTTTGTTCAACCGTCCGGTCCCCGGATATGCCAATTACCGAACGCCCGTTCGTGATCTGTGGATCTGCGGCTCTTCGACCCATCCCGGCGGCGGTGTGATGGGGGCGCCAGGCCGCAATGCGGCGGCGGAAATCCTGCGTGATGCGAAACTCTCACCAAAGGACATGAGCGATGCCTGGCCCGTCCTTTAGTCGCACTTCCTCTGATGTGATCGTCATCGGGGCCGGGCCGAATGGCCTCGCCTGCGCCCACCGCCTGGCCTCGAAAGGCCGCAAGGTGACGCTGATCGAGGCCGATGCCGAGCCCGGCGGCGGTATCCGTGCGCTGCCGGATCTGGCTCCCGGCCTGACGCCCTCGCTCGCGCATCTCGTCTGGCAGCTCGACCCGCGCGTCGAGGCGGCGATGGACCTGACCCGCCACGGGCTCAGCTGGGAGGCGACAGATATCCCGACCACGGTGATCGGGCGCGAGGGAAATCTGGTGATCCGGGGCGCGCTGACCGATGGCCCGGATGCCGCCGCCTGGAAGGCGCTACACCAGCGTCTGATGTCCTTTGCGGCGGCGCTGGAACCCTTCCGGCGCATGGCCCCGCCACGCCTGCAGGCGGGCGGCAATTCCTGGGGCAGGCTTGCGAAGAACCTGATCGGTATCCGCGCGCTTGGTACGAAGGATTTTCGCGAATTGCTGCGGGTCATCCTGATCAACGCCCATGATGTGGCGCAGGATGAACTGTCTGACCCCCGGTTGCGCGCCGCCCTGTGTTTCGATGCCGTGCTGGGCGCCTGGGCGGGCCCGCGCTCTCCCAATACGCTGATTTTGCTTCTGGACCGGCTGGCCGGAGAAATCACAGGACGCAAGGGTGCACTCGGGCTGCCCAAAGGTGGCATGCCCGCGCTGGCCCAGGCCATGACAAATGCTGCGACCGCAGCAGGTGTTTCGCTGCGCAGCAATTCCCGCGTCAGCCGAATCACCGTCGCCGATGACCGCGTCACAGGCGTCGCCCTGGCGAGCGGCGAAACCCTCGTCGCGCCGGTGGTGATCTCGGCGATCGGGCCAAAGGCAACGATCCTGTCCCTGGCTGGCCCGGAGCATTTCGACACCGGCCTTGTCACCGCTTTGCGCCATCAGAAATCGCGGGGCGGCACTGCAAAACTGCATCTCGCACTTTCCGCCCGCCCGGATTTTCAGGGTGCCGACCTGCGTTCCCGCCTGCTGCTGGCCGCAGATGAGCATGAGGTTGAAACCGCCTTCAACCCGGTCAAATATGGCGAGGTGCCTGACCGCCCGGTGATGGAAATCGTGATCCCCACGGCATTTTCCGGCGGCACTGGTCCGCATCTTCTGTCGGCCAATGTGCAATTCGCACCCCATGCGCCAAGGGCGGGCGAAGACGCGGCGCGTGAGGCGATGCTCAAAGCCTGCCTCGCGCGCCTGGAGGAGGCGTCGCCGGGGATCAGCGCACTGATCACCCGCGCCGGGATCCTGATGCCCTATGATATCGAACGACAGTTCGGCATGGCGGGGGGCAACTGGCATCATGGCGAGCTGGCGGTTGAACAGATGCTCTTCAACCGCCCTATCGCGCCGCTGTCGCGCTATGCAACACCGCTGAAAGGGCTCTGGCTTACCGGCGCAGGAACCCATCCGGGCGGCATGTCGGGCGCCGTCGGCTGGAACGCGGCTGACGCAGTACTGGAGGCGAGAACATGAGCGCATTGAGCCATTTCACCACCCCCCTTGCTCAGACCCCGTTCCACCCGCGCACCAAAGCCGCGAACCGCCTGCAGGGCTGGGCGCCCTGGGCCGGGTACATGGCCGCCACCTGTTTCGGCGACAGCACGATGGAGCATACGGCGATCCGCAACGCGGCAACGCTTTATGACATCTCGCCCATGGTGAAATACCGCATCACAGGCGCGGATGCGGTGGCTTATCTCAACCGTCTGACGCTGCGCGATGTGGGGCGGCTGGCAGTGGGTCAGATCCATTACACGGCCTGGAGCGATGATCTGGGCAGGGTGATGGATGATGGCACCGTCTTTCGCCTTGGGCCGGATGATTTCCGGCTGTGCTGCCAGGAACGCCACCTGCCCTGGCTGCTCGACAGTGCCTGGGGGCTGGATGTGCGGCTCCGGGACGAGACCGAAGATCTCGCCGCGCTGGCGCTGCAGGGGCCGGTCTCGGCGACGGTTCTGGCTCAGGCGGGGTTTGACATCCAGGCGCTGAAACCCTTCCGGCTGGCGATTTTCCCGTTCCGATCCGGCGAGGTGATGATTTCGCGCACCGGATTTACCGGCGATCTGGGCTATGAACTCTGGATCAGCCCCGATCTCGCCCTGCCGCTCTGGGATCACCTGATGCAGGCAGGCGCGCTTTACGGGCTGATGCCGGTCGGGTCCGAGGCGGTGATGCTTGCGCGGCTTGAAGCCGGGTTCATCACGACCGGCATGGATTTTGTCCCTGTTCAGCATGCGGTGCGCGAAGACCGGGCGCGTTCGCCCTTCGAAATCGGTCTGGACTGGATGATCGCCTGGGATAAGGGGCATTTCACCGGGCGCCGCGCCCTGATGGCCGAGCGCGACGGCAAATCATCGAAATGGGCGCTGGTCGGGCTCGACATCCCCGGCAATGTCAGTGCCGAGGGCGCGATCCTCTACTTCGACAAGCGCCGCGAGGCGGGGTTCATCACCGCCGCCTGCTGGTCTCCGACATTAAAACGCAACATCGCCATCGCCCAGGTCGAGGCTCGCCATGCCAGCTGCGATCAGCTCTGGGTCGAAATCTACGCGCTGCGCGAGCTTCAATATCAAAAGCTTATGCTGCCGGTCACAAAAACCACCCGGCCGTTTTTCGCCCCCGAACGCCGCCGTACCACCCCGCCGGGGAGGTTCTGATGCCACATGACATCGCCCAAAGCCCCCATCCTGACAGCCCCCGCCTCAGCCACTGCCCCGAAACGCTTCCCCGTGCGGCCTGGATCGCCCCCGAGTGGTTCGCCCGGGAAATGGAAACGATTTTCGCGCGGGAATGGGTGATGGTCGGGCGGCTGGCCGATCTGCCCGCCGGCACTATGCGCGGAACCAGAGTGGGAGCGGCCCCGGTTCTGCTTGCGCGGGCGCCTGACGGCAGCCTTTCGGCCTTTCACAACAGCTGCCGCCATCGCGGGTCTGAACTGTGTCGCGAGGGGGAAGAGCGCAGCCTCGGCAAGCTGATCACCTGCCCCTATCACGCCTGGGCCTTCGCCGCCAAAGACGGGCGGCTGGTCTCGACCGCCCATGCTGTGCCAACCGCTGACTTCCGCAAAGACGATCACGCGCTGAAGCCGGTCGCCACGCGCATCTGGAACGGGTTCATCTTTCTGAACCTTGCCTCTTCCCCCGGCCCGCTGACCGCCGATATGCCGCTGGAAACCTATGACAACTGGCCGATGGCGAGCCTTGTCACAGGGCATCGCTGGATCTCGGACCTCGACTGCAACTGGAAGGCATTCTGGGAGAATTACTCGGAATGCCTGCACTGCCCCGGCATCCATCCCGAACTGTGCGAGATGGTGCCGGTCTACCGGCAGGGCATCATGGGCGAGAATGAGGCGCAAGACTGGACTCCCGATCAGCCCACCGGCCCGAACCTCAAAGCAGGGGCCGAAAGCTGGACTCCTTCGGGTGCGCCCTGCGGTCCGTCCTTTCCCGGGCTGACGCCAGAGGAACGCGCGCGCGGCTATACATTCGTCACGCTCTGGCCTTCGACCTATATCGTCGCGCATGTCGATTATGTCCGCGCCGTCCGGCTGGAGCCGGTCTCGCCCACCCGTACAAGGCTGGTGGCGGAATGGTATTTTTCGCCCGAGACGCTGGCACAGCCCGGCTTTGACGCCGCCACCATCGCGGCCTTCGCGAAACTGGTGATGGAGCAGGACGGCGCCGCCTCCGAGATGAACCAGCGCGGCATCGCCTCGCCTGCCTTCACGCGCGGCACGCTGATGCCCGAAGAATATGAGATCCACCGTTTCCACCAATGGGTGCTGGCGGCCATGGCTGCCAGCAAGGGGGTGCCAGCATGACCATATTTCCCGATACTCCCTTGCGCTCTGACCCGATCCCGACAGGCTGGGACCGGCGCGGATTGCCCGCCTGGACCTATCATTCCCGGGCCCTGTTCGATCTGGAACGTGAAGAGGTTTTTCTGACCCATTGGCAGGTCGCAGGCCATATCTCCGACATTCCGGCGCCGGGCGACTGGCTGTCCTTTGACCTTCTGGGCGAGCGCGCGGTGATCCTCCGGGGCCAGGATGGCGAGATCCGCGCCTTCATGAATCTCTGTCGCCATCGCGGCGCGCGGGTGGTGGATGGCGCCCAGGGCAAATGCCGGGGCGCGCTGGTCTGCCCCTTCCATGGCTGGGTCTATAACCTTGACGGCACGCTTCGCGGCGTCTCGCGCCCTGAAACCTTCGGCGATGGCCTGGAGAAATCCGCCTTCGGGCTGAAACCGCTGGAGCTGGAGATTTTCGCGGGCTTCCTGTTCCTGCGCTTTCGCCCCGGGCCTCAGCCGGCGGTGCGTGACCTCCTTGCGCCCTATGCGCCCGATTTCACCGCCTGGAGCGGCGAGAGGCTGATGCCGCTCGATATCTCCGGCTGGTCGGCGGAGCTTGCAGTGAACTGGAAATCGGTGCGCGATGTGGACAATGAGGGCTATCACGTCGCCCTCGCCCATCCGTCTTTGCAGGATCTGTACGGCCGCGATTACCGCGACCTCTACCTGCCCGGTGGCCTGCATGTCAGCTACGGCTTTTACGGCGACCGCCCGGGGCGGAGCTGGTCGGTGAAGAACTATGTCAGGCATTCGCCGCAGCGCGCAGATCTGCCACCGCATCTGCAACGGAACTGGGCCTATTACGGCCTTTTTCCGAATACGGTGATCGCCTTCACGCCTGAAAGCGCGCAATTCTACCATGACCTGCCGCTGTCACCGGGCAAAACGCTCCTGACCGGCCGCCAGTATCGGCTGGCCGATGAAGACCGCCAGACCCGCGTCGCCCGCTATCTCGCGCAGCGGATCGACCGCGACACCTCGGCCGAAGATCAGCAGCTGTCGATCTGGTCGAACGAATCAATGCGGTCTGAAAATTTCGAAGGCTTCCACCTCTCGGACCTCGAATACGGGTTGCGCCGCCATCATGACCAGCTGCGCAGCCTGCTTCCGGTGATGTCCCGCTGCGCCGCACCCGCAGAGGGTGAAATGCGCGCCCTCAACAAGGATTTGCTTTGTGCAAAGGCAAGCCGGGCATAGGCTTTCTTAAAAATCAGACAATAAAACGCCAGGGAGACTAAGATGAAGCTGACCCGTCGCCACGCACTTACCGCCCTTTCCGGTGCCGTTCTCGCCGGACCGCTGTCTGCGCCCTTCATCCGCCCCGCCCGCGCAAGCGCCGGCTCGGTCAATGTCTATAACTGGTCGGATTATATCGGCGAGACCACAATTGCCGATTTCGAGGCCGAGACCGGAATCTCGGTCATCTATGACCTTTACGCCAGCTCCGAAGAGGTGGATGCCAAAATGCTGGTCAGCGGCACCGGTTATGACCTCGTACTGCAATCGGGCATGTCCTATCCGCGGATGGTGGCGGCTGGTGTCTATCAGAAACTCGATCGCTCCAGATTGCCGGGATGGAGCAATCTCGACCCCGATATCCTGAGGATCGTCGAAGATTATGATCCCGGCTCTGAACATGGCGCCCCCTATATGTGGGGCTCCGTTGGCATGGCCTACAATATGCAGATGGTACGCGCGCGGCTGCCTGATGCTGATCTGAACAGCCTTGATGTTCTGTTCAAGCCCGAGAATGCGTCGAAACTGGCAGATTGCGGGATATCGGTTCTCGATAGCCCGACTGATGCGGGCTATATGATGCTGAAATATCTGGGCCTCGACCCCAATACCGCCGGCGCCGCCGAATATGCGAAAATGGCCGAGGCTTTTGCGCCGATCCGGAAATATATCACCACCTTTGACAATGCGAATTACCTCAACGCGATCCCCAATGGCGAGCTTTGCGTGATCAATTCCTGGTCCGGTGATTACGGCGTCGCCAAGGCCCGCGCCGCTGAGGCCGGGATCGAGATGGAACTGGCCTATTTCGTCCCCGAAACCGGTGCGCCGGCCTGGTTCGATCTCTGGGGCATTCCGGCCGATGCGCCGAATCTGGAAAATGCCTACATATTTCTTGATTATCTGTTGCGGCCAGAAGTGGCAGCGGCCTGCACCAATTTCACCGGCTATGCCAATGCCAATAAGGCGGCGACCCCGCTGGTCGATCCGGAAATTGCCGGCGACCCCGCGATCTATCCCGATGACGAGACTCTGTCGCGTCTTTTCACCACGCGCCCGATGACCGAAGACCAGGAGCGTGACCTGAACCGCGCCTGGCAGGCGATCAAGAGTGGCAGCTGAAGCGAGGCCTGTCATGTCAGAGCCCGTCATGTCGGAAAATGCCTCTTTCATCCGTATCGAGGGCGTCTCCAAACGCTTTGGCCAGTTCGAGGCGGTTCGGGACGTCAACCTGACCATTGGCAAGGGCGAGATCTTCGCCCTGCTCGGCGGCTCAGGCTGCGGCAAGACCACGCTTTTGCGGATGCTGGCGGGCTTCGAGACCCCGACATCGGGGCGGATCTTCATCGACGGCCAGGACATGGCCGATACGCCCCCCTGGGATCGCCCGGTCCATATGATGTTCCAGAGCTATGCGATTTTTCCGCATATGAGCGTCGAGAAGAACATCGCCTATGGGCTGAAACATGAAAAGATGACCGCCGCCCAGCGCCGGGCCCGTGTCGAGGAAATGCTGGCCCTGGTGCAGCTGACCCAGTTCGCCAAAAGGAAACCGCATCAGATTTCCGGCGGGCAACGCCAGCGCGTGGCGCTCGCCCGGGCGCTGGCCCGGCAACCCAAGGTGCTGCTGCTGGACGAACCGCTTGCGGCGCTCGACAAGAAACTGCGCGAACATACCCAGTTCGAACTGATGTCCATTCAACAGCGCACCGGCGTCACCTTTGTCGTGGTCACGCATGACCAGGAAGAGGCCATGACCCTCGCCGACCGCATCGCCGTGATGGACAAGGGCGAGGTCAGACAGGTCGGCCCCGCAACCGAGATTTACGAATACCCCAATTCCCGCTTTGTCGCGGGCTTTATCGGCGCGATCTCGACCTATCCGGCCCGCGTCATCCGCCTGACCGGAGATCTCGCAGAAGTCGACATCCCCGCGATGGGCGGCACCTTCGCCGCCCGCAAATCCTCCGGCCTGGTCGAGGGCCAGCAGATCACCATCGCCCTGCGCCCCGAAAAGATCACCATCTCGAAAACCTGCCCCGATGCAGTGAATGTGGTCGAAGGCCAGGTGAAAGACCTCGCCTATTTCGGCAAAGACAGCCTCTACCGAGTCACCCTGCCCGGCGGCGATCTGATTTCCGTCCATGCCGTCAACGCGCGGCGCGCCTCGGAATCCGGCCGCCCCGCCGATTGGGACGACCGTGTCTGGCTCTCCTTCGAGCCCGCCTCAGCCATAATCCTCACGGATTAAGGAGGCATGACCATGCCCATCAGAACCAAAGCCCTCTTCCTCCTGACACAAATACTCCCGGGGGGTGCAGAAGGCAGGCAGCTCTGCGCACCCCGCCCCAACACACGAGGCCAGCCATGAAAACGCTCGCCTCCTGGTTCCATCGCCGCGGCTGGCGCGATCTGATCATCGGGATCCCCTATCTCTGGCTGATCGTCTTCTTTCTGATCCCCTTCCTCATCGTCGTGGCGATGAGCCTCGCGACCCGCACCCCCACCGCGCCGCCCTTTGGTTATGGCGGCGAGAACCCGATCCTGAATTTCGAAGGCTATGGCCGCCTTTTCACCGAGACCCTCTATATCCGCGCCTTTATCACCTCGCTGATGAATGCGGCCGTCGCCACGGTGATCTGCCTGCTGATCGGCTATCCGATGGCGCTCGGCCTTACCCGGGTTTCGAAATCCTGGCGCAATATCCTCCTCATGCTGGTGATCCTGCCCTTCTGGACCTCGTTCCTTCTGCGCGTCTACGCCTGGATGGGGATGATGGGGCGGAACTCCTGGTTCAACGGGCTGCTCACAGACATCTGGAATTTCCTCACCCCGCAATCTTACGCGCTGACCTCGATCCCGATGATGAACAGCAACTTCGCGGTGGTCCTCGTCATGGTCTATTGCTACCTGCCCTTCATGATCCTGCCGCTTTACGCCAATCTCGAACGGCTCGATCCGGTGCTGGACGAGGCCGCGATGGATCTCGGCTCAAGGCCTTTCCAGGTCTTCCGCGATGTCACCCTGCCGCAATCGATACCGGGCATCATCGCGGGCGCCATGCTCGTCTTCATCCCGGCAGCGGGAGAGCTGGTGATCCCCGCCCTCGTCGGCAATCCCTCTTCGCCGATGATCGGCCGCATCATCTCGGATGAATTCGCGCAGGTCAGGGACTGGCCCATGGCCTCGACCGTCGCAGTGGCGCTTCTGATCCTGATGGTTGGACCGACCATGCTCTATTCGCGATATCAGCAAAAAGCCGAGGGCCGGGCGGAGGAGCGCCCATGACCCGCCGCCCCGTCTTTCTGATCACCGTGATGTGCTTTGGTTTCGCCTTTTTCTACATCCCGATCCTTTCGATGATCATCTATTCCTTCAACGAAAGCCGGCTGGTGACGGTCTGGGGCGGGTTCTCAACCAAATGGTATGCCTCTCTGTTTTCCAACCGCCAGATTGGCGCGGCGCTCTGGCTTTCGTTGCAGATCGCGCTGATCTCGGCCTCGGTCGCGACGGTGCTTGGCGCCATGGCCGGGATCACGCTGGCGCGGTTTCGCAAATTCCGGGGCCGCACCGCCTTTTCCGGCATGGTCACAGCACCGCTGATCATGCCCGAGGTGATCACAGGCATCTCGCTGCTGATCTTCTTCACGCTGCTTGCGAACTGGATCGGCTGGCCCGGGCAGCGCGGTTTCACCACGATCACGCTGGCGCATATCACCTTCTCGATGGTGTTCGTCACTACCGTGGTCCATTCGCGGATGATCCAGATGGACCGCTCGATCGAAGAGGCCGCGATGGATCTCGGCTCGCGGCCCTGGCAGGTGCTGAAGGACGTGACCCTGCCGGTGATCTCGCCCGCGCTGCTGTCGGGCTGGCTGCTGGCCTTCACCATCTCGCTTGATGATGTGGTGATCACCACCTTCGTGATGGGGCCGGGATCGACCACGCTTCCCTTGCTGATCTGGTCCAAGGTCAAGCTGGGCGTCACGCCCGATATCAACGCGCTCGCCACGCTGATCGTGGTGATTGTGGGGATCTGCGTTGCCATTGCCGGCTGGCTGATGAGCCGGGCCGAAAGGCGCCGCCTCGCCGAAGAACGCCTCGCTTACCGGAGCAACGGATGACGGATCTCAGAACCGGCGCGCTATGGCTTGCCCTGGCTGAGCCCGTCGGCCCGCCCGGCTCCGGGCGTCGCCGCTACGGCGCGGCAATGGCGCTCCACGCAACGGGCGCGCTGAGCACCGCCCAGCTTGAGGCTTACCGCGAGGCGGCCACCGCCGATGCCGTCGAGCCATTCCGCGTCATGGCGGATCGCGGGCTCGCGCCGCCCGCTCCGCCCACGCCCGATGCCGCCGCCCGCCTCGCGCATCTCATGGCCGAGACCGACCGCTGCCTTGCCGCCCATTTCGGCCCGGGGATTGCCGAGACCCGCACGCTTCTCGCCCCCGCCCTGTTGCAAAGGCCAGCCCCACGCCCCGGGCTTGCGAACCCGGTGGTCGAAACCCATATGGCAACGGCATTGGAGGCCGTGAAAACAATCGACCCGACACTGGCCGCCGCCATCGCCGCCGTGACCGAAGATCTGACCTGGATCACCTATGACGCCTATCCGCCCGATCAGATCGGGCCGCATTTCGCCCGTTCTCACGCTTTTTGCTCGCTGATCGGCGATGGCGCACCCTGGGCAGCACAGGATTTCGACCTTGGGCTTTTCCTCGTCGCGCCAGGCATTCTCTACCGCGACCATGCCCATCCCGCGCCCGAGCTTTACCTGCCGCTCACCGGCCCGCATCGCTGGCGTTTCACCCCTGGCGGAGCCTTTCGCACGCTCCCCGCGCTGCAGCCGGTCTCGAACCCGGCGCTAAAGCCACATGCGACCCTGACAGGGGCCGTGCCCTTCCTCAGCCTCTTCGCCTGGACCCGCGATGTCGACCAGCCCGCCCATGTTCTGCCGGCCAGCGACTGGAACCTTTATGAGTGACCACCTGCTGATCAATGGCCGCGTCCATACGATGGATCCGGCTTTGCCGCAGGCCCGCGCGATCCTGATCCGCGACGGCATTATCGCGGCGGTCGGTGGCGATGATATCCCCGCGCTGGCCAAACCCGGCGCACGGATCACCGATCTTGGCGGGCGGCTCGTCCTGCCGGGGTTTCAGGATGCCCATACCCATCTTCTCTCGGGCGGCACCGATCTCGCCACCGCCGCACAGCTTTACGAGGCCGAAGATTCCGACAGGCTGGCGCAGCTGATCCGCAGCCATGCCGCAGCTCATCCCGACCTGCCTTTGCTGGTCGGTGCCGGCTGGCAGCCGGGGATTTTCGGCGACCATAACCTCACTGCCGCCTGGCTTGATCCGCTGACCGGTTCCCGCCCGGCGCTGATCTATGATTCCAGCTTCCACTCTGCCTGTTTCAACACGGCGGCACTGGCGATGGCCGGGATCACCGCTGACACGCATGCCCCGCCCAATGGTCATATCCTGAGGGATACTGCCGGCCAGGCCACCGGCATGTTGCATGAAGACGCGATCCCCTGGGCGCTGGAACGCCTGCCCGGTTTCACCGATGACCAGTTGCTTGCGGGGCTGATGGCAGGCCAGGCCCATGCCAATCGCCATGGCATCACCGGCGTGATCGACGCAAAAATCACCGCGACAGAGGCGCGGATCTATGCCCGTGCCGCGCGCGAAAACCTACTCACCCTGCGCGTCGCCGGGGCGGCGCATGTGTCCGAGGCCGATACTCCGGAAACCGCACTGGCACGGCTTAGCGCGCTTCGCACCGCCCATCTGGGCCCGGATTTCCATATCAATGCCGCGAAATTTTTCATGGATGGTGTGTTCGAGAACCGCAGCGCCGCCTGCCTCGCGCCCTATGCCGACGAAGCGGGCGGCAACGCGCCCTGCATGTTCCGCCATGATCAGACGCTGGCGCTGATGACCGCGCTGGATGCCGCGCGGTTCCAGATCCATGTCCATGTGATCGGCGATGCCGCCTGCTCCCGCGCGCTGGACGGGCTGGAGGCGGCGCTGGCCGCCAATGGCCCCTGGCCCGCCAGCCATCAGATCACTCATCTGCAACTGGTCGCCCCCGCCGATTTTCCCCGCCTCGCGCGGCTCGCAATGGCGAATATTCAGCCGCTCTGGGCGCGATTCGACCCGAAGATCCCCGATATCGCGCTCGACATGATCGGGCCCGCCCGCCTGCCCACGACCTACGCGTTTCGTGACCTGCTGAAACTCGGAGCCGGTTTCGCCCTTTCGTCTGACTGGCCGGTCTCGACCCTGAACCCGTTCGAGATCATCGAAACCGCCATTACCCGCCAGGCACGCACCAAAGATCATCCCGGCCCGCCCTTTCTGCCCGATCAGGCACTGAGTGTGACCGAATGTGTGGCAGGCTATACGATTAACGCCGCCCGCGCCTCGTGGCGTGACGGCTATAGCGGCCGGCTCTCTCCCGGTTTTTCTGCCGATCTGATCGTGACGGATCAGGATATTTTCAGCTGCGCCCCCGCGCAGATTTCTGCCACCCGCGTCCTTCTGACCCTGTTCCGGGGCCAGGAGGTCTGGCGTGATCCGTATTTCCGCTGAAAGAACGGAATCCGCATAAACCCATTCTAAACGCTCTGTCTTGCAGAATGCCCCTGAATTTCAGCAAGGGCCGGCAGGCATGTATCCGCTCCATCTCTTTCTCCGGCTCGAAACCGGCACCGGACGGGACGACTGGCTTCTCCTCAGCGTGGCGGCGGCGGCGCTGACAACCTTTATAGGCATCTGGCTGAGTTCGGGCGGCGCGGAACAGATCACGCTCGGTCTGCGCGGCGTCATCTCGGCCGCGGTGAATGAAATCGGCCGCGAGGAAGGGCCAGTGCCCGACCTGCCGCCAGGAGGGGAGGACATACCGTGAAAGTCAGGATTCTGATGCTTATCCTGTTTGGCATCCTGCTCTCTGTCGCCGCGGGTTTCGGGACATTTCAGTATTCGCGCGCGCTGGAAACGGAACTCGCCGCCGCCAGGGTCAGCCTGCGCGCCTTTGGTGAGACCGTGCTGGTGCCGGTACCGGTCCGCGACCTCGCCCCGGGCAGTATCCTCAGCCATGAAGATTTCCTGGGGGTCAGGATCCCGGGCAGCTACCTTCCGGCCAATGTGTTGCAAAACCTCCCTCCCCCGAGCGGGGGCGGCTTTATCGCGCTGGCCGCATTGCGTCAGGGGGCGCTCGTACTGAATGGCGATATTGCCACATCTGCCGGGGGCCCTGACTACGGGTTTATTCTCTCCGGCGATGCCAGGGCCATTGCCATCAAGGCACAAAATCTGTTGGATTTTATTGATCGCCTGAAACCGGGCGATCCGGTCGACCTTCTGTGGACCCATAATATCGGTGGCGGCACGACCGAGACGCGGATGATCGGCTCGGCGTTGCGGATCCTCGCGCTTCCGGGCAATAGCAGCGAGGGGCCGCTGGCCGACAAAATGATGCTCGAAGGCGCCTCGCAGGACGCGATGCGTGTGGTGGAAGCATCGTCTTCGGGCCTGTTCAGCATCCTGCCCGCAGCGCGCAAGCTGAGCCTTGAGCACGAAGAATTTGTGGTCGGCCCGGCCGATCTGGCAACTTTGCCGCTGGTGGTACGCGGGGGACAGACCGACGGGATCGCACAGGCCTCGGCCCGCGCCAGGTGCCAGACCGCTATCGTGCGTGGCGGAGCACGGTCGGTGATGGATGTGCCATGCTGACAGAGGATCCGGTCCCAACAGCTGAAAGCGACGCGCCGCTCAGGATCTGTGCGATATGCGACGGGTTCGATGCGCTTTTGCGGATGTCGGCCTGGCTTGCGCATCTGCCGGCGAATGCCAGCCGTTCCGACCTGAGCCTGACCGAGGCGCTGGATATACTGCATCAACCAGAAGCGCAGGATTTCGACCAGATCATCCTCGCCCCGGATACCGGAAAATCGGTCGCGCCAAAGCTGGTGACCGGCGTTTTGCAGGCAGCGGCCAGCCTCAACTGCGACCTCATGCTGCTGCTGCCACCCGGCGCGAGACTGACCCTGCCGCAAATTCCAGGGATGCAAATCCATTACGGTCCACCCTTCGCCCTGCCGGACCCCCGCGCTGACCACGAAGCTGACCGTCCGGGCATCGCGCGCGATGAGGCCTTACCTGCGCCAGATGCGGCCCCGCGCCCGGGTGAGGTCGCGCCCCAGACCGGCCGCCCCCTGCTGACCCGCCTGTTGCGCCGGCGGTCGGTGAATGCCGCACCGCAGACCAGGGCATTCACGGCGCCCGAGCTGCCGCAGCAGCCCTGCCGGATTCTGGCCTTTCAGCCGGTTGCCGGTGGCGTCGGCGCCACTACGATAGCCGTCAACCTTGCGGTCGAGCTCTCCCGCCTGTCACCGCCTTCAGACATTTGTCTGATTGACCTCAATCCGCAATTCGGAAACGCTGGCACCTATCTTGATCTGCCGGTAAATTCGCGGGTGACCGACGCTTATCGGCAGCTCTCGGCGCTGGACTATGACTCCTTTCAGTCCTGTCTGCTCCGGCTCTCTGACCATTTACGGGTCTTCACGGCCCCTGCGGAAATTCTGCCGGTCGACGGGATTTCCGAACGGGATCTGCGCCGCATTATCGCACTTGCCCGCGACAGTGCCGATCTCGTCCTTCTCGATCTGCCACATCTGATCACCGACTGGAGCGGAACCGCCTGGGCCGAGGCCGACGCCATTTTCACCACCAGCCGGGCCGATGTGCGCTCGGCCCAGAATATGGCGCGACTGCTCGCATTGCTGCGCTCCGAAAGACTCGCCGATGGCCGGCTCTTTCATCTCCTGAACATGGTCCCGGCCCGGCCCGATGCGGGCTGGACCGCCTCGCGATACGGGTTTGAAACCGGTCTCGGTGCAGGTTTCTTCCGCCTTCTGCCGGATGGCGGTCCTGAGGTCGGGGCGGCCTGCAATTCCGGCACTCCCCTGTGGCGGGCGGCTCCTGACAATCCGCTGCGCAAGGGGATCCTCGGCCTCGGTGAACTCCTGGCGCCAAAGATCGGGCGCCGTCATCTGAATGAAACGGGAACCGCCTGATGTTTGACAAATTCCGCCAGAGCAAATTCGGCGAGGCCACGCCGGTCGCCGCACAGGATCTTCCCCTGCCAGCAATGGAAGAAGGCGAGCCCATCCCCTCGCCTGACCTTGCCACAGCCAGGCAACGGCGCCGCAAGCTGGCCGAAATCCGGCAGCAGGCACATCAGCAACTATTGGAAATCCTGAACCTTTCCGCGCTGGTGCAGGCCTCTGAGACCGACATTAAGACGGAAATTGCTGCGGTCCTCAAGGCACTGATCCCGTCACAAAGCGTCGCCGTCAGCCGCTCGGAACGGGATGGGCTGGTCGAAGACCTCTATTATGAGGTGATGGGCCTTGGCCCGCTCGAGATCCTGATCAATGACGAGACGGTTTCCGACATTCTGATTAATGGGCCAGAACAGGTTTTCGTAGA
Organism: Rhodobacter sp. 24-YEA-8; assembly: GCF_900105075.1. NCBI lineage: Bacteria > Pseudomonadati > Pseudomonadota > Alphaproteobacteria > Rhodobacterales > Rhodobacter > Rhodobacter sp. 24-YEA-8. Next base: position 2,849,583 of record NZ_FNSK01000001.1, read on the forward strand.
ACAAAGTGGTCTGCTCGAGATCACCGATGTGCAATTCCAGGATGAGGCGCATCTGCGGCGCATCCTGCAAAAGATTGTCGGCATGGCAGGGCGGCGGCTCGACGAATCGACGCCCTATGTCGATTCCCGCCTGCCTGACGGGTCGCGGCTCAATGCGGTCATCGCGCCGATCGCACTGGACGGCACGCTGGTCTCGATCCGCAAATTCCGCAAAGACAAGCTCAGCCTCGAACAACTGACCTTTCTTGGCGCCATGAGCGAGAAGATGGCCATATACCTGCGGGCCGCCGTCGCCTGCCGGCTGAATATCGTAATCTCGGGCGGCACGGGATCGGGAAAAACCACGCTGATGAACGCGCTTTCGGCCTTTATCGGCAAACGGGAGCGGATCATCACCGTTGAAGACACCGCCGAGTTGCAATTGCAGCAGGCGCATGTCGGCCGGATGGAAAGCCGGCCCGCGAATATCGAAGGCAAAGGCGCCATCACCCAGCGGGACTGCCTGAGGAATGCCCTGCGGATGCGCCCCGACCGGATCATCGTGGGCGAAACCCGCGGCGATGAGGTGATCGACATGCTGCAGGCGATGAACACCGGTCATGACGGCTCGATGACCACGATCCACGCCAACTCCGCCCGCGACGCCACCAGCCGACTGGAGAACATGGTCGCGATGTCGGGCGTTGAGATCCCGCTCGGCGCGTTGCGGCGCCAGGTCGCAAGCGCTGTCAATCTGATCGTGCAGGTCAACCGGCTGCAAGACGGCAGCCGCAAAGTGACCTCGATCACAGAAGTCACCGGCTGCGAAGGCGAGGTTCTGACCATGCAGGAGCTTTTCTTCTTTGAGCATACCGGCGTCACGCCGGATGGCAGGGTCGAGGGCGGGTACGGCACGTCAGGGGTGCGCTCGGCCTGGTCCGATCGCTTCCGACGCTGGGGGATTTCCCTTCCCCCCGATCTCTACGGGGTGTGACCATGTCGCTTTCCCTGACCTTCGGCCTGATCCTGACCCTCGGCTGCGGCCTCTTCCTGCTGGCCCTTTGGCAGATCTCAGAGCTTGGCCCACGGCGCAGGCGGCTTATGGCGATCCGGCGTTTCTCGGGGCAGGTGCGGAGCGAGGACCCGCTGCTGGAAGCGGCTGATGCCATCGCACTCCGCCGGGACGGGTTGCACAAAAGCTGGCTGAGCCTGTCCGGTGCGGTCGCCGGCGGGCGGGCAGATGTGTTGCCCCGCCACCTCGTCCTGATCCTCGTTCTCACAGTTACCACAGTTGTGACATTGCTGGCGCATGTCATTCTTGGTCTCGGACTGGCGATCGGGGTTGCCTGCGGCCTGATCCTCGCCGTGACCATCTGGATCCTGCAGGTCCGGCGACTGATCCACCGTCGCGCCCTGTCCATCGAAGAATCCCTTCCCGAAGCTATGGATCTGATCGTGCGTTCGCTCAGGGTGGGGCAGCCGGTGGGTCCGGCCGTTCAGACCGCCGGGAAAGAGCTCAGCGGCCCGATTGCGGAAGAATTCTCTGAAACCTCGGCGCGGATCAGCTATGGCCAGGAGCCGGTCTGCGCATTGCGCGACATGGCAAACCGAACGGACAGCCAGGGATTGCGCTTTTTCGCGGCCGCAGTAGCGATTCAGTCCAGCACCGGCGGCAATCTCGCCGAAGTGCTGGACCGCCTCTCCGCCATCGCGCGCGGGCGACAGCAATTGCACCGCAAGGTGCGCTCCATCACTTCGGAAGCGAAATGGTCCGGGCGGTTTCTGTCTTTTTTCCCGCTGGGCGCAACAGGGATGCTCCTTATGGTAAACCCCGAATATTTCTCAGAAATATCTGACAAGCCTTTCTTTTTGCCAATGCTGGGTCTGGTGGGAACTTTGCTCATTCTCAACATTCTCTTCATGCGCTGGCTGGTCAAAGTGGAATGACACGGCAGTTCAGACATCTGGCAGGCGGATACCGGCAATGACCTCATCCCTGTTTTTCCTCGGCGCCTTCACACTCGGCGGATCGCTTTTCTCACTGGCCATGCTGGTGGTCAGCCGCCTGCCGGAAAGCGCCTTCCGCGCCAGGGTGCCGAGCGATCCGGCCGCCCCCGCGCCACTCTCCGGCAATGCGGCCGAGCTGCGCCGTCAGCTCTTCCAAGCCGGCTTCAGCCATCCCGAGGCGGCGCGCTATTTCACTATGGTTAAAATCGGGCTGTCGGTCCTGCTGGTCGCCCTGGTTGCAGCGGCTCTGGTCCTTATCGGGCCTCTCGGCGAACTCACCCCGGTGAAAAAGGTGATCGCTTTGGTGGGCGCCTTTCTTACTGGCTATTTTCTGCCCACCCTCATCGTCGACAAAAGGCGCAAGGCCTGGAAAAAGCGGATCGCCATCGCGCTGCCCGATGCGCTGGATTTCATGCTCGTCTGCGTGGAGGCAGGGCAAACTACCGATCTCGCATTGCTGCGCGTGGCCGAAGAACTGGAACCGGTACATCCCGATCTTTCCGCCCGTCTCCAGGCGCTGACCGAGGCGCTGACCGCAGGCGCTGAGAGACAAGATGCCTGGAGCCGGCTTGCCCTCGAGACCGGCAATGATGATCTGCGTCAGCTCGCCACCATCATCGTGCAATCCGGGACGATGGGCACGCCGGTCGCCCATACGTTGCGGGTATTCAGCGCCGATCTGCGCGACCGCCGGGTGCGCCAGATCGAAGAGCGCGCAAATGTGCTGCCGACCAAGATGACGCTCGGGACAATGATCTTCACTGTACCCCCGCTGCTGATCCTGCTGCTCGCGCCCGCGATCTACCGTCTGATCACCACCAGCTGACGGCGAGGCCCCCGCAATGGAACAGAAACGCAAACACAGTGAGGGAGAAGGGGGCTGGCGCCCGGCCACGGTCTTCTGCCTGACCCTCATACCCGCGGCGGGTCAGATCCTGACCCCGCTCGCCACGCAACCAACCGTGCAGCCACTCGCAACCGCAGTTTTTGCCGCTGTCCTGACAGGTACCCTCGCGATCCTCCTGCCGATGGACAGACTTGGCGGCCGGATCACCCTGGTGCTCGTCCTCATAGCTGCGTTGCTCTTGCAACCGGCATTCGGGTTCAGCAGTCTCTTTCTGCCCGCTGGCACCAGTATCGGCGAGCCCGTTGCCATGACGTCACTCTGCTGGGGGGGCGGCGCCCTGCTCGCCTTGCTGGCCCGCGCCTCGCGACAGGTGCTCAGCTGGCAGCTGGTCGCGACTTCAAAGGCACTGATCCATCCTATTCATCTGATTTTCGCCTGTTCGGTCTATATGACCGGGTTCTGGCTTATCGCAACCATGGTGCTGCCGGGCCTCAGCTCCCCGTTCTCGGTCGAACGCGCCCTGCTGCCCGCAGCGCTCGCCGCCCTCACGACCGGCATCACGCTCCTCTTCGGACTTGCCGTCACCATCGCGAGTGACCGCAAGGAAATGGCGCCCTCTGAACTGACGCCGGTTCTGCTCGCCATTGCTGCCACCCTGGGCTACGGGATCATTACCGGCACCCGTGTCACTGCCGAACCTGGCTCCGGCTTCCTCACCCTGTTGCTGGTGCCCGCGCTGCTCACGGTTTTTCTGATGCGGCGTTTCACGGCACTGACCCTTATGGGAATGCTGCTCTGCCTCTCGACACCGCTGTTTTGCGGATGGTTGCTCAGCGATCCGACAGGCGACCCGGGCCTCCTTGCGCTTCTGCTGGCGCTTCCTTTCAGCATCATGCGCACCAGTCGGCTCAGCGGCGGCACTCTCGTGCGCCGCGCCGGCGACCCTCCGCCTGCGGTGATCTCAGCCTTCAGCCGCGATTCGACCAGCTGGCTCGTTCTGCTCAACCTGGAAAAGCAGACAGTGCATTTCCCCTTCGGATCCGCCTTTTCGGCAGAGCGCGGGCCGCCGGTCAGCTTCAATCGCATCTTCCAGGAAAGCGCCTCGAGCGGGCTGCTCGATTTGCTGCGCGAGCTGCAGAAACCAGAGGCAAAGCAGACCGCGCCCGTCAGAATTCGCCTGCAGATGAAACCCGCTGGGGAAACCCGCCGCGAGCTCAGCGGGCCGCAGCTTTTCGAGGCGCGGGTGCTGGAGAAGACCCTTCCAACCGCCTGGCTCGCGCTTTTCAGCCTTTCGCATGAAAAAGAACTGGCCGAACGCGCAGAAAGGCTGCTGGCAGATGCCGTCCTGCGCGAGGAAAGGCTGCTCTCCTTTGCCGCACATGAACTGCGCACTCCCATAGCCATCCTCTCGATGCTCGCCGAAGAGCTGCGCAGCGGCGCGCTCTGGGCAGATATTCGCGAAGGGTTCGAACAGACGATGGACCGCATCAACGCGATCGTCGAAGGCCTCAGGGCAGATTCCGGCGCCTCGGCCCTTCCTGCCGGGCAGAGCTTTACGCCCATCGACCTGATATCCCAACTGCTTGAGATTTTCTCGCCGGTCGCCACCACCCATGGTATCACCATCGAGGCCAGCCGGACCGACAGCGCCGATCTGCAGTTTCGCGGCGATTTCGCGCGGGTCTTCATCGCCCTTTCAAAATTGCTTCACAACGCGATCCTGCATTCGAAAGGCTCGGCAATCCGCCTCAGCGTGATTGCAGGTCGCGGGTCTGGTGCCGAGGTCATGCTCACCTGGCATGTCGCCGATAATGGCATCGGCATCCCTGAAGCGGAACGCGCGCGGATGTTCGAACCCTTCAGCCTCCCCCCCGAACACCGCCCGGGGCGTGGCGGCGCAGGGCTTGGCCTTTATACCGCACGCAAGGCCATCACTCTGCTCGGAGGCGAGCTGAACCTGCTTGAAACACCAAAGGGCGCGCATTTCGTGCTGAGCCACCCGGTGCGCAGTATCACGACCCCCATCCCGACCCCAATGCCAGAGATATTTCTTGAAGAAGACATGGCCCATTCTGCCGTCGCACCGCGCTGGTTTGCCCGGCAGGTGCTGCTGATCGAGGATAACCGCCTTGTCGGCGAGTTCACCCGCACGAGGCTGCGGAGGCTGTTTCACCGGGTCGACAGGGCCGAGACCGGACCAGCCGGTCTGGATATGTGGGCGCGCGGGAATTACGATCTGATCCTCGTCGACCAGCTGCTGCCGGGCAGTACCGGTTGCGAAATCGTGCGCGAAATCCGCAAGACTGACAAAAATGTTCCGATCATCGGCATCACCGCCTCGACGCTGGGGTCCGAATGTCGGGACCTCGAAGCCGCAGGTGTCACCCTCGCGCTGGAGAAACCCCTTAGCTACACCCAGTTGCTGGGCCTGGCCGAGGAATGGTTTCCCGCCGAAGATGCATACCTGGGCTCGCGGATGAGCGGATGACAAAAATTCTGCTCCGCAGATCCGGGCAAACGGCACACAGCCCGAAGTCCCAAGCAGGATCTCCGTGAAGGCAGCAGGCATATGACAGCAAAAGCGATCCTCGACAGTTCACCCGTTTTCTCCAGAACTCAGGGGCGGGAGATCCAACCACCTCGGCCCCTCAGGGGGCGGCAGACCTTTTCGCGACAAGTATCACTATCAGGAAATCGATGTCCGCTCGGGGCCACGGCCCTGAGCTGCTCCCCGATTTTCGGATAGTTTTCCGGCTGATTTAAGCTGGGGCCTGCGTCTGCTGATCGGTTTCGGTGCCGTTGAAGCAGGCCACGGCGAGCGACTTTCCGTCATGGACGGTGTGGGCTCGTCGGTGATTATAGAAGGCAATCCATCGGACGATGGCAGCCCTGGCCCGCGATCCGGTGTCCCAGGCGTGCAGATATCTGGTTATCTCAATTGTGGCAGGGCGCGCTCAAACCGGATTGGCCCCAGACGGAGACGTCACCAGCTGCCGGTTGCGGACAGGTGAAAAAGAACCGGCCCCCGGCTGAGAGAGCCGGGGGCCGTGATTTCATATTGCCCTACCGGGGAAGCGGTCCGCGCTGCGCTCAGCTGCGCGGGCGTTTCGGCGGGGTGAAACGCTTTGAGGTATCGCTGGCATCTGCCGGCCGCGCCGCAGGCTTGCGCGGCGCAAAGCCTTTTCCTGCCTCAGCTTTCGCCCCAAAGGTCTTGCCGCCGGCCGCACGCGGAGCGCCCTTGCCATAGGCCGGTTTCGCATCACCCGATTTCGCCGCTGCGGATTTCCCGGCATAAGGCTTGCTGCCGTCGCGTTTCTCGAACGGCCGGCCCTCGGCGCCCCCTTCGGCGCGCGGTTTGCGCGGCGCCTCATCGCGACCCGCATAAGAGTCGCGGCCCTTCGGCGCGCCGGTATGGCTCTTGAATCCCGTCGAGCGCGCCGGACGATCCGGGCTGCCACCATGCGATTTGAACCCGGTCGAGCGCGGTGCTGGCTTTGACGGCCGGTCATCGCGCATCGGGCGCTCGCCCTCGGTCGGGGTCCAGCGCGGTTTGGCCGGCGCGTCGTCGTCGCGGCGCGTATAGGGTTTACGTGGTGCATCGCTGTCTTCACGGCGCGCATAGGGCTTGCGCGGGGCATCGCCATCTTCACGCTTTGCCCAGGGCTTGCGCGCCTCGCCGCTTTCAGCTGCCTCTCGCGGGGCGCGCGGACGGCGCGGAGCCTCCTCTTCACCCTCGCCACGCGACGGGCGCGGCGACCAGGCCGGTTTGCCTTCACGCGGGGTACGTTCGGGCCGGCCACCGGTCACCCGGCCCTTCGGCCCGAATTCCGGTGCCTCAGCGACACGCTCCATCGTAAGACCCGGCTCGATCTCGGTCATTTCTTTGAACCGCCCGGCCAACTGCTCGGCGATCTGCACATAGGTCACGTCCTGCTGCACCCGGATCGCGCCGATCCCGTCTTTAGAAATGCCGCCGGCATCGCAGATTTTCGGCAGGAGCCAGCGCGCTTCGGCCCGGCCCTCATGCCCGACCGAAAGCTTGTACCAGACCGACGGCCCGAATTCGCCCCGTTCGCGCGGCGGCAGGGCAGCGGGCGGCGGCAGGTCTTCGACCAGCTCTTCCGGGGCCGAACGCTTGGCGCGCCACAGCCGTACAAAGGCCGCCGCAATCGCCTCGCCGCCATGCGCTTCCAGAAGCTCATTCGCGATGCCAGCTTCTTCGCCCAGGGCTTCCGTCAGCGACGGGTCCGAGATCAGCCGTTCATCTTCGCGCGACTGCACCTCATCAGCGCCCGGCGCCTTGCCCCATTCGGCGACCAGTTTGGCGCCTTGCAGGATGCGGTTCGCTTTGCGGAATTCAGCCTGCGGCACCACAAGGACCGAAGTCCCTTTGCGCCCGGCGCGGCCCGTCCGGCCCGAACGGTGCAGGAGCGTTTCCGGATTGGTCGGCAAATCGGCATGGATCACGAGATCCAGCCCAGGCAGGTCGATGCCGCGCGCGGCCACATCGGTCGCGATGCAGACGCGGGCGCGCCCGTCGCGCAGCGCCTGGAGCGCATGCAGACGTTCGCTTTGCGACAGCTCGCCCGAAAGCGCCACCACCGGGAAGCCCCGGTTCACCATCCGCGCATGCAGGTGGTTCACGTTGGCCCTGGTCTTGGCGAAGACAATCGCCACCTGCGCATCATACCAGCGCAACAGGTTGAAAATGGCCGGTTCCTTGTCGCGATTCGACACCGAGATCGCGCGATATTCGATATCAGCATGCTGGCTGGCCGAGGATTTCACCTCGATCCGGCGCGCGTCGCGCTGATAGGTCGCGGCAAGCGAGGCGATCTCTTTCGGCACGGTGGCCGAGAACATCAGCACCCGCTTTTCTTCGGGGGCGCCACCAAGCAGGAATTCCAGATCCTCGGCAAAGCCCATATCCAGCATCTCATCGGCCTCATCGAGGACGACCGCCGCCAGTTCCGACAGATCAAGCGACTTGCGCTCGACATGGTCGCGCAACCGGCCCGGCGTGCCGACCACGATATGCGCGCCGCGATCCAGCGCGCGGCGTTCGGTGCGGTAATCCATGCCGCCGACGCAAGAGGCCACGACCGCGCCTTCATACAGCCAGACCAGCTCGCGCTGCACCTGGAGCGCCAGTTCGCGGGTCGGCGCGATCACGAGGGCCAGCGGCTTTTCCGCCGGCAGAAGCTGGTCGATGCCACCGAGAACCTCGGGCGCGATGGCCAGACCAAAGGCCACCGTCTTGCCCGATCCGGTCTGCGCCGAAACCAGCAGATCGCGCCCGAGCAGCTCGGGGGCCAGCACGGCCTCCTGCACCGGGGTCAGCGAGGAATAGCCCTTGGCTGCCAGCGCCGCCTGAAGCGGGCCCGCGAGAGAATCAATCGTCATTATTTGTCCTGTCAGGGGGCCAGTTGCCCCCGCATATGAGCCAGAGAGAAGGCCCAGAGCACCGCCGCAACCCTCCCGGTCGCGGCCCGGAGCAGACAGGCCTGGGGGCGCCATACAGTGTTTTCCCGCCACTGTCCATCGATCACCGCCCATCAGGCCCCAGACAGCAAATCCCCCTGTCCGCCAAGGCCCGACCGGGCCCGCCACCCCTGTTCGCAGCCCGATGTTCCGGTTATGATCCTGCCATCATGCCAGCCCTCTGCCGCGATTGCCTGACCCGATTCGAACCAGGACAGCCAGGTATCGGCCAGCCGGGCACGATGGGGCGTGGCCGCCGCTGCCCCTCCTGCCGGTCACCCCGGGTGATCGCCCATGCCGAGCTTGACAGCCTCTCCATCGCCCATATGGATTGCGACGCCTTTTACGCCAGTGTTGAAAAGCGCGACAATCCGGCCCTTCGGGACCAGCCGCTGATCGTCGGCGGCGGCCGGCGTGGCGTGGTTTCGACCTGTTGCTATCTCGCCCGGATTAAGGGCGTGCGCTCGGCCATGCCGATGTTCCAGGCAATGAAGCTCTGCCCCGAAGCCGTGGTTGTGCCGCCCCGCATCAGCCATTACGCCGAAGCGTCGCGGCAGATCCGCGCCATGATGGAAGAACTGACCCCCGATATTGAACCCCTGTCGCTGGATGAGGCCTTTCTCGACCTCTCCGGCACCGCGCGGCTGCATGGCGCGCCGCCTGCCGTGCTGCTCGCGCGGCTGACAAAGCGGATGGAGGACGAGATCGGTGTTTCCGGCTCGATCGGCCTGTCGCATAATAAATTCCTGGCCAAGATTGCCTCGGATCTCGACAAGCCGCGCGGTTTTTCGGTGATCGGGCGGGCCGAGACCCAGGCTTTCCTGACGCCAAAGCCGGTTGGCATCATCTGGGGTGTCGGCGCCGCGAGCCGGACCGCGCTTGAGGCCGCCGGGGTCAGAACCATTGCCGATCTCCTCCGCTGGGACCGCCGCGATCTGGCATTGCGATTTGGCCAGATGGGCGAACGCCTCTGGCACCTGGCGCGGGGCGAAGACCATCGCCGCGTCAGCCGCGATACCGGTCTGAAATCCATCTCAAAGGAAACCACGTTTTTTGAGGACACCACCGATGCCGATCTGCTCGACGGCCATCTCTGGCGGCTTGCCGAACAGGTCTCGGACCGCGCGAAAGCCAAGGATCTCGCCGGCCGCACCATAACGCTCAAGCTGAGAAAAGGTGACTTCCAGATTGTCACCCGCCGCCAGGCATTGTCAGACCCGACCCAGCTTGCCGACCGCATCTACCGCACTGCGCGCGATATGCTCGACCGCTCGGGCATCCGGGGCCCCTTTCGCCTGATCGGCACCGGCCTTGCCGATCTCTGCCCCGGCACAGAGGCCGACCGCAGCCCCGACCTTCTCGACCCGGCTGCCGCCCAGCGCGCAAAGGCGGAACAGGCCGCCGATGCCATCCGCGCCCGTTTCGGCAAAGACGCCATTATCAAAGGCCGGGCCTTGCGCTGAGCCCGTTCCTTGTGGCGTTGTATTCCCGCCAGCGGCGTCTTGAGCCTCCCCGGAGACAGAACAGAGACGGGCATTGCGATCTGACCCTTGCTGATCTTCAGAGAGGGGGAAAGCGCTGCTGTGCTCAGCAAGGCGAGACGGCACTGACCTGCCACGACCCCGGATCCAGCGCGCGGCAAGCCAGGTCAGTGGGTTGCGACATTTCCCCTTCCACAGCCACGCCCGGAAGGCACCTCTTCTGCCCCCGCAATTGTGCTTTCAACCGGGAGAATAAGGTCAGTCGAAAAATGGCGTCATCTGCGCCACGATCACCGAATTCTCGGCCAGAGCGCGCTCCATCAGCACAACCTCGTCTTCGCCGATCTCGTCCCCGGCGGCCCGGCGCTCTTCAAGCGTGCCAAGCCCCTGGACTTCCAGCGGTGAAAGATCGGCTTCCTTCAGAATCGCCACCGTCTCACGCACCGCTTCGGCCTCATCCACGCCCGAGGCATAACACAGCAATGCCGCTCCGGTTGCTTTCTCCGGGAGACCATCGCCGGCCTTGCGACCGACCTCGACCACCAGCGAATAGACCTGCTGCGGACGCTTTTCTTTTACCGGCTTCTCAACATCTTCCATGTCGCGCCCCCAAATCCTTCAAAGGATTTGGGCCGGTTTCTGATCAGAAACCGACCCGCGCCCCTGTTCACCTGCGGCTCAGTCGCGCAGAAGCTCGTTGATCGAGGTCTTGGACCGCGTCTGCGCATCGACCCGTTTCACAATCACCGCGCAGTAAAGGTTCACCCCGTTCTTCGAGGGCAGCGAGCCCGCGACAACGACCGATCCTGCCGGCACTTCGCCATACATCACTTCGCCGGTCTCGCGGTCGACGATCTTGGTCGATTTCCCGATGAACACACCCATGCCCAGAACCGAGCCCTCGCGCACGATGCAGCCTTCGACCACTTCCGACCGCGCGCCGATAAAGCAGTTATCCTCGATGATGGTCGGGCCGGCCTGCATCGGTTCCAGCACGCCTCCGATGCCAACGCCGCCGGAAAGATGCACGTTCTTGCCGATCTGCGCACAGGAGCCAACGGTCGCCCAGGTGTCGACCATGGTGCCCTCATCGACATGCGCGCCGAGATTGACGAAAGACGGCATCAGCACCACGCCTTTCGCGATATAGGCCGAGCGGCGGACGATGCAGTTCGGCACCGCGCGGAAACCAGCGGTTTTCCATTCGGCTTCGCCCCAGCCGTTGAACTTGCTGTCGACCTTGTCCCACCAGGTGCCGCCCTGCGAGCCGCCCTCATGGATCTCCATATCTTTCAGCCGGAAGCCCAGCAGGACCGCCTTTTTCGCCCATTGGTTCACATGCCAGACACCATCTGCCTGGCGCTCGGCCACCCGCAGCTGGCCTTTGTCGAGCGATTCCAGTGTCGCCTCGATCGCATCACGCGCCTCGCCTTTCGTGGCCGGGGTGATGGTATCGCGCGCCTCCCAGGCGGCCTCGATTGCGGTTTCCAGCGCGGCGTTCGACATGTGGATCTCCTCGGGCAGATTTATTCGGACAGTTTTGTTCTGGCAGGCTTCGTTCGTGACAGGGTTTTGTTCAGGTCCATGGGGCTATAAGGCTTGTATCCGGGTCACGCAATCGGCCCGGTGACTGGTGGGAGGTATCATGAACGACGAGTCGCGCAATCATCCGTTCCGGGACAGTGGCCAGGATCTGGTCGCGGCAGATAAATGCCCCGATACGCTGCAGACCCGCGCCCCGGCTTATCGGCTGGCCTTTGCCGACCAGGATTTTCTGACGCGTGAGGATCTGCGCCCGGTAAGGCTGCAGCTGGAACTGCTGAAGCCGCAGCTGATCATGGATGAACGCGGGATCGAGACCACCATCGTCCTGTTCGGCGGGGCCCGCATTCCCGCGCCGGAACATCGCGATCAGGCAAAAACCAAAGCGCTGGCCGATCTCTCGCCCTATTACGATGAGGCGCGCCGCTTCGCGAAGATCATGACCGAACGCAGCCTGGGGTCTTACGGGCGCAAAGGCGTGATCGTGACCGGCGGCGGGCCGGGTGTGATGGAGGCAGGAAATCGCGGCGCAGCAGATGCCGGGGGCCATTCCATCGGCCTCAATATCGTGCTGCCGCATGAACAGGCGCCGAATGCTTATGTTTCACCGGATCTGTGCTTCAACTTCCACTATTTCGCGATCCGCAAGATGCATTTCCTGATGCGGGCCGAGGCCATCGTGGTCTTCCCCGGAGGCTTTGGCACGCTCGACGAGATGTTCGAGGCGCTGACCCTGATCCAGACCCATCGGATGAAGCCCGTACCCTTCCTGCTCTTTGGCAAGAGCTGGTGGGAAAGTGTGGTTAACTGGAGCCAACTGGCGGATGCGGGGGTGATTTCCCCGGAAGATCTCGACCTCTTCCGCATGGTCGAGACCGCAGAAGAGGCGATTTCGGTGATCGACGGCTGGAAAAAGCCCTGCTGAATGCACGGGCGGGGGTAACCCCGCCCGCAGCTCCTTACCCGCGGGCGGGGATATTCATGGCGCGCTGCATGGCCGGGCGCGCAAGGATCCGGTCCAGATAGGCCGGCACGTTTTTCAGATCCGCCCAGCCTGCGATCTCTGCGGCTTTGTAAAACCCCTTCAGCGTATTGAGCCAGGGGCCGATTGCCATATCGGCAATGGTATATTCGCCAACCAGCCAGTCCTGCCCCTCAAGCGCCTGATCCAGCACCTTCAGCAGCCGCTCTGCCTCGGCACGGTAACGTTCCTTCGGGCGCGGATCTTCGATCTCTTTGCCCGCGAAATGATGAAAAAAGCCAAGCTGGCCGAACATCGGACCAAGCCCACCCATCTGGAACATCAGCCACTGGATCACCTGCCAGCGTTTGGCCTCGGGCAGAAACTTCCCGCTTTTCTCGGCCAGATAGAGCAGGATCGCCCCGCTCTCGAACAAGGGCAGCGGCTTATCCCCCGGCCCATGCGGGTCAATCATCGCCGGGATCTTGTTATTCGGGTTCAGCGACAGGAATTCCGGGCTGAGCTGGTCATTTTTCCCGAAATCGACCAGATGCGCCTCATAGGGAAGGCCGGTCTCCTCCAGCATCAGGGACACTTTGATCCCATTGGGCGTGGGCAGCGAATAAAGCTGGATCACCCCGGGATTGAGCGCGGGCCAGCGCGCCGTCACCGGAAAAGCTGAAAGTGTGGACAATATGGCCTCCTGCGGCTGTTTTGCTAAGAGATAGGCAATTTTTCCCAGTGGGTAAGCCCCAATTTATGTGCGATATTCCTGCGGTAACTGTGCGTGAAGCGCAGAGAAGCGGACCGGCGCAAGAGCCGGAGGAAACAAGGGACAGTCAGATGCTCAATGAGTTCAAGGCCTTTATCTCGCGCGGCAATGTCATCGACATGGCCGTCGGTATCATCATCGGCGCAGCCTTCACCGCCATCGTCACGTCGCTGGTCGATGACCTCGTCAATCCGCTGATCGGTCTGATCGTCGGCGGCATCGATTTTTCGAATGTCAGCTTCGGCCTTGGCGAAGCACAGTTCAAAATCGGCAGCTTCATCAATGCCGTGATCAAGTTCCTGATCATCGCCTGGGTGGTCTTCCTGCTGGTCAAAGGGATCAACCGCGTCTCGCAACTTGGCAAGAAGAAAGAAGAAGCGGCCCCGGATGCGCCGGCCGCCCCGACCGAGGCAGAGCTGCTTCAGGCGATCCTGGTCGAGCTGAAATCGAAAGCCTGATCTGACAGAACGGCCCGCCTCTCGCGGGCCGTTTTCGATTGCGCAGGCGGTTGCACCCCGTCGCCGCTGCATGTCAGCCGGGCGACCAGGGTGACGCCACCCTCAGAGCTCCGGTCATTGGCCGATATGACATTGCCTTATAAGCGGGGGCCAGCATCCGGAGAAACAACGCGATACACCTGCCGCCCGGTGCGGGGCGGGGGAGATCTGGCGCACAGGCAGCGGCGCCGCTGTCCGTGGCAACCCGCTGATGGCCACGCTCCGGCCCGGCGGCGCCGTAACTGCGGCGGATTTCATGGTTTTCAGAAGCACGACAAAGGAAAACCCCCAACCACGAGGGCGGGGGTTGACCTTGTAAGGACCGAACGGCCCCAGTGTTCACGTCCCTGTCTGATCCCCTGGAAAACCCGAAGGACCAGATCGGGAAACGCCTCAAAGCTACCTCGCGGTAAGGCTCAGAGTGCGCCTTCGCGTTGCGCTTTCTTGCGCGCGAGTTTACGCGCACGGCGGATCGCTTCGGCTTGCTCGCGAGCTTTCTTAACCGACGGTTTCTCGAAATGTTGCTTAAGCTTCATTTCACGGAAAACGCCTTCGCGCTGCAGCTTCTTTTTCAGAGCACGGAGTGCCTGTTCGACGTTATTGTCGCGGACGCTGACCTGCATGTGGTTGTCACCACCTTCCTAAGCTAGAGTTGCACATATTTGTGCAGGCCCGGCGCGCATAACAGATGCAGGGGCTCCTGTCCACCTTTCGACCTGCGGAGACGATGATGGAAGCGGCAATTGCAAGGGAAAAACTGCTGGATGCGGCCCTGGCGCATGTGGCGTTCGATGGCTGGTCCGAGACCACGCTGAAGGCGGCGGCGGCTGATTCGGGGGTGGCGCCAGGCCTTGCGGCTGCGCTCTTCCCGCGCGGCGGGATCGATCTGGCGCTGGCCTGGCATATGCGGGGCGACCGCGAGATGGCGCGGATCCTTGCCGAAGAGGATCTGGCCGCGCTGCGCTTTCGCGACCGGGTGGCGCGGGCGGTGCTCCTGCGGCTGGAAATCGCGGATCGCGAAGCGGTGCGGCGGGGCACCACGCTTTTCGCGCTGCCCCAGCACAGTGCCGAGGGAAGCCGTGCCATCTGGGGCACCGCAGATGCGATCTGGACCGCGCTTGGCGATACATCGGATGATCTGAACTGGTACACGAAACGCCTCAGCCTCTCGGCTGTCTATGGTGCCACGGTTCTGTTCTGGCTGGGCGATGACAGTACCGGCCTTCAGGCAACGCGCGACTTCCTCGACCGCCGCATTGAAAATGTGATGCAGTTCGAGAAAGCGAAAGCAGCCCTTGCCAGCAACCCGATCGGCAAGGCACTGATGGGGCGACCGCTGAAATTCCTCGGCCGGATCCGCCCTCCCGTCCTGCCCGATGATCTGCCGGGCCAGGAGGCCAGGGGCGGCAAAGGCCCCCGCCCGTTCTGATCCGCCCTCCGCCCCCTTTCCGCGTCACTGACCCGCCCCCCGCATCCCTGCCCGCAAAGACAAAGCAAGCCCATGCCCCTTTCCGACAAACTCTCTGATTCCATGCAGGCCATCGAGATCGTCGCCCCCGGCGGCCCGGATGTGCTGCAACCCTGTACTCTGCCGGTGCCAGTGCCGGGCCATGGCCAGATCGTGATCCGGGTGGCCTATGCCGGGGTGAACCGCCCCGATGCGCTGCAACGCGCCGGCGCCTATGCGCCGCCCGCGAATGCCTCGCCACTGCCCGGGCTGGAATGTTCCGGCACGGTGGTCGAGACCGGCCCCGGCGTCTCGCGTTGGAAGATCGGCGAGACGGTCTGCGCGCTGCTCCCGGGGGGTGGTTACGCGGAATATGCGCTGTGCCACGAGACCCATGCGCTGCCGGTGCCCCAGGGCATGTCGATGAAAATGGCCGCCTGCCTGCCCGAGACCTGCTTCACCGTCTGGTCGAATATCGTGATGCGCGGCGGGCTGCAGGCGGGCGAGAAATTCCTTGTTCACGGTGGCACTTCGGGGATCGGCACCACGGCGATCCAGATTGCCAGAGCACTCGGAGCACGGGTCTTCGCAACCGCTGGCAGCGATGAGAAAGCCCAGGTCTGCCTCGATCTTGGCGCAGAAGCCGCTTTCAACTATCGCACCCGTGATTTCGTGACAGAAATGCGCAAGCTGGGCGGCGCGGATCTGATCCTAGACATGGTTGGTGGCAGCTATATCCCAAGGAATATCAAAGCCCTCGCCGATGATGGCCGCATCGTGCAGATCGCCTTCCTGCAAGGCGCCAAAGCCGAAGTGAATTTCGCCGAGGTGATGATGCGCCGCCTGACCATCACCGGCTCGACCCTTCGCCCGCAAAGCGACATCGCCAAGGCCCGGATCGCGCGCGACCTGGAACGCGAGGTCTGGCCGATGATCGCCCGGGGCGCGCTGAAAGTGGTGCTCGACAGCGAATTCACACTTGGCGACGCAGCCAAGGCGCATGAGCGGATCGAATCCCCCGGCCATATCGGCAAGATCGTGATGAAGGTAGAGAATTCCTGATCCGGGCGCGGGCTGCCCCCTGCATCTGCGGCGGGAGTATCCCGATCAGGGGAATGCAACTTCCTCCTGACCTCCGCCGGAGGCTTCCGGAGTGTGGCTTTCAGCGCACCGCGTCGAGCACCGCGTCTTTCAGCCGGCAGTCGCGGATCGCGCCCTCCCCACAGCGGCGCGGCGCGAGATCTTTGGTCAGACAGATCCGAACCTCGCGAATGGCACCGCCCTGGCAGATGATGGTGACCTGATCGGGTTTCAGCCCCGGATTTGCCTCAAGAAAAGCGCCCTCGATCACTTCGGCGGGCACTTTAAGTGTCTTGGACATGCGGGCAAAGACCGGCGGGATTTCGACTTTTTCATAGGCCTCGCGTGCCTTTGCGTAATAGTCCCCCGGCGCGAGACCCGAACAGCGCCCATGCTTTTTCCACTGGTAAAAGGCATAGCCCGCGCCCCCCATCACATCCGCAATTGCGGCCGATTCAGAACGGGTCGGATCGCGCTCCACCGTGCGACAGTAAGATGGCCAGCCCTTTTCCTTTTGCGGCCAGAGCCCATGCAGCACAAAGGTCAGCCCGCGCCCGATATCGCATTGCGGATCGCGGCGCGCATCGCCTTCGGCCTCGCACCAGCCCGCGGACCAGGACAGCGCCATGACGTAATAGTCGAAATCGCCCGCCCTCTCACCCTCGGCTTTCGCCGGAAAGACAGTCAGCAGGCACAAGGTGACGAGCGACAGGATCCGCAGCAATTTTACTTTCCCTCAGGCAGGAATCGCACTATACGGCAGGGTAATTCCCCGACATCGGAGAACGTGAACCAAAGGTTCACAGCCGTTTTCCCGGCGCGGGAGAGATTTGTAAAGGCCAACCCTGCTAGCAGGGCAACAGCTGAAAGGAAGTCCTATGTCGAAGCCGATTATGGCCCGCGCGACCGCCGTCTGGCTGGTGGACAACACGACCCTGACCTTCAGACAGATCGCCGATTTCTGCGGCATGCATGAGCTTGAGGTCCAGGGCATTGCCGATGGTGATGTCGGTGGTGGCGTCAAAGGGTTTGACCCGATCGCCAATAACCAGCTTGAACAGGTCGAGATCGACCGTGGCGAGAAAGACCCGCTCTACAAGCTCAAGCTCAAGTTCAACGCCGCCGCTCTGGGCGAGGAAAAGCGCCGTGGCCCGCGCTATACCCCGCTCTCGAAACGCCAGGACCGCCCGGCGGCGATCCTCTGGCTGGTCAAGTTCCACCCGGAGCTGTCGGATGGCGCCATTGGCAAACTTGTCGGCACCACCAAGCCGACGATCCAGTCGATCCGCGAACGCACCCATTGGAATATCCAGCATATCACCCCGGTTGACCCGGTCGCGCTTGGTCTGTGCCGCCAGTCTGAGCTGGATGCCGCCGTGCAGCAGGCCGTTCGCCGCAAGGCAGCCGAAGGCGGCGTGATGTCGGATGACGAGCGTCGCAAACTGGTTTCGACCGAGCAGAGCCTCGGCATGGAGCCGGTGGCGCGTGTCGAGACCGCTCTCACCGGGCTTGAGGTCTTTGGCGAGGAGCAGCCTGTCGAAGAGGAAGAAGCGGAAGAGAAGGACTTCTCGGATGCCGACAGCTTCTTCTCGCTGCCCTCCGGCGACAAGGATGAGGACGAGGACGACGAGTCTGACCGTCGCTGAGCCACGATCCGCGCAGCAACTGACATGAACCGAGCAAAAAACCGGGCCCTGCGCCCGGTTTTTTTCTTTGTCTCGCCTTAGTTCAGCGATCTTTGCCATAGATGACAAAAGCGGATCAGCGGGGGCTGATCCAGTCTGATGTTTCTCTGGAACGTGGATGCTGCTGCCATGAAGCTGTCTCTGTTGCCGTCTCTGACGGCCGCCTTTCTTGCTCTGTCCTTACCCGCGCTCGCCTGCACGGCTGCTTCCGAGCGGCAGCAGATCCGCCAGGAATTCGCGCAATGGGTCAATGGATTGCGCGCGGAACGGGGCCTTGGGCCGCTACGCCTCAACGGAACCCTTGACCGTGCCGCAAGGGGTCACGCCTGTGACATGGCGGTGAATGCCTTCATGAGCCATAGCGGCTCGAACGGCTCGTCGCTGAAGACGCGGCTGAAACGGGCGGGCTACGGGCTTAAGACCGCGACCGAGAACCTCGCGACCAGCAGTTCCGCGCCCAATTCGGCGACGCCGGCGCGGCTCTGGCTGAATTCGCCCTCGCATCTGGTCAATCTGCTCAATCCCAATATCACCGAGATGGGGCTTGAGATCACCGTGGCGCGCGGCAAGACCTATTACGTCTTTGTCGGCGGCCATCCGCGCCGCAGCTGAGCCCTATGCGGGCCAGCGCGCCCGGGCCAGGATCGGGGCGTCGCCTTCGGGCGGTGCCTCGCCTGTTTCCCAGGCGTAAAGGCGGATGTGATCCGGGCGGATGCCATCCGGCCCGGCAATCACCTGCCATTCAAGGTGAAACCCCTCGGGGATCAGCCCTTCGGCCCAGAAAGTGATCTCTTCACTGTCCAGCGCCTCAGACGGCAGCGCCGGCCAGCCATCAGCATCGCCCCAGAAAACCAGCGCCTCGATCTCCGGATCCTCACCCGCAAGACGTGCCAGCGGCTGCAGAAACAGCTCTTCCGGTGTCTTTTCCTGCGGCTTTTTCGGCGCCATATCGGCCTCCTGCGGGGTGGCCCGCATAAGCGGGGGCTGCGGACGACCCCGCATAAGCGCGTGAAAGCGCAGCCTGTCAAGCATCCGCTTCCCGGCTGGCAAGGCGCGTGCTAGGTCTGAGACATGAGCCAGATCCCGTCCAAAGAGCAGATCCGTCAATGGATCACCGATAATCCCGGCCTGTCGTCAAAGCGCGACATCGCGAAAGCCTTCGGCGTGAAGTCCGATGAGCGGAGCGAGCTGAAACGCGTGCTGCGCGAGATGGAGGCCGAAGGGGATCTCGCGAAACGCGCGCGACGGTTCCTGCCGAAAGGCGAGCTGCCGCCGGTCGCGCTGCTGAAGGTGCTGCCGCCCGATGCGGCGGGCGATCTTTTCGCCGAAGCGATGGAGGAAGGCGTCGATCCCGATGCCGGCCGTATCCTGATCATCGCGAAAAAGGACGATCCCACTCTGGGCGTCGGCGACCGGATTCTGGCCCGGCTCGCGAAGGTCGATCTGGACGATTACGTCTGGGAGGCGCGGCTGATCCGGCGGATCGGGTCGAACCCGCTGAAAGTGCTGGGCGTGTTCCGCAAAGGATCCGAAGGCGGGCGGATCGTGCCGATCGACAAGGGCCAGGACAAGGAGTGGCGGGTCCTGCCCGATGGCGATATGGGCGCGAAAGATGGCGAACTGGTCGAGGGCGAGGCCGTCGGAAATCGCCGCATGGGCCTGCCGCAGGCCAAAATCGTGGCGCGGCTGGGCGATCCGGCGGGTCCGCGCGCGGTCTCGCTGATCGCGATCCATCAGCATGGCATCCCCGACCAGTTCCCCGACAAGGCAGTAGAAGAGGCCGATAACGCGCCGCCCTTTACCATGGCGCATCGCGAAGATCTGCGGGATCTTGACCTTGTCACCATCGACCCCCAGGACGCGCGCGACCGTGATGATGCGGTGCTGGCGCTGGTTGATGACGAGCCGGGCAATCCGGACGGCTTTGTCCTTTGGGTCGCGATTGCCGATGTGGCGAATTATGTCCGCCCGGGCTCGGCCCTGGACCGCGAGGCGCGGCGCAGAGGCAATTCCACCTATTTCCCCGATCGCGTGGTGCCGATGCTGCCCGATACATTGTCGGGCGATCTGTGTTCGCTGCACGAGCATGTCGACCGCCCCTGTATGGCGGTCAGAATGCGGATCAATTCCTCGGGGCAGAAGATCGCGCATCGCTTTACGCGGGGCGTGATGCGGTCAAAGGGCAGCCTGGAATATGGCCAGGTTCAGCGCGCAATCGACGGCCAGCCCGACGCGGCGACGGGCGCGCTCCTGCCGCAGCTTAAAGTGCTTTACGCCTGCTATGACGCGCTGAAACGCGGACGGGCTTTGCGCCAGCCGCTGGATCTGGATCTGCCCGAACGCCAGATCGTTCTGTCAGATGAGGGCAAGGTTTTGTCGGTCGATTTCAAGGACCGGCTCGACGCGCATAAGCTGATCGAAGAATGCATGGTGATGGCGAATGTCGCCGCCGCCGAGGAATTGCAGCGGGTAAAGCAGCCTTTGCTGTACCGCGTTCATGAGGAACCCTCGCCCGACAAGCTGGAAAGCCTTCGCGAAGTGGCGGAGGGCTCCGGCTTTACGCTGGCTAAGGGTCAGGTGCTGAAAACCTCGCATCTGAACCAGCTGTTGAAACAGGCCGAAGGCTCGGAATTTGACGAGCTGATCAATATCTCGACGCTGCGCTCGATGACCCAGGCCTATTACGCGCCCGAGAATTTCGGCCATTTCGGGCTGGCACTGAAGAATTACGCGCATTTCACCTCGCCCATCCGCCGATATGCCGACCTGATCGTGCATCGCGCGCTGATCCGGGGGCTGGGGCTTGGCCCAAAGGACACACCGGATGGCCTGTCGGATTTCGACATGGAGAACCTCGCCGAGACCGGCAAGCTGATCTCGGATGCCGAGCGTCGGTCCATGGCCGCCGAGCGTGACACGGTCGACCGCTATCTGGCCGCCTATCTTTCGGACCGGGTCGGTGCGGTGTTTACCGGCCGCGTCGCCGGGGTGCAGCGCTTCGGGCTTTTCGTGAAACTTGACGAGACCGGGGCCGACGGGCTGGTGCCGATCCGCGAGGTCGGGCGCGAATTCTTCCATTTCGACCCCGACAGCCAGACCCTGATGGGGGCCGACACCGGTCTGACCATCGGCATTGGCCAGAAGGTCAAGGTGCGCCTCGCCGAGGCCGTGCCGGTGACCGGCGGGCTGATCCTGGAACTTGTCGAGCTGGAAGACCGCGCTTTGCCTTCGGGGCGTGCCGCAAAGGGCCGGGGCCGCGCGCCAAAACGCGCGCTTGGCAAAGCACGGGCGGCCGAGGCCGCGAAACGCCGGGTGGTGAGGCGGCGGAAATGAAACGGCTTGCCCTTGCGGCGGCGGTGATACTGGCGGCTGCCGCCATGGGGCCGGCGGTTCAGGCCCAGACCATCGAAGACACAGAGGGCAGCACTGCCGTGGGGCGCGAGGTCGAAACTGCAGCGGGGTTCCGCACCTGGATTGGCGAGTATCGCGGCAAGGCGCTGGAAGCCGGTGTGCCGGCAGCGGTCTGGGACCGCGAAATGCGCGCGGCAGAGTTCCTGCCCGATGTCGTGCGCCGCGACCGCAACCAGAATGAATTCACCCGCACGATCTGGGATTATCTCGACATCGCCGTTTCCGACGAGCGGGTGGCGATGGGCCGGGCGGCGGCTGAGAAACATGCGGACCTGCTGGCCCGGATCGAAGCGAAATACGGCGTACGCAAAGAGATTGTGCTGGCGGTCTGGGGACTTGAGACCTCTTACGGCACCTTTCGCGGCAGGACCGACACCATCTCGGCACTGGCGACGCTGACCTATGACGGGCGGCGCGAGGCGTTTTTCGGCGCGCAGCTGATTGAGGCGCTGAAGATCCTTGAGGCGGGCGAGGTCTCCCGCCCCGATATGCAGGGCAGCTGGGCGGGCGCGATGGGGCATACCCAGTTCATGCCGACCTCCTGGCGCGATTATGCGGTGGATTTCGATGGCGACGGGCGGCGGAACCTGTGGTCGGATGATCCCGCCGACGCCCTGGCCTCGGCGGCGCATTACCTCAGCCGGCATGGCTGGGCGCCGGGCGTCCCCTGGGGGATGGAGGTGCAGCTGCCCGAGGGGTTCGATTACGACCTGACCTCAGAGCGGGTGGTGAAGCCGGCAGCGGACTGGGCGGCGCTTGGGGTGAAGCCGGTGGCGGGGCCCTGGCCAGAGGGCGCGCGGGTGTCAATCCTGGTGCCTGCGGGAGCCAGGGGCGCGGCTTTCGCGATCTGGCCGAATTTCCAGGCGATCGAAAGCTACAACCCGGCCGATGCCTATGTGATCGCGATTGGCCATCTGGCGGACCGGATCGCGGGCGGCCCGCCCATTGCGACCACCTGGCCACGTCACTGGAAGGCGCTGACACTGGACGAGCGCAAAGAGGTCCAGCAGCTTTTGACTGCTGCCGGCTATGACGCGGGCGGTGTTGACGGACGGATCGGGCCAAAGACCGTGGCCGCGGTCAAGGCCTGGCAAAAGGCAGGCGGGATGGTCGCGGATGGCTATGCCAGCCCGGATGTGCTGCGCGATTTGCGGGCGCAGTAACGGGTCGGGGCGCAGCCCCCACACTGCCGGACCATTTCGGACAGGGGGAAGCCGGGGGTTAAAGCCCGAGAAGGCCGGGCAGATCTTTCATGGAATGAAAAAGCGGCACATTCAGGGCTTTGAGACCTCTGGCGGGGGGCTTGTCTTCGCCATGCGCGGCAAAGCCGAGGCAGGGGATGCCTGCGGCGATGGCGGCGCGGGCGCCGGCCGGGCTGTCTTCGATCACAACACAGGCCTCTGGCGCCACGCCGCAGGCTTTTGCACAGGCGAGGTAAAGATCGGGCAGTGGTTTCGGCCTGCCGATGGCCTGGCCTGACAGCACGGTGCGGAACCTTGGGATAAGGCCACGTGCACCCAGAGTGATCTGCATCTTTTCGGGCGATCCGTTGGAGCCGACCGCATAGGGAATGCCCGCCGCATCCAGCCGGTCGAAGACCTGGAGAATATCCGGGATCAGCGGCACCCCGGCTTCGAGCATGGCATACATATTGGCATAGAGATCGGCGACCCAGCTTTCCGGCAGATCGGCCCCATTGGCACGGGCACGACTTGCGACATCCTCGACCGTTCCGCCGATATAATCGCGCTCAAGCTCTTCCAGTGTCAGATGAAAGCCGCAGCTGGCAAATTCAGCCAGCATGATCTGGAATGTCGGGCCTTCGCTGTCGACGATCACGCCGTCACAATCGAAGAGTACAGCAGCGGGAGGTGTCATGTCGTGATCCGGTTCTGGCGGGGGCGGCAATCTCTGCCCGGCGCTATCACCCATGGCCCCGGGCGAACAGCGCCCGGGCAGCATCAGATCGGCATTGTGTGATAGCGGTAACGCTCAGGCCAGGCCGGGCGCGCGCAGCAATGTGATCCAGGTCTCGCCATAGCGGCGCTGGTCGAGCAGATCGAATGCCTCGGGCGGGGCGGGGGCGGTGCCCTCTTCCCAGACGATGATCGCGCCCGGGGTCAGCCAGTCGCCTGCCAGTGCCGAGGCGAGCGCGGCCTCGCCAAGCGCTTTGCCATAGGGCGGATCGAGAAAGACGAGGTCGTAGCCTGGCCCGCGATTGGGGCCGAGCTTTGTCGCATCGCGGCGCCAGACATCGGTGACGCCCATCGCCTGCATCTTTTCGATATTCTTGCGCAAAAGCGCGCGCGACGCCGCGCCGTCATCGACAAAAGCCACCCGCGTGGCCCCGCGCGACAAAGCCTCTAGCCCAAGCGCGCCAGTGCCTGCGAAAAGATCCAGCACCCGTGCCTCCTGGACCGGATTGCCATAGCCGCCATTCAGAAGCAGGTTGAAGATCGCCTCGCGGACGCGGTCGGATGTCGGGCGCAGATGCGCCTCGACATCCCCCTGCCCGACATCCGCGAGTTGCAGGCCACGCCGCGCGCCTCCGATGATACGCATTATTTCAGCAAGGCCTTCAGATCGGGTGCGGAGATGATGACCTCTGGCGCCGGTGACTTTCCGGCTTCGATCAGCCGCTTGCCGACCATATAGGCCCGCGCATCGCTCATCGCATCAACCGCGAGCAGGTCATCGCCCCGGTAATACCAGTGCGAGACGCCGCCGATTTCACGGGTGATCACGCGGTCATAGCCGATATTCAGCCCGGCGATCTGCAGTTTCAGATCATACTGATCCGACCAGAACCAGGGTTTCGCCTGATAGGCCTTTGCCGCACCGAGCATATTCTCCGCGACGATCTCGCCCTGGTCGATGGCATTGCCGACCGATTCCATCCGGATCCGGCCGCCCTTCCACGGAAAGGACGCGCAATCGCCCGCCGCCCAGATCGCCGGATCAGAGGTGCGGCCCTGCTCGTCCGTTGCGATGCCGTTATCCAGCGCGATGCCGCTGGCATCGGCCAGTTCCGCGCCCGGCGAGACGCCAACCCCCACCACAACGAAATCAGCCGCGATCTCGCGCCCGTCTTTCAACAGGACACCGGTGACCGCCCTGTCCCCGAGAATGCGGTCGAGCGCGGTTTCCTCAAGGATCGTAACGCCCTGCTCGCTATGGGTTTTGCGAACGAAATCAGCGGTCTCGGCGGCGGCGACTCGGCCCAGGATGCGCGGTGCTGCCTCGATCAGGGTGACGGTGAGGCCGAGTTTTTTGGCAACCGCCGCCGCTTCCAGACCGATATAGCCGCCGCCGATCACGACGAGGCTGCGGCCAGCGGTGAATTCCGCGCGCATCCGGTCGACATCGCGCAGATTGCGCACGGTGAAGACGCCGTCCAGATCACCGCCGATGGCAGCGGGCAGGCGGCGCGGGCTTGATCCGGTAGTCAGCGCCAGCTGATCATAGGGGATGGTCTCGGCCCCGACCGTCACGGTTTTCGCGGCGCGGTCGATGGCGGTCACGGGCGCCCCCAGACGCAGGGTGATGTTGTTTTCTTCCCAGAATTCCGGGCCGCGCAGCCAGAGACGTTCCTGCTCCATCTCGCCCATCAGATAGGCCTTGGACAGCGGCGGGCGCTGATAGGGCGGCGCGGCTTCGTCGCCGATCATGGTGATCGGACCATCGGCGCCAAGGTTGCGCAATTTTGCCGCCAGCGCCGCTCCGGCCTGACCGGCGCCCACTATCACCACCCTCATCTTCCGCCCCCTCTGGAATGTTACGCGACACAGCCTATAACTTCCCGGGCAACAGGCGCAACGCGCGAGGAGACACGTAATGTCGCAAATCACTGTCGGGGCGAAACTGCCCGAAGCGAAGCTCTTGAAACTGGGTGCCAACGGACCGGAAGCGGTGGATCTGGGCGAAAAGCTCAAGGGCCGCAAAGTGGTGATTTTCGGTCTGCCCGGCGCCTTTACCGGCACCTGCACCACCGCCCATGTGCCGAGCTTTATCCGCACCGCCGAAAAATTCGCGGCCAAAGGCGTGGCAGAAATCATCTGCGTCTCGGTCAATGATCCTTTCGTGATGGATGCCTGGGCGAAATCGACCGGGGCGGACAAAGCGGGGCTGAGCTTCCTCGGCGATGCGGATGGCTCTTTCACCAAGGCGATCGGTCTGGAATTCGACGCACCGCCCGCCGGTCTGCTGGGGCGTTCCAAACGCTACGCGCTGCTGGCCGAAGATGGTGTGGTCAGGGTGCTGCATCTTGAGGCCTCGCCGGGGCAATGCGAGATCTCGGGCGGCGAAGCGCTGCTGGCAGAGGTCTGATCCCTAACGCGGGTGCCTTTCAGGGGCACCCGCCCGCCCCGACAAAGATCGGACGGGGATCAAAAGGGACCGGGCTTCAGCGGCCCTGCGCCCTCATCTCGCAAAGGCAGAGGATCGGCGCGCCATGGTCTTCTATAATCACGGCTCCTGGGGCGATCCGGTCGAGCCGCTTTGCCAGGTCGATATCCAGAGCGCTCAGGCCATTGACGTCATGGGTCGTCAGGGTGACATCGACAATATTATAGCGATTTGACCAGTCGGGATGGTGGTTCGCGCGTTCCGCCGCAAGCGCCACGCGGGTCATGAAGCCCCAGGCCTCGGAAAAGCTGCGGAATTTCCATATCTTGCGGATCGCATCCTTGTCCGGCGCCGCCTTCCAGCCCGTCGCATCCAGATCAGGAAGCAGCGTCTGGCGTTCTTCCCGGGTGAGCAATGCGGTCATGGTAAAGGGCCCCTCAGCCTGTAACAGAAGATCAATGGCGGGCTATTCGTCCCCGGTGCTGCGACGGAAGGGGCCGTATTCCGTAAGGATCCCGATCTCTTCATCCAGCGCAAGCGATTCGCGGCTGACGAAATCGGCGACCGCCCGGCGAAATCCGGGATCGGTGATCCAGTGCAGTGACCAGGTTTCCTGGGGCAGATACCCCCGCGCAAGCTTGTGTTCGCCCTGGGCACCGGCCTCGACCCGTTGCAGCCCCTGCGCGATGGCATAATCGATGGCCTGATAGTAACAGAGTTCGAAATGCAGCGCCGGATATTCCGCGAGCGCCCCCCAATAGCGCCCGAACAACGCGTCCCGCCCGATGAAATTCAGCGCGCCGGCCACCGGTGTCGCGCCATCGAAGGCAAGGACCAGCAACATGTCGTCGCGCATCGTCTCGTGAAGGGCGGTAAAGGCGGCGCGGGTCAGATAGGGACGGCCCCATTTGCGCGCGCCGGTATCCTGGTAAAAGGCCCAGAAAGCGCTCCAGTGTTCGGGCAGGATCTGATCGCCGCTGAGCGCGTGAATGGTGAGGCCATGGGCGCGCGCCGCCTCGCGTTCCTTGCGGATCATCTTGCGCTTGCGCGAGGACAGATCAGCAAGGAAGTCGTCAAATCTGGCATAGCCACGATTAAACCAATGGAATTGCTGGCTCTTGCGGGGGATGAGGCCCTGAAATCCGCTCAGCGCCTGCGCCTCTTCAGGCGTGCAGAAGGTGACATGCAGCGAAGAAATCTGATTGCCGGCGGTGATCGAAATGGCGGCTTCGGCCAGCGCCTCGCGGTGTTGGTCGGGGCCAAGAAACCGGCGGCCGCTGACCGGGGTGAAGGGCACCGCCGCCTGGAGCTTGGGGTAATAGCGGCCGCCGGCACGCTCATAGGCCTCGGCCCAGCCATGATCGAAGATATATTCCCCCTGGCTGTGGGTCTTGAGCCAGAGCGGCAACAGTGCTGCCGGACGCCCCGCATCAGACAGAATCAAGGGCTTTGGCAGCCAGCCGGTCTTTCCCCCGGTCGAGCCCGAAGCCTCCAGCGCCATCAGAAAACGATGCGTGGTGAAAGGGTCGATGGGCCGGCCATCTGCCTGTTCCGGCGCAGCAATCGCATCCCAGGTGGCAGCAGGGACTTCGGTCAGGCTTTCGGCGAGGGTAATATCGGCCATCGCGATCCTGTTTGCGGCGCGGGGAGCAGGTGTCTGGTTTAGATGGGTCGCCCCGGGGGCTGATCAAGCCGGAAGCGGCGCGGAATAGCCTTCAAAGGTGACATTCTGCGCGATTTCACGGGCCTTTGCCTCGGCCTCGGGTGACCGGATGGTCCAGCACAGGATCGCCGCGCCCTGGGCTTTCAACGCTGCCACGCGCGGGCGGGGCAGGTCTGCGGCCTCATGGCTGATAAAGGACGCATCGGTGCGGGCAAAATCCGGGATCTCGCGCAGATGGTCGCAAATGGCAGGGTCCAGCGGCGCCCAGTCCTCAGCCTCATAGGCCGAGGTGGTGATCCCCCGCGCGATCCCCGGCGCGAGCCGTGCCATATGGGCGATGGAATGCGGGTTGAAGGACATCACCGCAACATCACCCCGGTAATCGGCCAGCAGCCGCGCCGTCTCGGCCTCCAGCCGCCCGTCAGTGGCGGACATGGTCAGGGTCTGGTCCTTGATCTCAACCAGGAGCGGCACCTGACCCGCGACAAGATCAAGCACTTCAGCAAAGGTCGGGATCCGGTCCTCGCTGTCTTTCAGTGTGATCCGGGACAGATCAGCCGCGTTGCGAGCATTCAGCGGCCCGGTCTCATGCGTCAGACGGTCAAGGTCTTCATCATGAAACACCATCGCCACGCCATCCTGCGACAGCTGGAGGTCGATCTCGATGGCATAGCCGGCGCTTATGGCCGCCCTTATGGCGGCGGGAGAGTTCTCGATGATCCCCCTGCTGCGGTCATGCAAGGCACGATGCGCGACCGGCAGGCAAAGCAAAGACGGCGGCAGAGGGACCCGGGTCATGATCAGGCGATCTCGAAAATCGCGTCGATCTCGACCGCCACGCCCAGCGGCAGCGAGTTTGACGAGACGGCGGCCCGGGCATGGCGCCCTTTGTCACCCAGCACGTCAACCATGAAATCCGAGGCGCCGTTGATCACCTTTGGCTGATCGGTGAAATCGGCGGTGGAATTGACGAAACCTGTCAGTTTCACCAGCCGGGTGATACGGCTCAGATCGCCACCACAGGCCACTTTGACCTGCGACAGGAGCGAAATCGCGCAGCGACGCGCTGCAGCCGCACCCTGTTCGACCGAAAGCTCGCTGCCCAGTTTGCCTTTGATCGGGCCGTGTTCATCGGCGCTGATCTGGCCCGAAATATGGACGAGATTTCCGGTCTGGACGAAACCCACGTAATTCGCGACCGGGGCAGGCGCGTCAGGAAGGATAACGCCAAGCTCTTTCAGGCGGGCTTCGATGGACATGGGATTCTCCGCTGATCAATGTCGCGGCAGAGCCTATCCGCAGGCCGCCCGGGCGACAAGCCGGGCGCGTCGGAAACGATTTCTTTCAAGAAATCGTGCCGGAGCCTCTGCAGGCTCCGGTCCGGAGTTTTTATAAAACTCCGGCTCAGCTCTCGCGGAACGCGCGATTGAAATAGTCCATGAAGGGTTTGACCAGATAGCCGATCGGGGTGCGGGGATCGGTCTGGATAAAAGCTTCGACCGGCATCCCGGGCATCAGCTGCAGATCCCCCAGTTTGTCAATTTCCCCGATATCCAGCACGATTTCGACCCGGTAGAAACTGGCACGGGTCGTCTGGTCGCTGAAAGCATCGGCCGATACAACCGTCACCTTGCCCAGAAGATGCGGCGTTGTGCGCGACGAAAAGGCCGAAAAGACCAGCTCCACCGGCTGGCCGACATGGACCTGGTCGATATCAATCGGCGAGACCTGGGCCGCGATCACCAGCGGGCGATCCTGCGGCACGATATAGAGCAGCGGATCCGCCGCCCGGATGACCGCCCGCGGCGTGGTTACGCCAAGACCCAGCACAATCCCCGAGACCGGCGTGCGGATATCGAGCCGTGCCACCTGTTCGCGCAGCGCGCGGCGGCGTTCGGCCAGTTCCAGCTCCATCGGGGCGATCTCGCGCAGCCGGTCGGTCGCCTCTTCCCGGCGACGGATGTCGATACTGCCGATCACCACATTGATTTCGGTGATCCGTTCCTCAGCCTGAGCGCGGGTCGAGATCAGATCCCCGGTCTGACCCAGAAGCCGCGCCTCTTCGCGTTGCAGCGCCAGCACCGAAGCCATCTGGGTCAGCCCGCGTTCCAGCAGGCTCTTCTGGCTGGTCAGCTCCTGGCGGATCAGATCAAGCTGGATCCGGATCGCCTCGGATTGTGCGTCGATTCCGGTGATCCGCGCCTGAATCTGGCCGATCTGACGCCCCAGCTGCTCGGCCTCTTTCGCCGAAGTCGCAAGCCGCGCCTCGAACAGGCTGATCTGACCGTCGATCTGACCCTGGACCTCGGGGCGGGCCTTTGCCTCTTCCCGCAGCGCCTCGGGGAAATCGAGCACCGGGATATTGTCGCGCTCCGCCTCCAGCCGCACCCGTTGTGAGATCACCTCGGTGAGCTGACCTTCAACAATCGCCAGTTCACTGTGCAAAAGCGTACCGTCCAGCCGGATCAGTATATCGCCAGCCTCGACCCGCTTGCCCTCATTCACCTCGATCGAGGCCACAACCCCGCCATCGGGATGCTGGATCACCTGACGGTTCTGCTCTACCTCGATCTGGCCACTGGCCACGATGGCGCCCGAAAGGCTTGCCATTGCGCCCCAGATGCCGAAGCCGCCGATCAGGGCTAAAAGGGCTGCGAAACCGATGATCAGCGGGCGGTGCATGGGCCATTGCCGCAGGCCGGGGGCGCTGCCGGGGTCAGAGCGGCTCATTGCACACCTCCCTGGCTGGCCGGGATCTGCGCACCCTGCCCCGGGCGGACGATATCGCCGGCATTTTTCACCGCCTCGCGCAGCACCTGGTCACGCGGGCCGAAATTCTGCACCATCCCGTCTTTCATCAGCAGCAACAGGTCACATTCCTGGATCGCCGCCGGACGGTGCGCCATGATGAACACCGCGCAGCCATCGGTTTTTGCCTGGCGGATCGCCTGGTTCAGCGCCAGTGAACCATCATTGTCGAGGTTGGAATTCGGCTCATCCAGCACCAGCATCACCGGATTGCCGTAAAAGGCCCGTGCGAGGCCAATGCGCTGGATCTGCCCGCCAGACAGCTGGCCGCCCATGCTGGTCACCTGGGTGTCATAGCCCTTTGGCAGATGCAGGATCAGATCATGCACCGCTGCCTTCTTCGCCGCTTCGACGATCCCGGCGGGATCGGCATTCTCATCGAGCCGCGAGATATTTTCGGCAATGGTGCCATCAAACAGCGTTACCCGCTGCGGCAGATAGCCGATGTAACTGCCCAGCAGATCGGGATCATATTGATCCAGCGTCGCCCCATCGAGCCTGACCGTCCCTGCCGCAGGTGGCCAGACCCCGCAAAGTGCGCGCGCCAGCGAGGATTTCCCCGAGCCCGAAAGGCCGATCACTCCGATGGCCTGACCGGGATCGACCCGGAAAGACACGCTCCGCAGAACCGGCCGCGGATCACCAGGCGGCAGAACCGCAAGACCCGAAACCTCGATCCGGCCGGTCGGGCGCGGCAAGGCGGTGCGGTTCACCTCACGTGGCACTTCGGATAAAAGCTTGCCCAGACGATCCCGCGCCGCCCGCGTTCTGGCCAGCATCGGCCATTGCCCGATGGTCTGTTCAATCGGCTGCAAAGCCCGCCCCAACAGGATCGAACCCGCAATCATCGCCCCAGGCGACAGCGCATTTTTCAGCACGAGCCAGGCGCCAAGACCCAGGATTGCCGATTGCAGGAACAGCCGCAACGTCTTGGTCAGAACCGAATAGCCACCCGACCGGTCCGCCAGCTCCATCCCCCGGATCAGCGCGCGGCTGCGCAGGTGATACCAGCGGGTAAAGGCATTGCCGCTCATCCCGAGGGACCGCACCAGTTCGGATTCGGATTTAAGGTTCTCGGCCTGGCGGTCGGCGGCGAAACTGGCCAGCGTGGCCTGTTGGGTGATGGTATCGGTGGCGCGCTGATTGGCCCAGGCCAGCAAGAGCAAAAGAAGCGCCGCGCCAACCGCAAACCAGCCCAGCACCGGATGGAAGATGAACAGGGCCGCGATGAAGATCGGGGTCCAGGGCAGATCCAGCAGCCCCTGCAGCAGGGGCGAGGCCCAGAAGCGCGCAATCGCCTCCAGATCCGACTGGGCGGCGCGAGCCTCGGTATCCATCGGCGCAACCGAGAGCCTGCGAAACGAGGCCGCCAGCACCCGCTTGTCCAGCGCCTCCTGGAACCGCGCCCCTATCCGGGCCAGGATGCGCGCGCGGGCATGGTCCAGAAGCCCCATCACCGCGAAGAGGAAGACCATCAGCACCGTCAGCGCGATCAGCGTCGGCTCGGATCTCGACAGCAGCACGCGGTCATAGATCTGCAACATGTAAAGCGGCGAGGTCAGCATCAGAAGATTGGCGAAGACCGAGAAGAGAAATGCGGCCGACAACGCCCCCTTTGAGAGGGACCGGACCGAGGAAAGCTCATTCAGCCCGGATTGCGAGGTGCCTTGGACCAATGCATTTCTCCAGATGTCACATAAATCGCTCAGTGAATGGCCTGATTGTGGCCGAAGCCTGCCACCCGGGGGGTCGCTGCAGAAATGTCCGTTGTCTTGAGGATTGCCACACCGTAAGCCTCTCACGCAATATCTCTGCATCCTTCTCCTAGCTTAGTGTCTCGTGACGCCCTGAGATTCCGTTAATGACCGTGACCAGCCAGACCGAAATCGTCTCTTTCCGCCCCTTCCTGCTGGTCCTCGGGCTGAGCGTGCTTGCGGCCTGTGCCCAGACGCCCCATACGGATGGCATTTATGACCCGATCGAGCCGATGAATCGCGGCGTCCATGCGGTGAATAAAGGGCTGGACACAGTGATCGTGCGGCCGGTGTCAAAGGCCTATGGCACCGTGGTGCCGGGGCCGCTGCGCCAGGGGGTCTCGAATGTCGCCGATACGCTGGATCTGCCGGGCGTGGTGGTGAACCAGGTGCTGCAGGCCCGAATCGGCGAGGCAACGACAAATACACTGCGCTTTGCCGTGAACGCGACCGCCGGGATCGGCGGGCTGTTCGACGTGGCCTCGGTACTGGGGATGCCGAAAACCGATGCCGATTTCGGCCAGACGCTCGCCGTCTGGGGTGTCGGCGAAGGGCCCTATGTCGAATTGCCCATCGAAGGGCCGTCCACCGCGCGCGACACGGTCGGGATCGTGGTCGATTTCGCGATGAACCCGCTGAACAATGTGTTCGACGGCGATGATGCCGATGCGACTCTCGCCATTGAAGGGCTTTCACGCCTAAATGATCGCTACCGCTATTCCGATACGGTGGATTCGATCCTATATGACAGCGCTGACAGCTATGCCCAGCTCCGGCTTCTCTATCTGCAGAACCGGCGCCATGAGATTGCGAAGGCAAAGGGCGCAGCGGATGGGGATGATGGCGACTTCATCGACCCCTATGAAGACGATTTCATTGATCCCTATGCGGATTGACGTTGCGAGGACTGACATGTCTGTTCATCTGGTTTCCGGCCTTTCGCGCCGCCACTTTCTGGGCACCGGGCTTGCGGCAGCTGCCGCGCTTGGTGCCATGCCTGCCTTCGCGCTTTCCGATGCCGAGGCCAAGGCCCTGATCGACAAGGCCGTCGCCGATATCAACGGGATCATCAACTCGGGCCGCTCCGAGGCCCAGATGTATCCGGCCTTTGAAAAGCTCTTCGTGAATTACGCCGATGTGCCGCAGATCGCACGGTCTGCCCTTGGACCGGCGGCGAAATCGGCGTCAAAGGCCCAGATGCAGGCCTTCACCCAGGCCTTCCAGGGCTATATCAGCCGCAAATACGGTCGCCGCTTCCGCGAGTTCATCGGGGGCCGCATTGAGGTCACCGGCGCGCGCCCGGTGAAAAGCTATTTCGAAGTGATCTCAACCGCCTATCTGAAGGGCTCCAGCCCTTTCGAAGTGCGCTGGCATGTGTCGAACAAAAGCGGGCGGGATCTGTTTTTCAACATCATCATCGAAGGCGTGAACATGCTCGCCTCGGAACGCACCGAAATCGGCGCGATGCTCGACCGGCGCAGGGGCGATATTGATGCGCTGATCCAGGATCTGCAAAAGGCCTGAAGCCTCCGGCGCTCACCGGGATCAACACGCAAAAGCCCGCCGGAATTTCCGACGGGCTTTTTCTTTCGCGTGTGGCGGGGCCCGAAGGCCGCCGCCCGTGATCAGTAGTGATAGGCGCGCTCGCCATGCGAAGAGAGGTCGAGGCCTTCGCGCTCGGCGTCTTCCCTGACCCGCAGGCCGCCGGTCAGAACGCCGACCACCTTGTAGATGATGAAGGACAACACCGCGCAGTAGACAATGGTGATACCGACAGCCGCGATCTGGTAATAGACCTGCTCTGCCATGCCGCGACCTTCCGGATAGCCCTGGCCGCCCAGCGACGGTGCCGCGAAGATGCCTGCGCCAACCGCGCCGACGATGCCGCCGATCCCGTGGATGCCGAAGACGTCGAGGCTGTCATCATAGCCCAGCTTCACCTTCACGACGGCGACGAAGTAATAGGCCGCTGCCGAAGCGATGGCGCCGAGGAAGATCGCGCCGATCGGGCCGACTGCGCCGGCTGCCGGGGTGATGGCCACGAGACCAGCGATCATGCCCGAGACACCACCCAGCATCGAGGCCTTGCCGCGCAGCAGCGCCTCAACCAGCACCCAGCCGAGAATGCCGCCGGCGGTTGCGGTGAAGGTGTTGATCATCGCAAGGCCTGCCAGCGTGCCGGCCCCCAGAGCCGAGCCCACATTGAACCCGAACCAGCCCACAAAGAGGATCGAGGCGCCGACCATGGTCAGGGTCAGCGAATGCGGCTGCATGTTCTCTTTGCCGTAGCCGAGGCGCTTGCCGACGCAGATCGCGCCAACCAGAGCCGCGATACCGGCATTGATGTGCACAACCGTGCCGCCTGCAAAGTCAAACACTTCCCAGCCGAAGAAGAGGCCATTCGCGTCCCAGGCCATATGTGCGACCGGGTAATAGACGACGGTGACCCAGATCAGCGAGAAGAGGAGCGCCGCCGAGAATTTGATCCGCTCGGCAAAGGCGCCGATGATCAGCACCGGTGTGATCGAGGCGAAGGTCATCTGGAAGGCGATGAAGACATATTCCGGGATGGTGCCCGAAAGGCTCTCCGGCCCCACACCTGCGAGGAAGAGCTTGCCAAAACCGCCGAAATAGGGGCCCTCGGCGCCGCCAAAGGCGAAGGAATAGCCGTAAACCACATAGGCGACCATCATCAGTGCCGCGATGGTGGTGGTCTGCATCAGCACCGAAAGCATGTTCTTGCTGCGCACAAGGCCGCCATAGAACAGGGCGATGCCCGGGAAGATCATGAAGAGCACGATGGCGGTCGAGACCATCATCCACGCAGTATCACCGGTATCCAGCGCGGGCGCGGCCTCGGCCACTTCGACAACCGCTTCTGTGGCTTCCTGCGCCAGGGCGGGCAGACCGGCCAGGAGCGACATCGCCGCGGCAAGCCCGGAATATTTGACAAGTTTGTTCATTTTGGCTGTTTTCCCCTGTTCCCTCGGGTCCCTGTTCAGATCGCGTCTTCGCCGGTTTCGCCGGTGCGCACCCGCACGGCCTGTTCGACATCGAGCACAAAGATTTTTCCGTCGCCGATCTTGTCGGTCTTCGCGGTCTTCGCGATGGTTTCGACCACCTGCTCGGCCAGCGCATCGGCCACGACGATTTCCAGCCGGACCTTCGGCACGAAATTCACCGCATATTCGGCACCGCGATAGATTTCGGTATGACCTGACTGCAGGCCGAAGCCCTTGATCTCGGTCACCATCATTCCGCGCACGCCGATCGTGGTCAGCGCTTCGCGAACTTCGTCAAGCTTGAACGGTTTCAGTGCCGCAATGATGAGTTTCACATCTGTCCCCTTCCTGAGAGCGAGCCCGGGGCGAGCGGGCCTCTGAGCGAAAGAAGGCGGGATTTTGCAGATGCAGCACAAGAAAACGGCGTGTTCTGAACCGGTGCATCGCGGTGCAGTCGCAAAATTTTTGCACTAATCGGGGCATGTGATTATTTTTTCATCAGCGGATAGATTCGAATCGTTTCCTCCTGCCCTTCGCAAAGCCGGGCGAACCCGCTATTCTCTGCCGGATTCTGAAAGAACACGCTTCGAGGCGGGCAGCAGGCATATGGCGACGAGTGGCGGGGGCAAAAGCCCTCTGGTGGCAGACAGACGATATCCTCCCCGTGCTTCTGCGGGCGGCTCCGGTGGCAATTCCGGCAGAGGCCAGGGCGGAGGCCCGGGGCGTGGTGGCAGCGGCGGAGGCGGAGGTGGCGGCAGACCGCCGCAAAAACCGGCCCCGCGCAAACAGGCACCGAAACAACCCCGCAAAGCGGCCCGCGCCCGGCGCAAACATGGCTTCATTCTCGGGACCATCCTGTTCTTCTGGCGGATGATCTGGGGCGTGCTTTGGCGTGTCACCGCCGTCGGCGCATTGGTCGTCGGCGCAGTGGTCGCGTATTTCTACAGCCAGCTGCCGCCACTTGAGGCGCTGCTGGACGGGCGGGCGCGCGGCTCGGTCACCATGCTCGACCGCGACGGCAGGACATTTGCCTGGCGGGGTGAGACCTATGGCGGCCAGATCACCGCCGATACGGTCTCGCCGCATCTCCTCAATGCCATCGTTGCCACCGAGGACAAGCGCTTTTACTGGCACCTGGGCGTCTCGCCCCGCGGTATCGCCAGCGCGATCCGGATCAACCTTGCCGAGGGACGCAGCGCGTTCCAGGGCAATGGCGGCTCGACCATCACGCAGCAGGTGGCCAAGCTTTTGTGTCTGGGCGTGCCATTCAACCCGGCGGAATGGAAATCCGAAGCCGAATATGAGGCGGATTGCCGGGGCGGCGGTATCAAGCGCAAGGTCAAGGAAGTGCCCTATGCCATCGCGATGGAGCTGAAATACTCCAAGAAGGACATTCTCGGCATCTATATGAACCGCGCCTATCTGGGTGCCGGCGCGCGCGGGTTCGAAGCCGCCGCACAGCGCTATTTCGGCAAATCCGCCGCCACCGTGACCCCGGCCGAGGCCGCGATGCTTGCGGGTCTTCTGCAGGCCCCATCGGCGCTGGCGCCCACTTCCAACCTCGAACGCTCGCAAAACCGCGCCAATGTGGTGATCGGGCTGATGCAGGAACAGGGCTACCTGACCAAAGCCGAAGCCGATGAGGCTCGCGCCCATCCCGCCACCCCGACCGAGGCCGCGCGGCAGCGCTCGGGCGGCTATTTCGCCGATTGGGTGATGGAGACCACGCCGGATTACCTCGCCCGCGACACGACCGAAGATGTGGTGATCGAGACGACACTGGATCAGGATCTGCAGCGGAAATCCGAAGAGGCGCTGAAACATGTCTTTGATACGAAAGTCAAAGACGGCTCGACCGCCCAGGCCGCAATTGTGGTGATGAGTTCGGACGGTGCGGTGCGCGCGATGGTTGGCGGGCGCTCGATCCCGCGTGCGGGTGATTTCAACCGCGCGACCCAGGCGCTGCGGCAGACCGGGTCGGCGTTCAAGCCCTTCGTCTATGCGGTGGCGCTCGATCTGGGCTACAGCCCGCTCGATTATGTCGATGACAGCCCCTATACGATCAATGTGCCCGGCTCCGGCCCCTATAGCCCCAAGAATTACGACAATAAATTCAAGGGGATGATCACACTGGTCCAGGCGCTGAAGGAAAGCCGCAATATCCCGGCGGTCAAAATCTCGGAAATGGTCGGGCGTGACCTCGTGAAAAAGGTCGCGACCGAATTCGGCGTTGCCTCCAAAATGGCCGATGGCCCGGCGCTGGCGCTCGGCGCCTCGGAATCGACGCTGATCGAGATGACCGGCGCCTATGCCGGCATCCTGAACGGTGGCTCTTCGGTGACGCCTTACGGTCTGCGCGCGCTGAAGCTCCGGGGCGAAAATGACGAACTCTTTGGCAGCGGCGGCGGTATCGGCGAAAGGGTGATCTCGGAAACGGCCGCCCATGCGCTGATCTATATGATGACCGAGGTGATCAATTCCGGAACCGGCGCCCGCGCCCGCCTCCCCGGCCGCGAGGCCGCCGGCAAAACCGGAACCACCAATTCGGCGCGCGATGCCTGGTTCGTGGGCTTTACCTCGGATTACGTGGTTGGCGTATGGCTCGGCTATGATGACAACCGCCCGCTGACCGGCGTGACCGGCGGCGGCCTGCCCGCAGATGTCTGGCGCGAGGTCATGATCCGGATCAACGAAGGCGTCCCCCCGATGCCGCTGCCGAAAGAGATCCCCCCGAACACGGTCGAAGCTGGCGGATCCTTCGGCCCCTCCCCGGATATCGGCGGGGTCGAC
Organism: Rhodobacter sp. 24-YEA-8; assembly: GCF_900105075.1. NCBI lineage: Bacteria > Pseudomonadati > Pseudomonadota > Alphaproteobacteria > Rhodobacterales > Rhodobacter > Rhodobacter sp. 24-YEA-8. The sequence continues at coordinate 2,887,134 of NZ_FNSK01000001.1, forward strand.
CGCCCGGTCCTGCCCGAGGAAGTGCCCTATTTCGACGGCTCCAACGCGCCGGTCTATCAGGGCGGCTCGAACCAGCAGGGCGCCCCCGCCTCGCAAAACCAGGACGATATCGACCGCGCGGTTCGCGACGCCATGGGATTGAACTGAGCCCCGGTCTTCCTCTTGCCGGAAATACTCCACGGGGGGTGAAGGGGGTGAAACCCCCACCGCGGCCCCCGGACAAATGCAAAAGGGCGGGACAATGTCCCGCCCTTTCCACATCCGTAAAACCGCTCAGAGAACCGAGGCAATCGCCTTTGCCAGCACCGGAACGGTCCCCTTGTTCAGCCCGGCGATATTGATCCGCGAATCCCCGACCATATAGACGCCGAAGTCTTCGCGCAGCTTCACCACCTGTGCTTCGGACAGCCCGAGCCGCGAGAACATGCCCCGATGATCCGCGACAAAGTCGAACCGGTCGGAATTGGTGGCCTTGCGCAGCTCGGATGCCAGCTGCTCACGCAGACCCAGCATGTTCAGACGCACCTCTTCCAGCTCGGCTTTCCAGTCGGCGGTCAGGGCGGCATCTTCCAGGATCGTGGTCACGATCCGGGCGCCGTGATCCGGCGGGAAGCTGAAATTCTGCCGGTTGAGGAAGTTCAGATTGCCCTGCACCACTGCCTTGCGATCCGCCTGGGTCAGCGCGATCAGTACGCCGGTCCGCTCGCGATAGATGCCGAAATTCTTCGAGCACGAGGCCGCGACCAGCACTTCATCAAAGGCCGCTGCCACTTTGCGGGTGGCTTCGGCATCCGCATCCAGCCCGTCGCCAAAGCCCTGATAGGCCAGATCGACCAGCGGCAGCGCCTTGCGCGCTTTCAGAACCGTGATCACCTCATCCCACTGCGCAGGCGACAGGTTCGCCCCGGTCGGGTTGTGGCAGCAGCCATGCAGCAGCACGACATCGCCCTCGGCAACCTGGCTCAGATCTTCGATCAGACCGGCGAAATCCAGCCCCGAGGTCTTCACGTCGAAATAGCGGTATTCCGCCATCGGCAGGCCAAGGAATTTCACCATAGACGGATGGTTCGGCCAGGTGGGGGCCGAAAGCCAGACCTTCGCCCCGGGCCGCGCAAGCTTTACCAGCTCGAAGGCCTGGCGCAGCGCGCCGGTGCCGCCGGGGGTCGAGATCGAGGCAGCACGTTCACCAAACCCATCGCCAAGGATCAGCGCGGTGATCGCGGCATTATAGGCGGGTTCACCGGCAAGCGCGGTGTAGGTCTTGGTGGTCTCGGCTTCCCAGATCTTCTTTTCGGCGGCCTTGACCGCGCGCATCACCGGGGTGAGCCCGGTCGCGTCCTTGTAAACGCCCACGCCAAGATCAATCTTGCCGTCCCGCTTGTCCTCACGAAACATCGCGATCAGTTGCAGGATCTTGTCCTGCGGCTGCTGGGTCAAAGCCTCAAGCATGTCTTCCTCACATCAGCGGGCCAGTCCCTGGCCCCATTGCGCCCGTTCCGGCGGCCTTGCCTTATGCAGCTGGGCCCGTCTCGACCGGCAAATCCTCATACATGCCCCATTCGGCCCAGGAGCCGTCATAGAGCGACCAGTTGCGATGCCCGATCCGCTCCAGCGCGAGCGCCAGGATCGCCGCCGACACGCCCGAGCCGCAACTGGTGATCACCGGCTGCGCCAGGTCTATCCCCGCCTCCTGAAAGATCATCCGCAGCACGGCGGGGTCTTTCATGGTGCCATCCTGGTTCAGCAGATTACCCCAGGGCAGATTGCGCGACCCGGGAATGTGACCTGCGCGCAGACCGGGGCGCGGCTCCGGCGCCTCGCCGGCAAAGCGCGCGGGCGCACGGGCATCAACCACCACGGCCTGTTTCAGTTTCGCGGCATGGGCGACCTGGGTCACGTCTTTCACCAGGTGGTTCTGACGCTGCGTGGTCATATGACGATCGCGGATCACCGGAGGCAGATCCTCGGTCTCGCGCCCTTCCGCCTGCCATTTCGGCAGGCCGCCATCCAGCACGGCGACATCGTTTTTGCCCATCAGGCGGAAGGTCCACCAGATCCGCGGCGCCGAAAAGATACCGGTCGAATCGTAGATCACCACCTGATGCCCGTCGCCGACACCCATTGCCCGCATCCGGGACATGAATTTCTCGACCGGTGGCACCATATGCGGCAGGTTCGAGCGGTGATCCGAAATTTCCTCAAGGTCGAAGAACCGTGCGCCCGGGATATGGGCCGCCTCATATTCCGCGCGCGCATCGCGCTCAGACGGGGGCAGGAACCAGCTTGCATCAAGCAACCGCAGATCCGGGTCTTTCAGATGGCTGGCAAGCCAGTCTGTCGAGACGAGGGTATGTGGGTCATCCTTCGGGGCGGGGGTCAGCGACATGGCGGCCTCAGGTCAAAGGGAGCGGATCAACAGGCGGACCAAAAGCGGTCAGTTTCCTATAGCCCGCCTGTATGTGCGTGCAACCCCGCACTGCCCTGTGCCGGGCAGAGCGGGCGATCTTTGCCCCGAAATTTGCCACCGGATTTGCGCTGAAATCGGAAATCCCGCCCGAAGCTGCTTCGGGCGGGATGATCTGAGACAGGAAGCTTCGCAAGATCAGGCGCTCTGTCAGCGCCGCCCGGCAATTCCGGCTTACTTCACCAGTGCTTTTTTGATTGCGCCGACAATGGCCACGAGGATACCGCCGCCGGCGCCACCGCCGACCACGCTCTGGATGATCGACGAGATGTCGAGCCCGGAAGACGTCGCGGCTGCCGCGGCCTCGCCTGCACCGCCAAGGCCCAGCAGGGACAGGATCTGCCCGCCGCCGACGCCGCCCAGAAGACCGATCACAGAATTCAGGATCGGACCCATGTTGAGGTTTTTCAACGCAGATCCGGCCGCGTTGCCGCCGATAAGGCCGGCCACGAGCTGGATGATAAGTGACATATCCATGATGACTATCCCCACAAAGGGCCGGTGTGTTCCGGCCTCACACCCGGACCATGGCGTAAACTTGCTCTCCGGGCAGGGGGAAGAGTGCCTGATCCTTCCCATTCTGGCAAATGTTGTGTGCAAGCGGCAGCCGGCAACAAGATCAGCCGCTCTGCAGGATCAGTTTTGATAACCCTGTTTCATGATCCGCGCCTTCTGGCGGTCCCAGTCGCGTTTGGCACTGGTATCGCGCTTGTCGGCATTGTTCTTGCCCTTGGCCACACCGAGCGCGATCTTCACCATGCCACGCTCGTTGAAATACATCCGCAAGGGCACGATGGTCATCCCCTCGCGCCTGGTCGCATTCCAGAGCCGTGACAGTTCTTTCTTTGACACCAGCAGCTTGCGGCGGCGGCGCTCGTCATGGCTGTCCCAGGCATTGGACTGTTTGTAAGGCGCAATATAGCCATTGATCAGCCAGAGCTCGCCGCCCTCGACCGAGGCATAGCTGTCGGCGATGTTCGACCCGCCGATCCGCAGGCTTTTGACCTCGGAGCCCTGGAGGACGATCCCGGCCTCGAGGTCGCTTTCGATATGATATTCGAACCGCGCCCTGCGGTTGTCAGCGATGAGTTTGGAATTGGGATCGTGTTTCTTCTGCATGATCGGGCAGAGATAGGGGATGGCGGGCCCTGAGTAAAGAAGCGCACCCCTCTCCGGCGCGCGCTTTTCATACCGCTGTGGCGCCTTTGCGTGCGCGGATCAGGGTATATAGCCCGCTCGCAACAATAATGGCACTGCCAAGCAGGGTCAGATGGTCGGGCCGCTCGGCAAGGAAGATCACCGCAAGAAGCATCGCAAAGACGAGGCGGGTATAGCGGAAGGGCGTTACGGCCGAGACCTCGCCCGTGCGCATGGCGGCGGTCAGCGCGTTATATCCCAGAAGTCCGAAAAACGTGGCGCCAAAGATCAGGCCGGCTCCGGTCCGGTCGGGCCAATGGGCGCCGCCGGTGTAAGACAGGACGATCAGCCCGGCGATTCCGAGCATCGAAAAACCAAGGATCCCGAGCTGCCGGTTCGACATGGTTTTCGGCGCGGCGCGGGTGGCGAGATCGCGCCCGGCAAAGCCCGCCATGCCCGCCACTGCGAGGAGCGACATCGCCGAGAAGCCGTCCAGCCCGGGCCTGAGCACGATCATCACACCAAGAAATCCGACCGCAACCGCCGACCAGCGCCGCCAGCCAACCTTTTCACCAAAGATTAGCGCCGCGCCGGCGAGCACCACCAGCGGCGTCGCCTGAAGAATGGCGACCGTGGTGGGCATGGAGGTCAGTGCAATGGCGAGACTGTAGAAAAGCCGCCCCGCGATCTCGAATCCTGACCGCACCAGCATTGCGGAAGACAGAAAAACCCGCGGAAAGACGGATTCACGCGCGGCGCGTGCCATGAGCGCGAAGACCATGGCGCCGCCAAAGCCCATGACCGCCATGACCTGGCCGACCGGCACATGGGCAGAGGCCTTGCGGATAAAGAGATCCTCGACCGCAAAGCCCGCCATGGCCAGCGTCATCAGGGCCGCGCCCCGCAGGTTTGGCGTGATGCCCTCGGTCATCCCGCGCGCCCCCGGAGTTTTTTGAAAACTCCGGGCCGGTTCCTGTGCAGGAACCGGGCGCTAGTTGAGAAGGCCGGCATGGGTCATGGCCGCGCGGATCTTTGCTTTCGTATCATCGCTCAGCCCGACCAGCGGCAACCGGACCTCTTCGCTGCACCGCCCCAGCAGAGAGAGTGCATATTTCGCGCCGACAAGACCCGGCTCGATGAACAGCGCCTCATGCAGCGGGAAAAGCCGGTCCTGGTAGTCAAGCGCCGTGCGGAAGTCACCGCGCAGCGTGGCCGCCTGGAATTCGGCACAGAGCTTCGGCGCCACATTGGCCGTGACCGAAATCGCGCCGCAGCCGCCATGGGCGTTGAAGGCCAGCGCGGTATCGTCATTGCCGGACAGCTGGATGAAATCTGCGCCGCAGGTCTCGCGCTGCTGGCTGACCTTGCCGATATTGCCGGTCGCGTCTTTCACGCCGACGATTCGCGGCAGCTTAGCCAGCTCGCCCATCGTCGCGGGCGACATGTCGATCACCGAACGACCCGGAATATTATAGATGATGATCGGCAGAGTGCTGGCCTCATGCAGGGCCTTGTAATGCGCGATCAGACCGGCCTGGTTCGGCTTGTTGTAATAAGGTGTCACGACCAGAGCGGCATCGGCACCGACGCGCTCGGCATGGCGGATCAGCCGGATGCCCTCGACCGTGCTGTTCGAGCCCGCGCCCGCGATCACCGGCACCCGGCCGGCCGCGAATGTCACCACGGCCTCGACCACGGCCTCGTGCTCTTCATGGCTCAGCGTCGGGCTTTCGCCAGTGGTGCCGACGGGAACCAGCCCGGTCGAGCCCTCGGCGATCTGCCAGTCGACAAGTTTCTTGAGCATGTCCATATCCACGGCGCCGTCCTTGAACGGCGTAACCAAAGCGGGAATCGACCCCTGGATCATGGCACGCGTCTCCTCATCTGGGGGCCCTTTTCGCCCCTGGCTGCAACGGACTTTCCTTACCCTTGCAATTGCGCCTTGCCAAGCACTGCATGAGGGCGCCGGCAGGACAGGCTCTGCGACAGATCCGGGGCCGGGACGGCGCCCTTTCTGGCAGGTGGTTTCCGACATGCGCCCCTGGTGCCGGGCCGCTGCTGACAGGAACGTGCCTTGTGGCGATCCGGCCTCTTTGGCAGACTCCGCCCCATGACCTTTCTCATCCGCCGCCTCCGCATCCTGACCCTGGTTCTCCCGGCTCTGCTCTCTCCGGCCCTGATCATCCCGCCTTTGTTCCTTCCGACAGCGGCGCGCGCCGATCAGGTGCAGGAGATGCGCAGCGCGCTTGAATTGGTGCGCAAGAAAGACTGGCCCGGGGCTCTCGCGGCCTCTCAGGACGGCCTGGTGCGGGACTTTGTCATCTGGAGCCAGCTGCGCGACGGCGATGGCCGGCTGGGCGATTACGAGGCCTTCCTAGCGCGGCGCGGCGACTGGCCGGGTCTTGCCCTCCTGCGGCAAAAGGGCGAGGAGGCGGTGGCCAGATCCGAGACGCCATCGCGGGTGGCCGGGTATTTCCGCGCCGCGCCACCCCGCAGCGGCACCGGCGCCGTGGCCCTTGTGCGCGCGTATAAGGCGCTTGGCCAGATCGGCCTGGCCGAAACCGAAGCGATGCGGGCCTGGGCAGAGCTTTCGCTCACCGCCGACCAGGAGGCCGAACTGCAGGTCCTGATGCCCGATGCCGTGGCGATGGTGAATGATCTGCGGCTGGAAAACCTGCTCTGGGAGGGGCGGCGTGCCGAGGCACTCCGGATGCTGCCACGGGTGCCGGAGGCAAAGCGCAAACTCGCCGAGGCGCGGCTTGCCTTGCGCGCCGGTCAGCCAGGGGTCGACGGGCTGGTTGCGGCGGTGCCCGACGCGCTGAAATCCGACCCTGGCCTCAGCTATGAGCGGTTCTTGTGGCGGATGAAGCGGGATCTCTATGCGGAATCGGCAGAGCTGATCCTGTCGGTCGCACCGGAAAATCTTGGCCGCCCCGAGGAATGGGCGCCGCGGCGCGCGCTGCTCGCGCGCTGGCTGATGCGCCAGGGGCGTGCGCAGGATGCTTACCGGGTGGCGGCACGGCATGGGATGACAGCGGGCGGCGCTTACGCCGATCTGGAATTTCTGGCGGGCTTTATCGCGCTGAGAAAGCTCAATGACCCCGAGACCGCGCTGAAACATTTCGCGCATCTGCGGGCCGGAGTTTCCACCGCGATCTCGGTCTCGCGTGCCGATTACTGGCAGGGCCGCGCCGATGAGGCCGCCGGGCGGGCCGAAAGCGCAAAGGCGCATTTCCAGCGCGCAGCACAGCATCAGACCGCCTATTACGGGCTTTTATCGGCGGAAAAACTCGGGCTGTCGCTGGATCCTCAGCTTTTGAACGATGCTCCGGCATCGGGCTGGCGCCAATCGTCTTTTGCCGGGTCTTCGGTTCTGGCGATGGGGCGGCTTATGCTCTCGGCCGGAAACCGGGTCGAGGGCAAGCGGTTTCTCCTGCATCTTGCCGAAGGGCAGGACGCAAGGGGCATCGCCCAGCTTGCCGAGATGGCGCTGGAGATGGGCCAGCCGCATATCGCGCTGGTGCTGGCGAAACAGGCGGCAGAGCGGGGCGCGATCCTGCCCCGCACCTATTACCCGGTGCCGGACCTCGTGCCGGACGGGCTGCATGTCAGCCGCGCGCTGGCCCTCGCCATTGCGCGGCGCGAAAGCGAATTCGAGCCGATGGCGCGTTCAGGCGCCGATGCGCGCGGGCTGATGCAGGTTCTGCCCGAGACCGCCGCGCGGATGGCCAAGGGGCTGGGCCTGGAATATTCGCTCTCGAGGCTTTATGACCCGGGGTTCAACACCCAGGTGGGTTCGGCCTATCTGGCGAAGATGGTTGAGGAATTCGGACCTTCGATTGCGCTGATCGCCTCGGGCTATAATGCCGGGCCCGGGCGGCCGCGCCGCTGGATCGGCGAGCTTGGCGACCCGCGCCTGCCCGAGGTGGATGTGGTCGACTGGGTCGAGATGATCCCGATCGGCGAGACCAGAACCTATGTGATGCGGGTGGTCGAAGGCGTGGTGATCTACCGCGCGAAACTGCGCGGGACGGTGGGTCCCGTCCGGGTGACGGCAGAGCTGAAGGGCTGAGGGCGGGTTTCTGGCTGGCGTATTTTGACTAGGAGAAACGGAGCAGCGGCTTTGCTGTCCGTCGCATGATATGCGCGATGGGTTTTCTTCCGGTCCACAACCTGATTTCTGGGCCGTGAAAGCAGCAGGGGGCAGCGATGGAACTGGTTCTGATCGGCATTGGTACCGGCAATCCGGACCATCTCACCTTGCAGGCCGTGAAGGCGCTGAATGCGGCTGATCTGATCCTGATCCCCGAGAAGGGTGAAGACAAAGCCGATCTTGCCGATCTGCGCCGCCAGATCTGCGAGGATCTCGTGACGCGGCCCGGGGTGATCGTCGCGGGCTTTGCCATGCCGGTGCGGGATCCGGCCAATCCCTCTTACCTTGCGCGGGTGAATGACTGGCATGATGCGATTGCCGGCGCATGGGCGGCGGCGATTGACGCGCATCCTGGCGTAAAGCGGGTGGCGCTGATGGTCTGGGGCGATCCCGCGCTTTACGACAGTACCCTGCGGATTGCCGCACGGCTGGGCAGGCTGCGCGAAGTCTCGGTCTCGGTGGTGCCGGGGATCATGTCACCGCAGGTGCTGGCCGCTGCGCATCGCATTCCGCTCAACGGGCTTGGCGCGCCGTTTCTGGTGACGACAGGGCGGCGGCTGCGCGAAGAAGGCTGGCCCGAAGGCGTCAACCGGCTGGTGGTGATGCTGGATGGCGGCTGTGCCTTTCAGGATCTGGCGCCCGAAGGCATCTCGATCTGGTGGGGCGCCTTTGTCGGCATGGCGAATGAGATCACCGAAGCCGGCCCCCTGGCCGAGGCGGGGCCGCGTATCCTCGCCCGGCGCGAAGCGGCGCGGACCGAGCACGGCTGGCTCATGGATATCTATATTCTGGACCGGACATCCCCGGCGGCATAAGCCGCCGGGAAGCTGGTTTATGCCTCGCGGCCACGGCTCCAGAGCGCGGCTGCGAAAAGGCCGAGCAGCGTCCAGACCGCAAGACCGACCCCGATGGCGCGGCCGGCGAATTGCGCAGCCAGTTCGGGCGGCGTCGGGCCGGTGAACTCATGCGGATGCGGCGCGCCGACGATATGGGGCGCGAGGATCAGCAGGATCGCCGCCGCCCAGACCACCCAGTTCCGACCGAAGGCGATGAGCCAGAGACCGATGGCGGTCGCAATCACTGTCGCCACCCACCAGATCGCGCGGGCGTTGACATCGGCCGCGGCCATGCCCGGAAGCTCGGGCGAGAGGCCGAAAGCCGGCGCCATCTGCACCGCGACAAAGCCCGCGATCCCCCAGAGAAGGCCCTGGCGTGCGGTGACCCGGTTGCCATTATTCTCAGACAGGGCCATCGCCGCGACCAGCAGCAGCCCGTAGCCGGCATAGACCATAATCGAGAACAGGATCGACAACCCGTCACGGGCTGCGTCAAAACCGATACCGGGGATCTCTGCCGCCTCGCCATGGTCATGCGCGGCTTCGGACCCATGATCATGGCCCGCTTCTGCCGCAGGCGCGGCCTGAGGCTCTGTCTGCGGCTCTGTGGTTTCCGACGCCGGTTCTTCACCGTGATGATGGTCTGAGGCCGCCGCGAAATGAGTGCGCTCGCCGCCCTCATAAAGCTCGGCATGAAGCAGCACGGGCTGCACGAAAACAAGCTGCAACAGGGCGGCAATCAGCCCCGCTGCAGCGCCAGCGATCAACGCGCTGGTCAGCAGTCTTTGCAACATATCAGTGGCAGGGGAATCCGACCGCGTGACGCACATCATGGGCGGCGTCATGCAGGGTTTCCGACTGGGCGAGGCCAGCGACGAAGATCAGCGCAGCACCCAAAAGCGCCACGACGAGGATATTCGCCAGTTTGACATCAGCCTTCGCGCCTGAGCGGGCAATGGTGGACATATGAGTTACTCCTTGCCGTCATCCCCGACGGCGGTTCCATCAGTGCGAAGGTCGGTCTCCTGACTTGCAGGTCACAGCCTCTGCCCTCCTTCCCATGGATTGCTCCACAGTGGTTAACGGGGTCGGCTCGCTGCGCACAGTCGCGGGGGCGGTCGGGTCGGGGAATCCCCCGCCCTGTTCCCATGCCGGTCGCCCGGCACCTTCACAATATCGAGAGTGACAGGCGCATGACGCCCGGTCAAGTCGCGCGCGCCACTTCGCACCCGTCAGGTCGCCAGCGCACCATAAAGGATAAGAGTCGGTGCCGGGTCGGGGGCCGCCCCCTCCAGACGCGCGGCCAGACCCGCGACGGTATCGCGGCGAAAGGCCTGCGCCGGGGTCGAGACGCCTTGGGCCATCAGCGCGGGCGTCTCGGGCGGCAACCCGGCAGCGACCAGCTTTGCCGCCAGCTGCGGAAATGTCGCCCGCGCCATGAAGACCGAGGTGACAGCCTGCGGATCGGCCAGTGCTGCCCAATTAAGACTTTCGGGCAGCGCCCCTGTCACGTCATGGCCGGTGACGAATTGCACCCGGCGCGCATTGACCCGCCGCGTGAGCGGGATCCCCGCCGCCGCCGCCGCCGCCGAAGGCGCGGTGACGCCGGGCACGATCTCATAGCCGATCCCGGCCTCGCGCAAAGCTGTGATCTCTTCTTCAAGCCGCCCGAACATACCGGAATCGCCGGATTTCAGCCGCACCACCTTCAGGCCCGAACGCGCATGATCGACCAGGAGCCGGCTGACATGATCCTGGCGCGGCGAGGCGCGCCCCGCCCGCTTGCCGACCGAAATCAGATCCGCCTCCGGCGCCGCCAGATCAAGGATCGGCCCGGCAGAGAGGTCGTCATAAAGCACCACATCCGCCGCTTGCAGCCGTTTGACCGCGCGCAGGGTCAGCAGATCGGGATCGCCCGGGCCAGAGGAGACAAAGCTGACGATCTCGCTCATGTGGCGGCTCCGATCAGGTGGAAGAAGGTGCCGGTGACAAGGCCTTTGCGCGATCCGGTTTCGGGGACCGGCGCGCTTTCGGCATCAGTCACGCGGGCAAGGGGCGCATCGGGCTGGGCGAGAATGGTCGAATAATGGAACTCATGCCCGCGCAGCCTCGCACCCGCCACATGGCCCGGGATCGGCGCGGAAAGCGCGGCCAGCCGGTAGCCCAGATGCATCCTGCGCTTTTCATACGAGGTCACAAGACCGAGGAGCCCGGCCATCTGATGCCGGGTGCCGGATGCATCGACCAGCGCCTCGCCCAGAACCATATAGCCGCCGCATTCGCCATGCACCGGCTTTGCCGCCGCGAAATTCCTGAGGCCCGCAAGAAAAGCTGATGCCGCCGCGATCCGGCCCGCATGCAGTTCGGGATAGCCGCCGGGCAGCCAGCAAAGATCGGCTTCCGGCGGCGCTTCATCGGCCAGGGGCGAAAATGGCAGAATCTCGGCCCCCTGCGCGTGCCAGGCATCCAGCAGATGCGGATAGGTGAAAGAAAACGCCTCATCCCGCGCCAGCGCAATGCGCTGGCCGGGCGGTTTCGGCAGCTCTCCCGCCGGGGTGCTCACGCCGCCCGCCGCCGCCGCGCGCAGGGCCGCAAGATCGGTATGTTCGCGCAAAAAACTCGCATAGTCACTGATGGCGCGTTCAAGATCGGGGTGCTCGACCGCCTGAACCAGACCCAGATGCCGCTCTGGCAGGGTCAGGTCGCCGCGCCTGGGCAGCGCGCCGAAAACCGGCAGCCCGACCGCCTCCATCCCCAGCCGGCAGAGCCGTTCATGCCGGGGCGAGGCCACACGGTTCAGGATCACGCCCGCGATTTTCACGTCCTTGCGATAGGCCGCCATCCCGGCCGCCATCGCCGCGACCGTCTGCGCCGCCCCCGAGACATCCAGCACCACCACGACCGGCCAGCCGGTCAGCGCCGCGATATCGGCACTGGCGCCGGTTCCGGTCTCGCCCGCGAATGCCACGCCGTCGAAGAGCCCCATCGAGCCCTCGGCCAGCGCCAGCGCGCCGCCCCGCGCCAGCTGCGCCCCGATCAGCCCGGGCGCCATCGCCCAGCTGTCGAGATTGAAGCTCGACCGTCCCGAAGCCGCGAGGTGAAAGGCCGGGTCGATGTAATCGGGCCCGCATTTATAGGGCTGCACCGCCACGCCGTCATCGCGCAATGCGCGCAAAAGACCCAGCATCACCGTCGTCTTGCCCGCGCCGGAGCGCGGGGCGGATATGATCAGCCCTTTGGTCACAGCTTCACCGCATCGGCCCGGCCCGCACGGAAACGGCGGTCATAATCGGTGGAATACAGGCTCGATTCGATGAACCCTTCCTGCCCTAAAGACGGGCCAACGAGGATCAGCGCCGTGCGCTCCATCGTGTCGCCGATCAGTCCGGCGATGGTTGCGAGTGTGCCGCGCACCACCCGCTCATCCGGCCAGGAGGCGCGCCAGACCACGGCCACCGGGCAATCGGCCCCGTAATGCGGGGTGAGTTCCGCCGTGGTTTCCCCGAGCCGGTGGATCGAGAGGTGAATGGCCAAAGTCGCGCCGGTGGCGGCGAAGGATTCAAGCTTTTCACGTTCGGGCATAGCGGAGGCGCGGCCAGGGGTGCGGGTCAGAACGAGGCTCTGGGCAAGGCCCGGCAGCGTCAGCTCCATCCCCAAAGTCGCGGCGGCAGCTGCGAAAGAGGGCACGCCCGGCGTCACATCATAGGGGATGCCCTCGGCCTTCAGGCGGCGGATCTGTTCACCCATCGCCGACCAGACCGAGAGATCGCCGGAATGCAGCCTTGCGACATCAAGGCCTGCCTCATGTGCGGCACGGATTTCGGCGATGATCGCGTCCAGATCCAGCGGCGCGGTATTGACGATCTTCGCGCCGGGCGGGCAATGCGACAGCACGGCCTCGGGGATCAGCGAACCGGCATAAAGACAGACAGGCGAGGCCGCGATCAGGTCACGCCCGCGCAGCGTCAGCAGGTCGGGCGCGCCGGGGCCGGCGCCGATGAAATGGACGGTCATGGGGCGGCTCCTTGCTGCGGGTCTTTGGGCTGCGGCAGGTCTTTTTGGGCGATAGCAGCCGTTGCCCTGCCATCTGCCGAGATCACACGCGGCGCGGTGAGGCAGGCACCGGGGCCAAGGGCGGCCAGTGCGCAGGCCTCTGACACCGACCCAGTACCATGCGCCGCGCGCGAGGCGGCACTGTCGGTCAGGGTTGCCGGCGCGGTCAATGCGGCAGCGGTGACCGGGTGCAGATGATAGCCCAGCCGCGACAATTGCCGGGCGGCATGGTGGCGCGCCTTGACTGCCGGCAGCGCGATATGGCGCAGATCAGCGGCGCCGGCACGTTCCAGCGCATCAAGAATCGATTCGACCTGGGCGGTTTCGCGAAAACCGATGCCGGCGATGCGCGACGGAGGCATTAGGGGCGGGATCATCGCGTCACGCACCATTGCACCACCGGATAGCTGGATTTCCAGCCGCGCCGGCGCCCGAGCGGCACGGCCTCGGCCAGCTCAAAGCGCAGAAGCTGGCCGCCTCTGGCGCCATGCCAGGCCGCGAGCAACGCCTCGGTCTCAAGCGTCACGCCATGCGCCACGACCCGCACCCCCTGCGGCAGGCAGGCCCAGAGCGCGTTCAGAAGGTTGTCATCGGCCCCACCGCCGATAAACACCGCATCCGGACGCGGCAGCGCGGGCAACACATCCAGCGCCCGCCCCTCGCGGATCTCAAGCCGGTCGGTGCCAAGCCGCATGGCATTGCCGCGCGCACGGCCTGCGCGGGAGGCATCCGCCTCGACGCCGATCGCCCGCATGGCGGGATGCGACAGCAGCCATTCGATCGCGACTGACCCCGACCCGGTGCCAATATCCCAGAGCAGTTCGCCCGCGCGCGGCGCGAGCGCTGACAAAGCCAGCGCGCGGATCGGGCGTTTGGTGATCTGGCCATCATGTTCAAAAAGATCATCGGCGCGCCCGGTGGCAAGCGTCGCCGCCCGGCCCACGCCCCGGATCTCCAATGCGGCGACGACAAGATCCTCTGTCACCGCCCCGTCGAAGTCACCGGCAGTGGTGGCGATCACGCGCTCTTCCGGCCCGCCGAGATGGGTGAAAAACGTCACCAGGCTTGCAGAAAACCCGGTTTCTACAAGGTAAGCCGCCAGCGCAGCCGGGGCCTTGCCATCGCGAAGCGTCACGATCAGCCGCGCACCAGGCGCCAGACCGGGACGCAGCCGGGATAACGGTGCTGCATGAAGCCCGTGGCAGCTGACCTCTTCCAGCCGCCAGCCCTTGCGGGCGGCAACCAGCGCAAAGACCGAAGGCGCAGGAAGGGCGCGCCACTCGCCCGGCGCCAGTTCCCGCGCCAGACTGCCGCCGGCGCCGAACCAGAACGGATCGCCCGAGGCCAGAACCGCAACCCGCTGCCCGCGCAAAGCCAGAACCGGCGCCAGCGCGAAAGGCACCGGCCAGGGCCGCTTGTCAGGATGCTCGATCATCGCCAGATGACGCGGCCCCCCGAACACGACATTCGCGGCCGCCAGCGCCTGACGGCTTGCATCCGGCAGGCCGGACGCGCCATCTTCGCCAATACCGATGATGGAAAGCCATTCAGCCATGACCCCGAACCTTCTCATTCTTGGCGGCACAACCGAGGCGAGCCAGCTCGCCCGCCTGGTCGCGGAACGCGGGATCAGGGCCACGCTGTCCTATGCTGGCCGGACAGAAACCCCGCGCGCCCAGCCCGTCGCGGTCAGAACCGGCGGGTTCGGCGGTGCCGAAGGGCTTGCCGCCTGGATGCGCCAGCACCAGGTCACGCATCTGATCGACGCCACGCATCCTTTTGCCGCACAGATGAGCCAGAACGCCCATGCGGCGGCGGCCCTGACCGGCACGCCTCTGATCCGGCTGATGCGCCCGGCCTGGACGCCTGCGCCCGGTGACGACTGGACCGGCCTCGCCGATCTCGAAACCGCCGCCATGCGGCTCGGGGCGGCACCGCGCCGGGTGTTTCTCGCCATCGGCCGGCTGCATCTCGCGGTCTTTGCCGGCCAGCCGCAGCATGACTATCTCCTGCGCCTTGTCGATCCGCCCGAGGCACCGCTGCCCTTGCCGCGCGTCACGGTTGAAATCGCGCGCGGCCCCTTTGATCTCGCCAGCGACCTCGCGCTCCTGCGGCGCCACGGCAGCGATCTGATCATCGCAAAAAACTCCGGTGGCCGGGGCGCGGATGCAAAACTCGAGGCCGCACGCGCGCTTGGCCTGCCGGTCTGGCTGATCGACCGCCCCGTTTTGCCGCCTGCGCAAACCGTCTCTGATCCTGCGGAAGTCCTCGCCCGGCTTCATGCCGACCTCGGCGTGTAAACAAACCGTCCGACCCGGCGCGTCAGCGAAGAGCCGACCAGAACCATGGTCCGCATATCGACCATCGCCGGCTGCAGATCGCGCAACTCGACCACGCGCAGTTCTTGTTCCGGGGTCGAAACCGCGCGGGCCAGCACCACCAGCCGCGACGGCTCACAGCCCTCGCGCAGCACTTCGATCACCCGCTCGAACCGTCCCGGTCGGGATTTCGAGCGCGGGTTGTAGAACCCCATCGCGAAATCCCCTTCCACCGCCAGACGCAGCCGTTTCTCGACCAGATCAAAGGGCTTGAGGTTATCCGAAAGATTTATCGCGCAGAAATCATGCCCCAAAGGCGCACCCGCCGCCGCCGCTGCCGCCAGCATGGCGGTGATCCCCGGCAGAACCCGCAGATCCAGCTCGCGCCATACCTCCGGCCCCGTCTCCATCGCCTCGAACAGGGCTGACGCCATGGCAAAGACCCCGGGATCACCCGAAGACACCACCACGACCTGCCGCCCCGCCGCCGCCAGCTCAAAGGCATGGCGCGCGCGCTCCAGTTCCACCCGGTTGTCGGACGGGTGCTTCACCAGACCGTCCCGGTCAGCGACCCGGGCGACATAGGGGATATAGCCAATCACATCCGTGGCCTCGGCCAGAGCCGCCGCCACTTCCGGCGTCACCATAGCCTCTGCACCAGGCCCCAGCCCTGCTACAACGACCCACCCCTTCTTCCCGGCAGCAATACCCCGGGGGAGCGGGGGCGGCGCCCCCGTCTTTGCATCCGTCATGGCCGCCGCCCTTTTCCATGGATGATGGCAATCGAGAAATAGGGCGCTTCTTCGCCCACATCCTGCAATAGCCGCACCCGCTCGGCGGGCATGGTGCCATGTTCCACGAGCCAGGCCTCCGGCAGGCGCCCCGCCGCCGCCAGTACGCGCCGGAGCTTGGCGAGGTTCCGCCCGATCTTCATCACCACCAGCGCATCGGTATCCGCCACCCGCCGCGCAAGTTCCGCTTCGGGCAGGGTCGCGGGCAGCACCGTCAGCACATCATCGCCCCAGGTCACCGGCTGGCCCGTGGCATGCCAGCAGCCGACCATGCCCGGGATCCCCGGCACCACCCCGACCATCCCGGCAGGCAGCCGCGATTGCAGATGCATGAACGAGCCATAGAGAAACGGGTCCCCCTCACACAGCACCACGACATCCTCTTCAGCCGCCGCGAGGCGCGCGGCCCAATGGTCGTAAAACGGCGCCAAAGCCGCATTATAGCCGGGATCCTGCACAGGAATCTCGGTCGTGACCGGATATTCCATCGGCCATTCCTCGGCCCCTGGCGGGATCAGCCCCTCGACCATCCGCCGCGCCTGGCCTTCACGGCCGGGCTTGCGGAAATAGGCAACGATCCGCGCCGAGGTCAGCAGCCGATGCGCCCTGACGCTCATCAGATCCGGATCGCCCGGCCCGAGGCCAATACAGGTGACTTTGGCCATGCTCACTCCTTGCGGCTGGCAAGCGCGTTGACCGCCGCCACCGTGATCGCCGAACCGCCAAGCCGGCCATCCACTACACACCAGGGCAGCGGGTTGTCTTCTGCCAGCGCCGCTTTTGATTCCGCCGCACCGATAAAGCCGACCGGACAGCCGATGATCGCCGCCGGGCGCGGGAAATCCGGATCCTGCAACAGGTTCAGCAGATGGAACAAAGCAGTCGGCGCATTGCCGATCGCCACCACCGCGCCCGCAAGATACGGCCGCCACAGTTCCACCGCCGCCGCCGAGCGCGTATTGCCGATCTTTGCCGCCAGACCAGGCACCGATGGGTCCTGGAGGGTGCAGATCACCTCATTCCCTGCCGGAAGACGCGCGCGGGTGATACCCTCGCTGACCATTTTCGCGTCACAGAGGATCGGCGCGCCCGCCTCAAGCGCCGCGCGGGCCGCAATCGCGAAGCCCGGCGCAAAGCGGATATAAGGCGCCAGTTCAACCATGCCGCTGGCATGGATCATGCGGACCGCGACCACCTCTTCCTCGGGGGTAAAGCGCGCCAGATCAGCCTCGGCGCGGATGGTGGCAAAGCTTGCGAGATAGATCTTCGCGCCGTCGGTTTCATAATGGTGGGTCAAGGCGGCCTCGCAAAATCGCAGGAAGGTCATCAGGGGAAAGCCCGCGCAGGGCGGGACTGGCACTGGCAGCGCCGTCTTCAATCAGATCGAAGCGGCCTTGTCTTGCTGTAAGGGTCAGGCGGGCGGGGCCGGGATGGGCGCAGCCCTTGCCACAGCCCGAAACATGCAACAAGGCGCCCGCCGGCACCAAAGGCGCCAGGCTGCGGGCAAGGTCGCGCACCGGCGCCTCGGCCGAAAGGCAACCGGGCGCACCGGTGCAGGCCGCCACGCGCAAAAGCGGATCATGCGGGTCTGCGATCAGGCCGGGGGCCGACGCTTCTGCAATGCCTTCGAGGATAACCGACCGCCAGGGCGTCAGCCGCAGCGGCGCAATCGCCAGCGCCCTGAGCGTTGTCGCCTGCATCTGGCCAAAGGGCAGCGCGAGGCACAGGCCCGCCGCAGTCATACCCAGACTCAGCGCCGCCCCTGTCAGCGGCAGCTCGGTCGCGTTCAGCGGCGGTCGGGCAGCGAGCCGCGCCATCCGGGTCGCGGAGCCTTGCGCGAGAAACCAGTGCAGCACCTCGATCAGACGCGGAATGGCGCTGTCAGCGGTCACCGGCTCGCCCCGCTCCATGCCCTCGGCGCGCAGGATCAGCCCCTGAGCCGCGCGTTCGATCCTCAGATCCGCCGAAGCCCCCCCGAGGATCGCCGCCGTCCCGGTATCCACCGCGAAGCCGAATTTCGCGGGCAACACCGGGGCGTGCCGCAGCGCGTTTTCCAGGCCTGCGACCAAAGCCAGCGTCTCATCACCGTCGCGGTGGAGGGGCGTCGTCAGGATATTGCGCCGCGCTTCGGCTTCCGCACTGGCATCAAGCAAATCCAGCGAGATCAGCGCCTGATGCAGCGCTGGCAGCGCGGCCTCGGTGACACCGCGCAATTGCAGATGCGCCCGCGAACCAAGATCGATCAGACCATTGCCATGGGTTTCTGCGAGATCGGCCAGCGCCAGCACCTGATCGGGCATCAGCCGCCCGGCATGGGGGCGGATGCGCAGCACAAGGCCGTCGCCGGACATCATCGGCCGCAGCGCACCGGGACACCAACCCTGCACCTGCCCGCTCATGCCACCCCCTCTGACGACATCCTGGCGGCGCGGGAATTGGAGCGGCTTTGCCAGAGGCCCGCTGCTTCCAGGGCGCGGAAGCAATCCTCCATCGCGGCAAGCGCATCCGGATTGGCGGCCTCGAGAAAATCGCGGATCGCCGGGTCACCCAGCGTCGCCTCGCGATACAGGTCGAAGAGATGCGACGGCACAACGCGGGCGAGATGGGCAAAAGCCGCGAGATGTTCCAGCGTCGCAGCGATCTCGGCTGCTCCGCGGAACCCATGCCGCGTCATCGAGGTCAGCCAGACCGGATTGGCGGCGCGGGCGCGGGTGACGCGAGCGATTTCTTCGGTCAGCGCCCGGGCGCGGGGCAGGTCGGGGCGGGTGGCGTCCAGGTGGTAAAGCGCCGGTTTTGCCACGCCAAGCCGCTCCATCGCGGCGGCGAAACCGCCTTCATGGCTGGCGTAATCCATCGCCAGCAAAAGATCGGTTTCCGGCATGTCCTGGCTGTGGAGGAACGCATCCGAAGCGCGGAGCCGCGTTTCAAGCAGATCGCGCGCAGGGGCGCCCTGGGCCGTATGATCCGAAGCCGCAAGCCAGGCCTCTCCCGCCGCCTTGCGGGCGCTTTCGGAATAATCGCCCTCGCGGATCCCGAGCCCATAGCTGCCAGGCGCCGGCGCGAAGACCCGGGCCCCGCGCGGCGCGGTCGTGTAGGGGTTCATATCGGCAGCTTCGTCACGCTCGGCCAGCGCCTCGCAGCCCGCGTCAAAAAGCCGGGCGAGATCGGGAAAGACGTCTCTGAACAGGCCGGATGCGCGGATCGAGACCTCGATCCGGGGGCGGTCCATCAGGGTCAGCGGCACAATCCCAAAACCGGTGACGCGGTCGGAACCTTCGTCCCAGACAGGCTCCAGCCCGGCGAGATGCAGCGCCATGGCAAATTCCTCGCCCGCCGTGCGCATTGTGGCCGAGCCCCAGAGGTTGAGGACAAGGCCACGCGGATAGTCGCCATGATCCTGGAGGTGGCGGCGGACCAGTTCTTCGGCAAGTCTGATGCCCTGGGCATGGGCCGCGCGCGACGGCACAGCGCGCGGATCGGTGCCAAAGAGGTTGCGTCCCGTGGGCAGCACATCGGCGCGGCCCCGCCAGGGCGAGCCGGAAGGTCCGGGCGGCACCGGCTGGCCGTTCAAAGCGGCAATCAGGTTGTCGCGTTCGGAGGTCAGGGAGGCCGGATCGCCTGTGGTCGCTGGCCAGGGGCGCTGCTCCCCGATGCTCTGAAGGGCCGCCCCCGGCACAGGTTCGGACAGATGAAGGGGTGTGCCGCGCGCCCAGATATGCAGGCCTTCACCGAACTGGCTTTCCTTCAGGTCGCAGACAAAACGGTCGATCCGCGGGATCGCCTCGGCGGGGGAAGCGGTTTCCGGAATATCGAGATCCTGTTCGACATTCGCGAGACGCGCCTCGTCGCGGATAGCGGCAATCAGCCGGTCACGGCGGGCAGGGTCGAGACCGTCGGCGGTGGAATATTCATCAAGCAGGCGTTCGAGCCGGGCCAGCGCCGGGGGCATTGCGGCATCCGCCAGCGGCGGGGTCAGATGGCCGAGCGTGACGGCACCAATGCGGCGGCGGGCCTGAGCGGCCTCGCCCGGGTCATTGACGATGAACGGATAAATGACGGGAAGCGGCGCGACCAGCGCCTCGGGCCAGCAGGTATCACAGAGGGCAACCGCCTTGCCCGGCAGCCATTCAAGCGTGCCATGGGCACCGATATGGAGGAGCGCGTCCGTGCCCTGCCGCAGCCAGAGATAGAAGGCGGTATAGGCGTGGCAGGGGATGCGGCCGGTATCGTGATATTCGCCGTCGCGATCGGGGCTGCGGCTGCGTTCGGGTTGCAGGGCGATCAGAAGATTGCCGCGCCTGGTTGCCTGGAACCGGAAGGCACCGGCCTCGATCGCCGGATCTTCTTCGGGGCGGCCATGCGTCTCTGTCAGGGCGGTCCTCAGCGTTTCCGGCAGGGTTGCCAGCGCCTCGCGATAGGCCGGGAGCGGCCAGGCGATGACCTCGGATTGCAGCGCCTGGTCAAGCGGGACACCGGGTTGAATGCTGAAACCGGCGGCGCCGAGATCTTCGGCCATCGCCTCGGCCGAGGCCAGAACGTCGAGGCCCACGGCATGGGCCATGCGCCAGGATTTGCCCGGATAGGTCGAGAGAACCATCGCGATGCGGCGGCTGGCCGGGGGCTCGGCCGCGAGGCGGATCCAGGCTCTGACCTTCGCGACCACGGCCCCGATACGCTCGGGGTCCGGCGCGTGGCTGGTGCGGGAAAATTGCAGATCCGGGTCGCGCGGCGCCTCGTCCTTGAACGAAATCACCCCGGCCGTGATACGGCCATCGACCTCGGGAAGCGCAACATGCATGGCGAGATCGGCGGGGGAAAGGCCGCGCCCGGCCCCTTCCCAGGCGGCGCGGGTGGAGGTCGCGTGGATCACCTGGAAGACCGGCACGCCGGCGGCCTCCAGCGGTGAGCCACTGGCCGCGCGGGCGGAAAAGGCGGTGGCATTGACCAGCGCTTTGGGACCAAGCACCGGGAGGATCTCGCGCAGCCAGCGGGCAGCGGCCTCGTCCTTGAGGCTGGGAAGGAAAGCGCCGTATGCCCGAAAGCCTTCGGCTTCGAACGCCCGGATCAGGGCGTCGATGGCGGCGGTGTCGCCGGCGGCGGCCCAGGCACGGTAGAAAGGGATCAGGACAAGCGGCGCCCCCCCCTGCGGCAGGTCACGGAGCACGCCGGCCGACGGGTGCCAGAAGCCAAAGCCCGGCAGCGATTTCGCGCCGGGCACCGGCCCGGCATAGAGACCCGCCGCAAGCGCGAGCTGCGCAAGCGCGCCCTGGGCCGCGACCGCTCCGCCGGTATCGCACAGCGCGGAGAGGCGCCGCAGCGTGGCCACCGGCAAAGTCGAGGCGGCATCCAGCCCAGGGTCGGGGCGACCATCCGCCGGCAGGAGCGCCAGCGCGATCCCGCGTGATCTGGCCATGTTAGAGACCTGTTCGACGCCGTAGGCCCAGTAATTCACCCCGCCGATCAGCCGGATCAGCACGCCCTTTGCCCCGGTCAGCGTCTGCCCGATCCAGGTATCGACCGACAGCGGATGCGACAGCCGCGACAGGTTCGCCAGCCTGAGCGAGGGCAGCGTCTCGCGCCCCCGCTTCCACCCTGCCGCGAAAGCCCCGAGATCGCTGTCGGAAAACGACATCACCACCAGATCCCCGGGCGTCTGCCCGAGATCCTGCGGCGTGTCGGTCTCTTCCAGACCGTGGCTTTCGCGAAAGAGGACGTGCATCAGGCCCCTTATGCCCCCAGAGCGGCCCGAACGGCGGCCGCGTCGATATTGCCATGTTCCGCGATCACGACAAGCTGCGAGCGGCGGGGCTGGTTGCCCCAGGGCCGGTCGAACTGATGACGCACACGCGGGCCGACGGCCTGGATCAGAAGGCGCATCGGCTTGCCTTCGACCGCCACATGGCCTTTGACGCGCAGGATGTTCTGCGAGGCCGCCAGTGCCGAGACTTTCGCCGCAAGCGCCTCCGGGTTGGTGATTTCGGGCAGATCGACCACGATCGTGTCGAAATCGTCATGATCATGATCATCATGGCCATCGTGATGCGAGGGGCGCTCATTCAGGCTGTCCTCGGCGGCCGCACCGATCCCCAGCACGACACGCGCATCGATCACGCCTTCGGTCAAAGGCAGCATCGGCAGCGGGCGCGGCGCTTCGGCCTCGATCACGGCTTTTGCCTTTGCGATGCCGGCATCCCCTGCGAGATCGGCCTTGGACAAAAGCACGATATCGGCACAGGCGATCTGATCTTCGAAGACCTCGGAAAGCGGGGTCTCGTGATCGGCTTCAGCCGCGCCGGGCCGGGCTGGGTTCGGAGCGAAAAGACCGGCGGAGACTGCTTCGGCATCGGCCACCGCGACCACACCGTCGATGGTGATTTTCGAGCGCAAAGCCGGCCAGTCAAAGGCCTTCAGCAGCGGTTTCGGCAGCGCAAGGCCCGAGGTTTCGATCACGATATGATCGGGACGCGGCTCCATCGCCATCAGCTTCTCGATCGAGGGGATGAACTCGTCGGCAACGGTGCAGCAGATGCAGCCATTGGTGAGTTCGACAATCGAGCTTTCCGGGCAATTCGCATCGGCGCAGTCGCGGATCAGGTCACCATCGACACCGACATCGCCAAATTCATTCACCAGCACAGCGAGCCGCCGCCCGCCCGGGTTTTGCAGCAGGTGCCGGATCAGCGTGGTTTTCCCGGCGCCAAGAAAGCCGGTGATCACGGTGACGGGGGTTTTTTCCAGGGATTTGTCTGCGGACATGTCAAAGCTCCATCGGAGGGATACGGGCGATTGTGTTCTTGCGGATGACCTCGGGCCGCGCACGCCAGGGGACGATGCCATCGGGCGTCGCCGCAAAGGCGTGATACATGGTGACGAGGTCGTTCAGATGCAGATCGGGGTCGAGATGGCCCTGCACATAGGTCCAGCGGCCCGGGCCGCGAAACACCACGGCGCAGCCATTGGAACAGGCGGACAGGCATTCCTGGCGACGATGCGCCACGCCTCTGGCGGCCAGCGCCTCAGAGAGCCGCGCGCCATCGCGTATGGCCTCGGGGCTGCTGCCCGGCAATCTGCATGTGGTACAGACCACAAGCTCGGCTTCTCCGGCCATCTGCCCCTCCGGCATGGCTTTGGCTGCGCGGGGAACAGGTGGCGGGCGAAAGCACCACCAGACCCGCGGCTCACCCCGGCCGCCCGTTGCGAATGATGCGCGCCCCGAAGGGCCGCACCGACGCTGGCAGGTCTCCCGGCTTGCGGATTTCGGGGGATGCCCCCTGCGGGCGCCCTGCCTTCCCGGCGCGGTGCCAGTGGCGGTTGGGCGACCTTTCCGGTCACGGTCGCGGGGGCGGCTGCGCTTGGGCTTTCGGCCTGTCGCATTCCCTCTTCGCCTGCTGTATGGCAGGAACCAGCGATGGCCACAGCCAAGCCATCAGACCCACCGAATGTCAAGCGAGGCCAGGAATGACCGATGCTCCCGATCCCGCCGCAAATCCTGCGGAAGATGCTGCCCGCCACGCCGCAAAAAAGGCGAAGATCAAGGCCGCGCGCGACCGGATGATGGCGGAAAAGACCGGCGAGAAGGGGCTGATCATTGTCCATACCGGGCCGGGGAAGGGCAAAAGCTCCTCCGCCTTCGGGATGATCCTGCGCTGCATCGCGCATGAGATGCCCTGCGGCGTGGTGCAGTTCATCAAGGGCGCGATGTCGACCGGCGAACGCGATCTGATCCTGAAGAATTTCGGAGGTCTCTGCCAGTTCTACACGATGGGCGAAGGCTTTACCTGGGAGACCCAGGACCTGGAGCGGGATAAGGCCGCAGCGGCGCGCGCCTGGGAAAAGGCGAAAGAGCTGATCCGGGACGAGCGGAACCGCATGGTTCTGCTGGACGAGATCAATATCGCGCTGCGCTATGACTATCTTGATCTGGCCGAGGTGCTGGAGTTTCTGCGCGATGAGAAACCGCCGATGACCCATGTCGTGCTGACCGGGCGCAATGCAAAGCCGGAACTGGTGGAAATGGCCGATCTCGTGACGGAAATGGCGATGGTGAAACACCCGTTCCGCGCCGGAGTTAAGGCCCAGGCCGGGGTAGAGTTCTGATGTCGGGCCAGCCCCCTGGCCGGGCGCTGATGATCCAGGGCACCGGCTCGAATGTCGGCAAGTCGCTGCTGGTCGCCGGGCTTTGCCGGGTGGCGCGGCGGCGGGGGCTTTCGGTCCTGCCGTTCAAGCCACAAAACATGTCGAACAATGCCGCGGTGACGGTGGACGGGGGCGAGATTGGCCGGGCACAGGCATTGCAGGCCCTGGCCTGCGGGGTCGCACCACATAGCGATATGAACCCGGTCCTGCTGAAACCCGAGACCGATACCGGAGCCCAGGTCGTGGTGCAGGGGAAGCGCCTGACCTCGGTGCGCGCTAAGGATTACGCCGCCATGAAGCCGAAGATCGCCGGAGCGGTGCAGGAGAGCTTCCAGCGTCTGAAAGCCAGGGCCGATCTTGTGATTGTCGAGGGTGCAGGCAGCCCCGCCGAGGTCAATCTGCGCAGGAATGACATCGCCAATATGGGTTTCGCCCTGGCCGCCGATGTGCCGGTGGTCCTGGCAGGCGACATCGATCGCGGCGGCGTGATCGCGCAGATCGTCGGCACCCAGGCCGTGCTGGATGCGGCCGATAACGCGCAGATCGCGGGTTTTCTGGTCAACCGCTTTCGCGGCGATCCCTCATTGTTCGATGATGGCTACCGGCTGATCGCGGACCGGACCGGCTGGCGCGGTTTTGGCGTTCTGCCCTGGTTTCGCGATGCCCGGCTTTTGCCGGCAGAGGACGCGCTCGACCTTGCGGCCTCGGGCACCGGCCGGGTGAAAGTCGCCTGCCTGGCCCTCAGCCGGATCGCGAATTTCGACGATCTTGACCCGCTGAAACTCGAGCCGGATCTGACAGTTTCGATGATCCTTCCCGGTCAGGCGATCCCCGGTGATACCGATCTTGTGGTGATCCCTGGGTCGAAATCGACACGCGGAGATCTGGCGTTTCTGCGCGAACAGGGCTGGGATATCGACATTCTCGCGCATCGCCGGCGCGGCGGGCGGATCCTCGGGCTTTGCGGTGGCTATCAGATGCTGGGCCGCTCGGTCGCCGATCCCGATGGGATCGAAGGCGCGCCGGGGGTGACGCCGGGGCTTGGCCTTCTTGATGTGGAAACGGTGATGTCGGGCGACAAGCGGCTGGCGCGGGTCACGGCCCGCCATGCCGCCACCGGCCTCGATGTGACCGGCTATGAGATCCATATCGGACGGACCGAAGGCGCTGACCGCGCCCGCCCCTTTGCCTGTCTCGGCGACCAGCCGGAAGGCGCGCGTTCGCCCGATGGCAGGGTCGAGGGCAGCTATCTCCACGGGCTTTTCACCAGTGATGCCTTCCGCGCCGCCTGGCTGAAGGATTTCGGCATCACCGCGGGCGCAACCCGATACGGCGCCGAAGTGGAGCGCATCCTTGACCGCCTTGCCGATCATATGGAAACCCATCTCGATTGTGACGGGCTGCTTGCACTCGCCCGCTGATCGGGCAGAGTGACACGCCGCAACAGGAGGCCATCATGGGACCATATCTGCGCCGGACGCTGCGCCATGCCGGCCCCGCAATGGGCTTTACCGGCTGGACCGAAACCCTGCGCGCCACGGCAGGCATGTTTGTCGGCATGGTGGCGTTGATCCTGTTCCTCAGCCCCGACCCTGGCGCCTCGGCCTGGGGGCTGTTCGTCATTGCGCCCTTTGGTGCCAGCGCGGTGCTTTTATTCGCCCTGCCGAACAGCCCGCTGGCACAGCCCTGGTCGGCGGTGGTGGGGAATGCGGTCTCGGCCCTTATCGGCGTGGCGCTGGTTCTGACCATCGAGACGCCGGAGCTGCGGATCGTGCTGGCCCCGGCGCTGGCCGTGCTGGCGATGCATCTCTGTCGCGCCCTGCATCCGCCCGGGGGGGCGGTTGCGCTGGCGACAGTGCTGGCCCCGCACGCGGCGGCGGAGCTCGGCTTTTTCTATGTGCTGGTGCCGGTCGCGCTTGGCACGCTGGCGCTGGTGCCGGTGGCGGCGCTGGCGGCGGCGATGACCGGGCGGCGCTATCCGTTCCGTCAGCCTGCCACCGCCGCCCCCGGCCAGCCCGAGCCGCGCCCGCTTGACCGGCTCGGCGTTTCGCGCGCTGAACTCGCCGGGCTGCTGCAAGAGTTTCACCAGAGCGCCAATATCGGCGTTGAAGACCTCGCCCGGCTGATCTCGGCCGCCGAGCTGCTGGCCGCACGGCACCAGACCGAAGGCATCACCTGCGGCGAGATCATGTCGCGCAACCTTGTGACCGTTGGCCCTGAGACGCCCCTGACCGAGGTTGGCGCGATCTTTCGCGACCGGGGCTTTACCTCACTGCCGGTGGTGGCGGCGGATGGCAGCTATCTGGGCGTGATCTTCCAGATCCACCTGATCCGGCGCGGCGCCGAAGACGCCCGGCTGAGCGGCACCCGTTTCACTGCAAATCTTGCGCGGTTGCTGGGCGCTGCGGGCGGGCGTACCGTTCGGGCGCGGGAGGTGATGGATCCCCATGTGCCGACCCGCAGCCCCGGCACGCCGGTCCATGATCTGCTGCCGCTGCTGGCCGAGGGGCCGAATGACGCCGTGCCGGTGCTTGAAGGCGCACGTATCCTGGGCATCGTCACCCGCACTGATCTGATTGCTGCGCTGGCACATCAGTGCAAGGAAGAGGGCTGAGATTTGCATTTCGATCTGGAAAGTAACGCGGCAGGGATCGCTTATAAGCTGCTCGTCGCCACGGTCATGCCGCGCCCCATCGCCTGGGTGGTGACGAAATCCGCCGCCGGCGTGGTGAATATCGCGCCGTTCAGTTTTTTCAACGTGATGGGAGATGAGCCGCCCACCGTGGTACTGGGGATCAGCCCGGGCCGTGACGGCGGGCTGAAGCATTCGGCGCAGAACATCCTCGACAGCGGTGAATTCGTGGTGAACCTGGTGCCTTTCGCGCTGGCCGGGGCGATGAACCTGACCTCGATCGACGCGCCCGAAGGCGTGAGCGAGGCAGAGCTGGCCGGGCTGGAAGTGACGCCTTCGGTCAAAGTCGCACCGCCCCGGATAGCCGCGAGCCCCGTGGCGCTGGAATGCCGCCTCCTGCAGCGGGTAGCGACCGGGCCCCGGCAGACGCTGATTGTCGGCGAGGTGCTGTCGATCCATATCGAGGACCGTTTCGTGCTGGATGAGGCGCGCGGCCATGTCGACACGCCCGGGCTTGACCTCGTCGGGCGGTCTTTTGGTGCGGATTATGTGCGCACGCGCGATGTGTTCCGACTGGAGCGCCCGTTCTGGCAGGACCGCATTGCCAAAGACCCCGGCTGAGGCACGATTTTCGCTGGCATTTCCTGCCCGCTCAATGCAATAAATTTGTACTAACGTACAGGAGACCCATCAATGGACCCGGAACTGCGCAGATGTTTTGTCGAAGGCATGAGCCGGGCTGCGACCTTTGTCGCCGTCGCCACCACGGATGGAGAAGGCGGGCGCTTTGGCGTGACGATTTCCTCGCTGACCTCTGTTTCGGCGGATGGCGACCATCCCTCGCTGCTGGCCTGTATCCATCACCGCAGCTCGACCGCGACAGCGATCCTGAAAAACCGCGCCTTTTGCGCCAATCTGCTGCATGAAGGCCAGCACGAGATCGCCAATATCTTTGCCGGCCGCAGCGGTATGGCCGATCATGACGCGCGCTTCGACCAGGTGCCCTGGCAACCGGGCAGCCTTGGCCAGCCGAAAATCGCGGGGGCGACGGCGGTGTTTGAATGCCGCCTTGCCACCGCGCTTTACTGGGAAACCCATCATATCTTTGTCGGCCATGTCACCGGTGTGACCCTGTCGGAAGACCCCGCGACCCTGCTTTACGGCCAGCGCGCCTATCGCCGGGCGGTGGATATCAGCTGATCTGCCGGCCCGGGCCCATCAGCATTCCGGATAGCCGAGGCGGATCAGCTCTGCCCCGCTCACCCGGAGAGGGTTGTCGAGCCTGTAACGCGCCGTTTCCATGAACCAGCTGCGAAGTGGTTCGCGGTAATGCTGCGCCATGATCTGCGACCAATGGTCAAATTCCGGCTTTGGCAGCGGCTTGCCGTAAGAGCTCGGGCCATGAAAGCCAAAGCTCGCGCGGCGGTGGACGCAGATATTGTCGAGCCCGAGATACATCGTGCAGGCCGAATTGCAGGTGCCACGCAGCTCGACGCGGTCGCCGCTGGCCCGCAGGCGCTGAACCTCGCGTTCCCTGGTCGCGATCAGACCGCCCGGGTCGGCCCGCACCACCCTGATCGTGCCGATATGGGTGGGCCGCATCTGCGCCAGGGCCTTTCCCGGACTGAGCGGTGGTATTGCACCGCTGGCTATTGAAAAGCACAGGACAGCAAAGCCCGCCCGCACCCGGGTCGAGACACGTTTCATGACAAACCCCTTTCCACCTTAGCGGCGGGGTCATCTGAGTTTCCGACCCTCACCCATCGCGAAGATGAGCAAAGCAGAAGCGTGCTTAAGACGAGGTTTTCACAGCTGAGGCCGGAGGCATTCGAGTCATTAAAACAGGATCTTAATTCCCCGGATTTGCCATATTCCGCGCAGGCTATCGGTCTGGATCTGCCGCCCGCACTGGCCCCGATCAGGCATGGGTCAGCGTCGGATCAGGGCGGCAAGCGCGGCCTCGCCCGGAGCACAGGCCGCGATAAGACGCGCCCTCTCAGCGGGGGCAAGCCGGTCCGCGCGAGACGGGCGGTGCTCCGGCCGGGCTCCGGCCTCCCTCAGCCAGCCCGCCGGGGCCGATACATCCAGATACAAGGCCAGCGCCGCCAGTTCCGCCTCCGGCGCCGCGACCAGTGCCTCATAAGAAAGGTGATGCCAGCGCGCATGTGGCAGGGCCGCAAGCGCGTGCGCGCCCCGGATCACCATGGCCGACCAGAACCGCGCCAGCAGCAGCGGATCGGCGGGCTTATCCAGCATCGGCGTGACCGGCATCGCGACGCTCAGCGCCTGCAGGACCCGCCAGATCCGCCCGCGCCCGTAATGGCTGTCAGGGTCAAGAAGGTCGATGCCAAGGCCCAGCATCCGCTGCCACATCCGCGCGGCCAGCCTGGTGGCGGGGTAATCGCTCATCGAGAGCACGGTTTCCGGGCCGCTCCGCGTCAGAAGGACAAGGCGCGCCTCGGGAAACAGGCGCGCCAGCGTCCGCGTCGCCACCAGCGAGCCGCCCGAACGTTCAACCCAGAGCCGGCGATTGCGGGCCATGGCCATCGCGCCAAACAGCTGGCGGTAGTGATCCGCAACGCTTTGCCGGGGAAATGCAGCAACCTCCGCCGCCAGCTGGTCGAAAAGGTCATCGGGCGCGTCCGTCAGATGCGGCAGAGCGACCTGGAGGAGCGGCGGGCAGCGAAACGGGTCATGGCGGTTGCGCTCCTGGCACCCATAGAGAAACTCACGCGGCGCCCGCAGCGGATTGCCGGCCAGCGCGCCGATCCGGGTCGGCTCCGCGAGGCCACGCCAGAAGCGCCGCGCCGAAAGCTGCCCGGGCGGGAAGGCCCGCGCGCCGGCAGTGGAAAACACCTCCGAGAGGCTGAGCAGTTCGGGATGCAGCCGGATCAGATCCGAAACCAGCGTCGACCCGCAGCGCGCAGAACCAAGGATGAAAGCCCCCGCCATTTTTTAGCCCTTCGGCTTGAGCCGGCTGAGCATCGCATCCAGCACCGAAGCCGCGATCTCGCCGGCGCTTTGTGTGGTCAGGATGTCGAGCCGGCGATCCACCTCCAGCGCCACCGCGCCATGAACCGATACATAAAGCTGCTCGGTCAGCCGCATGGCACGATTGTCATCCAGATCGGGCGCATGTTCGCGGAGCAGCTCTGTCAGCCGCCCCATCAGGCCCCGGACCGCCTCGCCATACCAGTCGGGAAAGGTCTCGCGCTGGCGCATACCGCCGAAAAGTGCGCTCCACAGAGCCGGGTTGCGGCGCATGAAAGAAATATAGCTCTGGCAAATCAGATGCAGCCGCGCTGCAGGGGTGCCTGCCTCGGGGAGTGTGTCAAAGAGCTGTTCAAGCCGGGCAAAGGTCTCGCGGTTCACCTCCATCAGAATATCCGACATCGAGCCGAAGACATTGTAGATCGAGGCTGCCGTATACCCGACCTCACGCGCGATCGCGCGGGCCGAGAGACCCGGGACGCCTTCGCGATCCAGGATCCCGCGTGCAGACTCAAGGATGGCCTGGCGCAGCTCTGCCCGCGGCACACGCTGGGGTCGGCTCATATTCGCCTCCGTAAGGTTTTGCATACTGAACATCGTTCAAAAACTTCTTGACGTAAAGCCCGGCCCAGGTCAAGGGTTAATGAACATTGTTCAATAAGGTGCATCATGCAGAGTTCATCCCATCCGGACAGCCCCCAGGCGATGCGGATTCTCGGTACGGGTATGTATCTGCCGGAACAGCGCCTTGCCTCATCCGCGATTGACCAGCGGTTCGGCTGGGCTGCGGGCACCACCGAACGTCGCTACGGGCTTGCCGCCCGCCATATTGCCGGACCCGAGGAAAGCACATCGATGATGGCGTCCGAAGCGGCGCGCCAGGCGCTTGAGGTGGCCGGGATCCGCGCGGGCGATCTCGATCTGATCCTTGGCGCCTGCGGGGTGATGGAACAGGCGATCCCGTCGACCGCGACACTGGTGCAGGCACGGCTTGGGCTGGGGAAGTCGGGCATTCCCTCTTATGACGTGAATGCGACCTGTCTGAGTTTCGTGCAGGCGCTGGATCTGGCCGCGATGCAGATTGCCGCCGGGCGCGCGCGCCGGGTGCTGGTGTTTTCCGCCGACATCGCCTCGGTCGGGCTGGACTGGTCCGAACCCGATACGGCAGCGATCTTCGGCGATGGCGCGGCGGCGGTGGTTCTGGGCGCAGATGCGGGCGAAGGCGTGCTGGCAAGCCGTTTTGAAACCTATTCCGAAGGCCAGGCCGCCTGCGTGCTTGAGGGCGGCGGCACCCGTTACGGCGGCACCCGCGATCCGGAACTGCTCAACCGGACCAATGTGTTTCATATGGATGGGCAGACCGCCTTTCGCATCGCCGCGCGCTACCTGCCGCGTTTCCTCCGGGCGCTCATGGACGAGGCCGGTGTCGGTTACAGCGATCTGGCCTGTATCGTGCCGCATCAGGCCTCTGGCCCGGCGCTGGATCATGGTCTGGCGCGGCTGGGAATACCGCCCGAAAAGGTGGTCCGGACCTTCGGGCAGCTGGGCAATCAGATCGCGACCTCGATCCCGACCGCATTGCATCACGCGATCACCTCGGGGCGCCTGCAGCGCGGCGAACTTGCCATGCTGATCGGCACCTCGGCGGGGCTGTCGCTGGGTGGCATGGTGGTGCGCTGCTGATGGCGGTTCTGATCACAGGGGCGACAGGGTGTCTTGGCGGCGGCATCGCGCGCCAGTTGATGGCCGCAGGTGTCAGAGTCACCGGCCAGGGCCGCGATCTGCGGGCCGGGGCAGAACTGGTGCAGCAGGGCGCGGAATTTCTGCCGCTCGATCTCTGCGATCCGGTGCCGCTTGCGCCGGTTTTGGCCGGCACAGAGACTGTTTTCCACTGTGCCGCCCTGTCTTCGGCCTGGGGACGCGCCCGTGACTTCCAGGCGCTGAATGTCGACGCAACCCGCAGACTGCTGGACGCGGCGCGCGACGCCGGGGTGAAGCGGTTCATCTTTGCCTCCTCCCCCAGCATCTATGCCAATGGCACCGACCGGCTGGATCTGACCGAGGACGCGCCCCTGCCCGCACGCTTTGCCACGCATTACGCCCGCACCAAGGCGGAATCCGAGGCATTGGTACTGTCTTATGACCAGCCCGGCGCGATGCGGGTGGTGGCGTTGCGCCCCCGCGCGATCTATGGGCGCGGCGACCGGGCGCTGATGCCGCGCCTTCTGGCGGCAATGCGGCGCGGGACGCTGCCCCTGATCTCGGGCGGTGCGGCGCTGATTGATGTCACCCATGTCTCGGATGCCGCGCGCGCGATGGTTCTGGCCGCAGATCACGCCCACAAGGTCGGAGGGCGGGTATTCAACATCACCTCGGGCGAGAGCTGGCGGTTCGACCGTCTTGCTGATGCAGCGGCGGATCTTTTTGGCCTCACCCCGCGCCGCAGGCACCTGCC
The DNA here is from genome assembly GCF_900105075.1 of Rhodobacter sp. 24-YEA-8. Lineage (NCBI taxonomy): Bacteria > Pseudomonadati > Pseudomonadota > Alphaproteobacteria > Rhodobacterales > Rhodobacter > Rhodobacter sp. 24-YEA-8. The sequence continues at coordinate 2,919,100 of NZ_FNSK01000001.1, forward strand.
CTATGGGCTTGCCATGGCAATCGCCACCGGGTTCGAGGCCATGCATCACCTGTTTCGCCCCGATATTGAGCCGATACTGACCCGCCAGGCCGTGGCCTCGCTGGGACGCAGCCTGACACTCGACATCTCTGCCGCACGGGCCGATCTGGGATATCGCCCGCAAGTGACCCTTGCCGAAGGGATGCGTGACTATGCTGCCTGAGATCATCCCGTTTCGCGTCGGCTATTGCAGCGCGCCCGCACGATTGTCGCGCCGGGATGCGGGCTGGTGGCCGATCCGCTTTCCCGCCGGTGTCGTGCTGATCCGCCATCCGGGCCTCGGCGATATCCTGTTCGATACCGGCTACGGACCTGCCTTTTTCGAGGCAACCCGCCCCATTCCGGAACGCTTCTACCGCTGGCTCACGCCGGCGCATCTGGATAGGGACCAGCGCCTGCCCGCGCAGCTCGGCCGCCACGGCGCGCAGATCCGGCACGTGGTGCTCTCGCATCTCCATGCCGATCATGTCGCGGGGCTGTTCGGGATGGATCCGATCCCACCCGTCCTCACCTCGCGCAAATCCTGGGCGCATCTGCATCAGGGCAGCCGCCTCGCCACGCTGAAAGCGGGGTGCCCCGAAGGGCTCCGACGGCGGCTTCAGGCTCTGTCACCGCAGTTTTTCGAAGGTTTCCCGCAGGTCCCGCCCCCGGAGGGCGGCAGCAGCCTGGGACCGTTTCACGACATTTCCGGCACCGGCAGCCTGCTTGCGGTGGCCCTGCCCGGGCATGGTCATGGTCAGTTCGGCCTTTATCTGCCCCGGACCACCGGCGGCCCGGCCTTTCTGATCGCCGATGCCGCATGGAGCCGCCAGGCGCTGCGCGATGGCTGCCCGCCGCCCGATTACACCCTGCGCCGCCTTGGCGATGCAGCGGCCTATCTCGCCACTTTCTCGGCGCTGGCCGATCTCGCCCGGAACCGGCCCGACATCACCTTCTGGCCGTCCCATTGCCCGGAGGCCTTTGCGTGACCCCCTCGCCCCTCACCGCCTTTCTGGCCGCACGTTACGGACACGGCTTTCGCTCGCGTGCGGAAATCATCGCCTGGCAGGCCGCCGGGCTGCGCCGCCTGCGCGAGCAGATCATGCCGCGCTCGCCCTTTCACGCGCCCTATGCCGCGAGGCGAATTGCGGAATGGCCGATGATGAACAAGGCCCGGCTGATGGAGCATTTTACCCTCATCAATACCTGCGGCATTCATCGCGATCAGGCCCTGGATATAGCGCTGAAATCCGAAGAGAGCCGTGATTTTTCCCCGATGATCGGCGAGGTGGCGGTGGGGCTTTCCACCGGCACCTCGGGGCAGCGCGGGTTGTTTCTCAGCGATAAACGCGAACGCGCGCTCTGGGCGGCGGTGATGTGCGGCCGGTTCTGGCCCGCGCCACTCCTGTCGCGTCAGCGGATCGCGTTTTTCCTGCGCGCGAATAACGCGCTCTATGAAAGCCTTTCGAACCCGCTGATGCAGTTCCGTTTCTACGATCTTCTGTCTGAGTTTGAGGTGCATCTGCCCCTGCTGAACCACCAGAACCCGACCGTGCTGATCGCCCCGGCGCAGATCCTCGGCCTGATCGCAAAGGCGCAGGCGGCGGGGCAGATCCGCATTCGCCCAAAGCGAATCATCTCGGTCGCCGAAGTGCTCTCTCCCGAAGACAGCGCGCTCATCGAGACCGTTTTCGGCCTGCGTCCCGACCAGGCATACCAATGCACCGAAGGTGTTCTGGGCTATACCTGTCGCCACGGGTCGCTGCATCTGAACGAGCGCTATATCCATTTCGACCGCGATGTGATCGACGACGCGACGGGCGCCTTTTGCCCGGTGATCACCGATTTCACCCGGCAGAGCCTGCCGATCCTGCGCTACCGGCTGGATGATGTGCTGATCCCCGACCCGGAGCCCTGCCCCTGCGGCTGTGCGAGCCAGCGGCTGAAACGGATTGAAGGGCGCAGCGATGACATCCTGTGGTGGGCCGGCGCGGATGGCAGGCCGCGCATGGTGCCCTCGGACGCGATCCGCCAGGCAGTGGCGACCCTGCCGGTGCCGGTGCGGGATTACCGGGTGATCGAAGAGGCCGGGCAACTGACAATCTGGCTCGACACCACGGTCGGGGAAATCGCCGGGCCGGCGATGGAACATGCCGTCACCCGCCTCGCCGCCGGCCTTGGCTGCATCCCGCCGGTGATGCAGATCCGCACCGGATTGCCCGCCGATCTGGCCGCCAAACGACGCCGCGTGCTGGTGCGGCGCTGACAGGGTCAGCCAGGATGGGGCTTGCCAGCGCGGGGGCGTGACGGGCAGGCTGGCGTGATGGACAAGCTGCAAGATATCCTGAACGAGATCACCGCCACGCTCGCGAGCCGCGAAGAGCGCGGGCATCCCGCCGATTACATCCCGCCGCTGGCCCATGTCAGCCCGAAGCATTTCGGCATCGCCGTCGCGCTGAATGAGGGCGGGCTTTTCACCGCCGGCGAGGCGGATCTGCCTTTCTCCATCCAGTCGATTTCCAAGGTTTTCACCCTGACACTGGCGCTTGGGATGTATGGCGATGCGCTCTGGCGTCGTGTCGGGCGCGAACCTTCGGGAAGCGCCTTCAACTCCATCGTGCTGCTGGAACAGGAAAAGGGCATCCCGCGCAACCCGTTCATCAATCCGGGCGCGCTGGTGGTGGCGGATGCGCTGCTGGCGCATGCCCGGGCGCCGCGTGAGACGATTGGCGAGATCCTGCGGTTTTTGCGTTTCATCTCGGATGATGACACGATCAGCGCCGATCCGGCGGTGGCGCGCGCCGAAAAGGCGACCGGCTTTCGCAACGCGGCGCTTGCGAATTACCTGCATTCCTGGGGCAATCTGACGAACCCGCCCGACCATGTGCTGGGCGTCTATTTCCACCATTGCGCCGTCACCATGAGCTGCGCGCAACTGGCCCGCGCCGGGGGCTATCTGGCAAATGGGGGCCGCAATCCGGTCACGGGGCGTTCGGTGGTCTCGAACGTGCGCGCGCGGCGGATCAATGCGCTGATGCTGACCTGCGGCCATTATGACGGCTCGGGCGATTTCGCCTACCGCGTTGGATTACCCGGGAAAAGCGGGGTCGGAGGCGGGATCCTCGCGGTGGTGCCGGGGGTGGCGTCGATTGCCGTCTGGTCGCCCGGGCTGAATGCGAATGGCAATTCGCTGTTGGGCACCGAGGCGCTGGAAATGCTGTCGCAGCGGATGGGCTGGTCGGTTTTCTGATCAGCGTGTCAGGTAATCACGGATCAGATCGACCTCTTCCGCCGCACCAAAGACCAGGGGCGTGTGTTCGTGATGGGCCAGGGGCAGGCGCGTCAGGATCGTGCTGACGCCATCGGTGGCCTTGCCGCCCGCCTGTTCGATCAGGAAGGCAATTGGAAACGCCTCGTAAAGCGTGCGCAAACGCCCGTTTTCATAGCCTTTGCGGCTGTCGGCAGGATAGAGAAACGCGCCGCCCTCGATCAGGATACGGTGCAGCTCGCCCGCCGCCGCCGCAAGCCAGCGCATGTTGAAATCACGCCCGCGCGGACCGTCGCGGCCGAGTTCGATATCACAGACCCAATCCTGCAATCCTTTGGCCCAATGCCGCTGGTTCGAGGCGTTATAGGCAATGGTCGAGGCCTTTGGCTTGAGCATGACATTGGCATGCGTCTGGCGGAAATCATGATCTTTGGGGTCATACCCGAAGATCTGGACACCATTTCCCAGCGTAAATCCGTAATCCAGCGAATGGCCGATCGAGGCATACCCCGCCGCGACGATCTCGCTGCCGGGGCGCAGGAAATCCGTGCCTTTGGCCGGGAAGACCGCGAAGAACATCCCCAGCGGCGCCCCGATCCCGATGGAGTTCGAGCCGTCAATCGGGTCCATCGACACATCCCAGAGCCCGTCGGGATTCAGCGTGACGATTTCTTCGGCCTCTTCCGACAATACAAGCCGGACGCCCGCCTCACGCAGATATGGCAGCACATAATGATGCGCCGCGTCATCCATCGCCTTTTGCTTGTCGCCGCTTTCATTGATGCCGATCACCGCTGCCGGATCGGAATAAAGCCGCCCCGCCGCCAGCCGCGCCGCAATCCCGGGAAGCGCCCCGGCAAAGGCGCGGATCACGGAAACCGGGCCGGATTTGCCGGTCAGGTGATCTTCAAGACGCATCCCGTCAGGCGCGTGATCAGCGGGCAGGATCAGCATCGGCAACTCCGCAAGTAAGGTGGGGCGCGAGAGGAGGAGGAGTTCGCGCCCCGACAGGCCCCGTCGGGGATAGCCCCAGGGGGCTTGTTGTTCAATGGGGCTCAGCCGCCCGAAAGCTTCGCGTTGTATTTCGCGCCGACCGCGTCGATGGCATCGACATTGCTGGCGGATTTGCCGGCGGCGTCGAAGTTTTCGGTCTCAGACAGCCAGGCGTCGGCAATGGCTTTCGCCAGTTCCGGCCCGATGACGCGCGCGCCCATGGTGATGATCTGGGCGTTGTTCGACAAAGCCGCGCGGGTGGCGGAATAGGTGTCATGGGTCAGTGCTGCGCGGATGCCCGGCACTTTGTTCGCCGCGATGCAGACACCGATGCCAGTGCCGCAGACGAGGATCGCGCGGTCATATTTGCCTGCCATGACCTCAGATCCGACGCGATCCGAGAGGTTTGCGTAAAACGCATCCGGGCCCGCATCGGTGCGCGAGATTTCCGAGACCTCGAATTTGCCTTTCAGGTGATCGGCGAGAACTTTCGCCAGACCTTCACCGGCGCTGTCGCCTGCAATTGCCAGTTTCATTTCCGTTTCCTCACAGTTTAGCGCTGACTTGCGCCATGATAGCCAGATAGCCCTCGACCTCCCAGGCCGAGCGACCGACGAAAAGACCGTCAATATGCGGGCACTGGATCAGTTCCTCGCAATTGCCGGGATTGACCGAGCCGCCATAAAGGCAGGCCACGCGACGGCCCAGCGCTTCTTCTGCGACCGCGATGATTTCGGCCTGGCGCGCATCAGCATAATCGGCTTTCGCCGGGATGCCGCCGACGCCAATCGCCCAGACCGGCTCGTAAGCCAGCAGGATTTCTGCCTGTTTCTGTGCGGGGCTGAGGCGCTCCAGCGCAGAACGGGTCTGTTTCGCAAGCACCTCGGGCGCGCGGCCCGAATTGCGGTCTTCCAGCGTTTCTCCGATGCAGATCAGCGGCACCAGCCCGTGGCGGATCGCGGATTCGGTTTTCAGCCCGACGCCTTCATCGGTTTCGCCAAACATCTCGCGGCGCTCGGAATGGCCGAGTTCAACCATGTCGAGACCGGCATCTTTCAGCATCATCGGGGAAATCTCGCCGGTAAAGGCCCCCTCGGATTCCCAATGCATGTTCTGCGCGCCGACCTTGACCGAAGTGTCCTTCAGCATCTCTTTGATCTCACGCACATAAAGATAGGGCGGAATGATAAAGCGCTGGATGCGCGGGTCGCGATCCGCATCAGATGCGATCAGGCCCTCTGCAAAGCGCTTTGCTGCGGCCCAGTCTTTATGCATCTTCCAGTTGGTGCCGATCCAGGTTTTCCCGGTCCAGGTCTCTTGTGCCATTCTCTTTCCTCTTCAGTCCAGCAGCGCGCGCGCTGTCGGCTCATCTGTGATCAGCCCGCTCAGCCGGCCGCTGGCCAGCACGGCCCGGATGGCGTGATGTTTGTCGGCACCGCCCGCGATGGCGACGATGCGGTCGCCCCCGGGCCGGAACCCGACCGAAAGCGTGCGGGCGGTCAGGCTGGTTTCCACTTCGCGCCCGAGCGCGTCAAAGAAATGGCCAAGCATCTCGCCCGCGCCTCCGGTGGCGGTGATCTCCTCGATCTCGCGCGGCTCGATCATGCCCGAGGCCACCAGCCCCGCCCCGGCATCCGCCGTGCCGATCCCCACGAGCTTCAGCCCGGCCCCGGCCGAGAGGTCGAAAATCTCGCGCACGCCCGGCTGCGACAGCAGAACCTCGCGATCGGTGACCGAGCGGGCAAAGAACGGCACCGGCAGCACAAAGGCCATTGCGCCGGTCTTTTCCGCAAGGCTGTGCATCACGTCATGCGGATTGGCCGCGTAATTGCGCGTAAGCCCGCCCAAAAGCGAGACAAAGCTGACGCCGGATGCATTGATCCTGGGCAATTGGCGCACGGTTGCCTGCATGGTGCGGCCATGGCCCAGACCGATCACCGGCGTCTCGCCGCGCTCAATCTCGCGCCGCAAGAAACCGGCGCCCGCCATGCCGAGGGCGCGCAGAGGCATCCCCTCTTCGCCCAGATCCGGCGCCACTTCGCAGTAATCCAGCCCGTAGCGGTGCGACAGCTGGTCTTCGAATTCCACGCATTCGACGATGTCGCCGTCAATCGTGACCTTGACCGCGCCCTCAAGCACCGCCCGGGCAATCAGTCGATGGGTCTTGACGGATGCAAGCCCTAGCCGTTTCGCCACCGCAGCCTGGGTCAGTCCGCCTGCGTAATGCAGCCAGGCCGCACGGATTGCGAGGCTTTCTTCGGGATCAATGTCGCGGCGCGGTGCCATATTCGTCCTGTGGTTGCGGCGGGGTCAGATATGCAGGTCCTGCACACCGGTGTCGATATGCGGCGCCCAGAAAGCGACGCTTTCGGCGATCTGCGCAATCACCTGGCGGTCATTCGGCTCACGCTCCTTGAAACTCAGCTCAAGGCAGATCTCGTTATCCACCGCCCCGCCTTCGCGGAAAGCGGCGAGCAGCGGCTCGGGCTGGATGCGGCCTTTGGCGTTGAAATCGGCGGTGAAAGGCTTGTGGCCCGATTTGTCCATCATCGACTGTTTGATATGGATGATCGGCGAGTATTTCGGCACCGCCCGCGCCCAGGCATAGGGGTCGGTGTCGTCGGGGTTCGGGCTGGTGACATCGCCATGGTCGATATCGGCCATCATCCACATCGGCACCGCCATATTCGCAGCCGTCAGCCGGTCCTGCAACGCGATGGCCTCGCGGATCGTCTCGCCGAATTCGCGGCCCACCGACATCGGCTCCCAATAGACATATTTCAGGCCCGCGCCTTTGGCATGTTCCGCGACCTCGGCCCAATGGTCGATGGCGATCTGCGTCAGCTCTTCGCGCCGCGCCTGGTCGTCGAAATCCTTATAGGTGAAGATCGCGAACTGAGTGCCGACCGAGACCCCGCCCAGGTCGGCGGTGATATCGGCAAAGGTCTTGAACCAGTCGGTATAATAGCGGCGCACATCCGGGTCCGGGTGGCCAAAGTGATTGAGCCGCCCATAAGGCCCGGTCATGCCGGAGGTCACCCGGACGCCGGTCCGCGCCTGGGCCGCCTGCATCTCGCGCGTGAGGCGGCGGATCACCGGGGCGGGCCAGGACGGGTTGATGAATTCATGCGTCAGCTGCAGATCGCGGATCTTCAGATCGCGCGCCACCGTTTCGATCAGATCGGACGGTTCCGCGAAACGGTTCACCAGCGGGTTGGTGTTCAGCGAAAGCGTCAGTTTCATGCCTGCGCTCCCGCTTTCCAGCCGTCAAACCAGGCGGTGAATTCCGCAATCTGATCGTCGGTCAGGTGCAGCTTGTGCTTGGTGCGGCGCCAGAGGATGTCTTCCGCCTCCATCGCCCATTCCTTCGCCACCAGGTATTTCACCTCGGCCTCGTAAAGATCGCCACCGAAGTGACGGCCAAGGCCTTCAACCGAGCCAGCCTCCGCGATGAGATCCTTCATCCGGCTGCCATAGCGGCGGGCATAGTAAAGGATCAGCGCGCGCGGCATCCAGGGGAAGGCCTCCCGCTGGGTCTCGATAAAGCTCTCATAATCGGCGTTCGGCATCTCGCCGCCCGGCAGTTTTGCGGTGGCGGTCCAGTCCGGCCCCATCTGCGGGAAGATATGTTTCAGCTTGTGCATCCCGCGCTCTGCAAGCTCGCGGAAAGTGGTGATCTTGCCGCCAAAGACATTCAGCATCGGCGCGCCGCCGGTCTCGTCGAGATCAAAGACGTAGTCGCGCGTCACCGCCGAGGGGTTGCCCTTGCCATCGTCAAACAAAGGCCGCACGCCGGAATAGGCGTGAACGACATCCTCGCGGCGCAGCTTTTCCTTGAAATAGCGGTTCACGCATTTCAGCAGATAGTCGATCTCACTCTCATTGATCTCGACATCCTCGGCGCGGCCCTCCCAGGGGATATCGGTGGTGCCGATCAGCGCCATGTTCCCCTCATAGGGGTTGATGAAGATCACCCGCTTGTCGTGGTTCTGCACCAGGTAGGCATTTTGCCCGGCCCACCATTTCGGCACGATGATATGGCTGCCCTTGACCAGCCGCACACCGCGCGTCGATTTGGTATGCGCGACATTCTGGATTACATCGGAAACCCAGGGACCGGCGCAGTTCACGATACATTTCGCGCGGTAAACCTGCTCTGCGCCCTGATGATTGCGGACCGTCACCGTCCAGCCGCCATTCTCACGCACCGCCGAGGTCACCGGCGAGCGGGTCAGGATCGTCGCGCCCTTTTCCGCCGCGCCAAGCGCATTCAGCGCCACCAGCCGGGCGTCATCGACCCAGCAATCGGAATATTCAAAGCCCTTTTTATACTGATCGAGGATTGCAGCCCCTTCCGGGTCACGATGCAGGTTCAGCGTGCGGGTGCCGGGAAGCTTTTTGCGCCCCCCCAGATGGTCGTAAAGAAAGAGGCCCAGCCGGACGAGCCAGGCCGGCCGGTCGGTCGGTGAATGCGGCAGCACGAAGCGCATCGGCCAGATGATATGCGGCGCGGCGTTCAGCAGCACCTCACGCTCGATCAGCGCCTCACGCACCAGACGGAATTCGTAATATTCCAGATAGCGCAGCCCGCCATGCACCAGCTTGCCCGAGCGCGAGGATGTCCCCTGTGCAAGGTCGTCTTTTTCCGCCATCACCACGGAAAGGCCACGCCCGGCTGCATCCCGCGCCATACCGGCGCCATTGATGCCGCCCCCGATCACAAAGAGGTCAATCATATCGGTCATGTCATTCTCCTGACGGGCGGCGGGCGCGGGACAGCTGATCCCAGACAGGGACCAGAACCTGCCGCGCCGATTGATAGGCGGGGAAGATGCGGGAATAGGCGTCAACTAGCCCCGCATCTGGGGCTTCGGGCGCGCCCAGAAGCGGGATCACCCATTCGTTGACGCAATCATCCATGGATTTATAGGCACCGATGGCAACGGCGGCCATCATCGCGGCCCCGGCGGCTCCGGCCTCATCGCGGGCAGAGACCCGGACAGGTGCATCAACCGAGGCAGAAAAGATCTTGCGCAAAGCACCGGAACGCGCCGCACCTCCGGTCAGCCGCAGCTCTCCGGGCAGCTTGCCCATCGCGGTGTAGCAGTCACGCATCGCGTGCCCGAGGCCCTCGGTCACTGCGCGCAGGAGATCAGGGAAGCCGTGATATTGCGAAAACCCGGTAAACCCCGCACGGGCCTGGGCATTGACGAAAGGCCCCCGCTCGCCGGCCTCGGAAATATAGGGGTGGTAGACGATCTGGCCGGGCTGGCTTTCGGAAAGCCAGGCATCGATGCGCGAGACCAGTTCTTTATGGCTGACCTCATGGCCAAAGGCTTTCAGCGCGTCTCCGGCCAGGCCAAGCGCCCAGTCGACATTCAGGGTCGCCGCCATATTGGTCTGCACCTGGGTCACCACGCCGGGGACCGGCAGGCAAATCACATAGCCGGTGCCTTCATCGTTCAGATGCACATCCTGCCATCTGACCGCCCGCATATGCACCCCGGTCGATCCCACGGTCGAACAGGCGACATCCTCGCCGCCGCCGCCATAGACCCCGGCGCCAAGCGCAGTCATCACCATATCGACATAGCCGAGGCTGACCGGCGTTCCCGCCCTGAGCCCGGTCGCAGCCGCAGCCGCAGCACTCAGCGGATGCGTGACCTCGGTGCCTTCGATGATCGGCGGCAGCAGATGACGCTGCGACTCGAGCCCGAGCGCCGCGATCACCGTATCATCATATTGCCGGTTGCGGTAATTCCCGAAGGTGAAACTCGCCTCTGACGGATCGGTGGCCCGCACCCCGGTGAGGTTCAGGTAAAGCCAGTCCTTGCAATGCAGCGCGACCTCTGCCGCCTCAAGCAATTCTGGCCGGAAGCTTTGCATATGGGCGATCTGGCTGCCCATCTGACAGGTGTTAAGCCCGGTCCCGGTCGCCTCGAACCGCGCGCGGTTTTCACCACAATGGGCGAGCCGTTCGACCGTCGGCGCCGCGCGGGCATCAAGCCAGAGCCAGGCATCACCGACCGGCCGGTTCCCCGCCCCGGCAAGCCAGGTGCCGTCGCCCTGTCCGGTCACCGCCAGCGCGGCGGTACGGCCCGCCAGCCCGTCTACCAGATCGCCAAGCTCACGCAAGGCACGGGCACAATCATCCCAGGTCTGGCCCAGCGGCTGCGTCGCCGATCCGTCAGCGGCGGTCGCGTAGCGATTCGGCACCGCAGCCGAGGCCAGTTGCCGCCCCGCGAGATCAAAGGCCACCGCCTTGATCACCGAAGTGCCCGCGTCAATTCCGATCAGAATATCAGTGCCGGCCATGTCCGGACCCTCCCCCAGCCGCCACGACAGCCCTCGCGGCAGTCACGCCAGTGCGGAGCCGGAGGGAGGCCGGAGCGTGATCTCTCTGCCGCCCGATATGAAAACCGATATGCAATCCATCCCTCCCGCCGATCCGGTCGCATCCGCGACCTCCCCCGTTTCGGCTGAAAAATCCAGGTCCGCATTTTACCATGCAGCCCTGCGCGAGGTATATCCCACAATCATACCATAGTGAATGAATTTTTTTACGGACAAAGTAATTTATTTCATATATTCTTGAGGAAAGAAACCAGCATCCGGACAGGTGTTTTTCCGCCTGCCATCCCGAAAAGGCCGATGACCAGCGCCGGGCCATCATAGCGAATCCAGAGATGGATCTGCGCCAGATCCTGCTATTAAATCACATTAAATCAATAAATTGCGATTCAATTTCGCTGCTCCTGCAGCACGCCCGGCTGCAACAGCAGCATGTTCGCCGCCAGGGCCCGTACCCACCCCACACCAAAAGGAATCGGCCGGAGCGTCGCGGCCTTCCCGGAAATTTCAAAGCCTGCACCCACCCCATTTCATATCTTACTTGACGGATTAAATATCACTATAATATCACAATGACTGCAAACGAAGGCGAAAGTCCCCTGGCCCAAAGCCAGCGCGTTGAGGAGCGTGACACCCGGGACCGTCGCAAGGTGAGGAGTTAAAGGTATGCAAACGGACGTTCTGGCCTTCGCCGCCGGCGGCCATGCCCGCTTTGGCACTGGCCCTCTGATGCCGCGCCTGCCGCTTCTCTCAGACATCACTTTCCCGGGAACCAAAACATGAGCCAAAGCCTGGAAACCGCAGCCGCGCCGCGCAGTGAAAGCCGTCGCAGGATCTGGATCGCCGGCGCGATTGTTCTGGCCGTAATCGCGGCAATCGCGCTCGACACCAGGGTGGTAAGGGTCGGATCCGAATCTGATACCCGCCAGCAGGCTTTCGCACCCGACACTTACGGTCAGGCCGAATTTCCCCGCATCAAAGATGTCGTGATCGCGAAAGCGGTGGATGTGGTGACGCTGGCCCAGGCCGTCCAGGCCGATAAGGCGGCGGCAGCGAAGGAATATGGCACCCCGGCGACCACCGGGACAGTGATGATGGTGAAATTCACCGGTGTCGCGGGCGAGGCGAAATCAGGCGTCTATGAAATGGCGATTGACGGGATGCCGGAAGGGATCAGCGTCCGGCTTCAGACCGGGCCGGCGATCAACGGCACCGACCTGCGCGATGCGCCCGGCGATATCGAATTCGGCGCCTTCAAGAACCAGATCGAATATCAGGATGCCGGTTCGGCGATCAACCGCGCCATGAAAGCCGCTGTGCTGGACGGGATCGATACCACGAACCTGACCGGCAAGACGCTTGAGGTCACCGGCGCCTTCACCCTGATCAATGCCAAAATGTGGCGCATCACCCCCGTCAGCTTGACGGTGCAGTGATGAGCACTGAAACAGCCAAATTCGACACCGCCGAAGTGGTGCTCGCCGCGCGCAATGTGGCGAAATCTTACGGCGCGGTTCATGCGCTGAAAGGCGTGAATTTCGACATTCATCGCGGCCAGGTCACCACGCTTTTCGGCGAAAACGGCGCCGGCAAATCGACGCTGATGAAGATCCTTTCGGGCGTGATCCAGCCAACCTCGGGCGAGATCATCCTGGATGGCCAGCCGGTCCATTTCCAGAATTCGACCCATGCCCGCGATCTGGGCATCTCGATCATCCACCAGGAGCTGAGTCTCGCACCCAATCTTTCCGTGCGCGACAACATCTTCATGGGCCGTGAGATCAAAGGCCCGATGGGCGTCGATTTCGCCGAGGAAGAACGCCAGGCCCGCAAGCTGATGCAGGATCTGGAGCAGGATATCGACCCGCTCACCCCGGTCGAGGATCTGCGCCTTGGTCAGCAACAGATCGTCGAGATCGCCCGCGCGCTTTCCGTCGACAGCCGTATCCTGATCATGGACGAGCCGACTTCGGCGCTTTCCGCGACCGAGGTCGAGGTTTTGTTCAAGGTGATCAATGACCTGACCTCCAAGGGCGTGTCGATCGTCTATATTTCGCACCACCTGGAAGAGGCGCTGCTGATCACCGATCACGCCGTGGTTTTGCGCGATGGCGCTATGACCGCCTGGGCGCCGCGCGCTGACATCGATCTGAACTGGATCGTGCGCAATATGGTGGGCGAGAATTACAATCTCGGCACGCCGCCGGACGGGTATGAATTCGGCCAGACCGCGCTTGCTGTTAAAAACATGGTCGTCCCCGATCCGGGCGGCAATGCCTATAATGTGGTCGACAACCTCTCGCTTGAGGTGAAGGCCGGCGAAGTCGTCTGCATTTACGGGCTGATGGGCGCCGGGCGGTCAGAGCTGATGGAGACACTGGCCGGACGGCTGCATGCGGCCTCGGGCCGGATCGAGCTGAAAGGCGAAGAGATCTCGCATCTTTCCATCGCGCAGCGGATCGGGCGCGGGCTTGCACTGGTGCCGGAAGACCGGCAGCGCGACGGGCTGGTGCAGACGATGTCGGTGGGGCAGAACCTGTCGCTCGCCTCGATAACCGCCTTTACCCGCGGGCTTTTCACCTCGCGAAGGGCAGAAAAGGCGCTGATCGCCGATTCGATCAAACGCGTTACCGTCAAGACCTCCGGACCGGACGCCGCGATTGGCTCGCTTTCGGGCGGTAACCAGCAAAAGGTGGTCATTGGCAAGATGATGGCGACCAATCCGCAGGTTATCTTGCTGGACGAGCCGTCGCGCGGGATCGATATCGGCGCCAAGGCCGAGGTGTTCCGCCTGCTCGCCGATGGCGCGAAACGGGGCCTCGCCGTGGTCTATACGACATCGGAAGTCAGCGAATGCCTGTCAATCGCGCATCGCATCATCGTCATGCACAAGGGCCGGATCACGGCTGAATTCGGCGCAGACGCCACCAAAGAAATGATCATGGCCGCCTCTGGCGAACAGCACGCGGCTTAAGAGCGAAGTTCGGGGAAAACAGAACAATGTCCGACACCACCAAACCCGCCACCGCCACCAGGAGCGAAGGTTTCAGCCTGCTGAAGCTTCTGCTTGAAGGCCGGGCTTTCTTCGCTCTGATCGTGATTGTCGCGGTCTTTTCATATCTCTCACCGAATTACTTCACGACTTCGAACTTCCTGATCATGGCCAGCCAGGTCGCGATTTTCGGACTGCTGGCCATCGGCATGCTGCTGGTGATCCTGAACGGCGGCATCGATCTGTCGGTCGGCTCGATCCTCGCGCTGTGCGGCGTAATCGGCGGCGCGCTGATGCAGGGCGTTGAGATCGACGCGCTTGGCGTGATCCTCTATCCGCCGGTCTGGGCGGTTGTGGTGATCACCCTGGTCGTGGGCGCGCTGGTCGGCGCGGTCAATGGCGTGCTGGTTGCTTACCTGAAGGTTCCTGCCTTTGTCGCCACGCTTGGCGTGATGTATGTGGCGCGGGGCGTCGCCCTTCTGATGACCAATGGCCTGACCTATAACCGCCTCGCAGGCTCGCCCGATCTGGGCAATACCGGCTTCAAATGGCTGGGATCCGAGCGGATCGCCGGCGTGCCGATCTCGGTTCTGGTGCTGGCTTTCTGCGCGATCATCGCCTGGCTGGTGCTCAGCCGCACCGCTTTTGGCCGCTGGCTCTATGCCTCGGGCGGCAATGAGCGCGCGGCGGAGCTGTCGGGCGTGCCGGTGAAATTCGTCAAGGTCACCGTTTATACGCTGTCGGGGATGCTTTCGGCGGTGGCGGGTCTGGTCCTGTCGTCGCAGCTGACCTCGGCCGGCCCGACCGCAGGCACGACTTACGAGCTGACCGCGATTGCCGCGGTGGTGATCGGGGGCGCCGCCCTGACCGGCGGGCGCGGCACCGTGCTCGGCACCATGCTCGGCGCTTTCGTGATCGGCTTCCTGTCGGCGGGCCTCGTGATCACCGGCGTCTCGTCCTACTGGCAAACCGTTTTCACCGGCGGCGTGATCGTGCTCGCCGTGCTGATGAACTCGATCCAGACCGGCAAAGGCGGGAGGAAAGCCTGAGCCTGATCTCCTTCGCCCCGGGCGCATGGCATTTTCCCGCGCCCGGGGCAAAGACCGCAAGACCGCATGCAACCCCTGGGAGGATTACACATGCTTAAACTGACCCGCCGCGCGCTGATGGGTGCTGCCGCCGCTCTGCCGATGATGGCTTTCGCCGCATCGGCCGAAGGCCTGATCACCATCATCGTCAATGACCCGGCGAACCCCTATTGGTTCACCGAGGGCGAAGTCGCCAAAGCGACCGCAGAAGAGCTTGGCTACACCGCCAATGTCTCCTCGCATAAAGGCGACACCAATACCGAGAGCACCCTCGTCGACACCGCCATCACCAATAAGTCGGTCGCAATCATCCTCGACCCGGCCAATGCCGATGGCTCGATCGGTGCGGTTCAGAAAGCCGTCGATGCCGGCATTCCGGTCTTCCTCGTGAATGCCGAGATCAACCAGGAAGGTCTGGCCAAGGGTCAGCTCGTCTCGAATAACGCTCAGGGCGCAGCTCTGGGTGCCCAGCAATGGGTCGAGGCCGTTGGCGACGCGGGCAAGTTCGTTGAACTGTTCGGCAACCCGGCTGACAACAATGCCGCGACCCGTTCGAACGGCTATGAAACCGTCATCACCCAATATCCGGATCTGGTGAAAGCCGGTCAGGAAGTGGCAAACTGGGACCGCACCCAGGGCTACCAGAAGACCCAGTCGCTCCTGCAGGCGAACCCGGATGTCATCGGCCTGATCGCCGGCAATGACGAAATGGCTCTGGGCGCGATTGCCGCGCTGAAAGAGGCCGGCAAGCTGGCTCAGGTCAAGGTCGGTGGCTTCGACGGCTCGCCCGACGCGGTCGAGGCAATTAAGGCCGGTGAGCTGCAATATACCGTTCTCCAGCCGGTCGCGATCTTCTCGCGCGAAGCTGTGGTGCAGGCCGACAAGTTCATCAAAACCGGTGAAACCGGCGCGGCATCGGAAAAGCAACTGTTTGACTGCCTGCTGATCACCGCGGACAATGTCGACAAATACACCGCTCCCTTCGTTCTGTCGGAGTGAGCCCCGGCGCGGGCCGGTCCCCGGCCCGCCGCTTTTACCTTCTGCCGGTGCCGGATTGTTCCGGCCCGGCTTTCCCTCCGCTGAACATCGCCGTCGTTTGCCTTTCGGGTAAAATGCAGTAACCGGCTGGCGGGAGGCCCAAATGTCCGAGCAAAAATACTGGTCAGATCCGCTGCAGGATTCGCGCCCTGATCTTCTGGGCGGAGATGCGATTCCGTCTGACAGCCGCCATGCCCGCCAGATCGCGCGGCGCCAGCTGATCGCGGAGACGGTGATCGCCGAGGGCTCGATGCGGATCGAAGATCTGACCTCGCGTTTCGGGATCAGCCTGATGACGGCGCATCGCGATCTTGATGACCTCGCCGGGCGCGGGCTTTTGCGCAAGATGCGCGGCGTGGTCTCGGCTGCGCCGACAAGCCTGATCGAGGCCTCAGATCTGTGGCGGACTTCCCGTCAGGGCGCCGAGAAACGCGCCATCGCCGCCATGGCCGCAGCGGAGCTGGAGCCGGGTCAGGCCGCGTTTTTCGATGACAGCACCACCGTGTTCGAGATGGTGCCGCATCTGACCACCCGCGTGCCGCTGACCGCGATCACCAATTCACTGACGCTGATGAATGCGCTGCGCTCAACGCCGCATATCACCCTGCTCGGCCTGGGCGGGCAGTTGCACAACTGGTGCAACGCCTTTCTCGGGCCGGTGACCGCGACCAGCATTCGCGCGCTCCGCGCCGATCTCGCCTTCATGTCCACCGCCGCGATCACCGATGGCCAGGCCTTTCACCAAAGCCCCGAGATGACCGAGATCAAGCGCGCCATGCTCAATTGCGCCGATCGCCGCATCCTGTTGGCCGATCACTCCAAATTTACCCGCCGGGCGCTGCATTCCATGGCCGCCTTGCGGGATTTCGACCTGGTGATCGTGGATGACGGGCTGGATCCGACGCTTGCCAGCCAGCTCCTGCGCGAGGGGGTGCGGTTGAAACTCGCGCCGCTCGCGGGGGATGATCCGGCAATGTAACATCACTTGATGTTATATTAACATCATGAGATGGTGCATTCCGTAGGGCCGCCCATGTTGCGCGGTCGGGAGATCTGTTTCATGGCTGATCACGGTCCCTGCCTTCTCGGCATCGACAATGGGCTGACAGTGACCAAGGCAGTCGTGTTTGACGCCATGGGCAACCCGCTTGCTGTGGCGCGGCGGCGTCTGCCGCAACTGATGCCCCGCCCCCGCCATGTCGAACGCGATATGAACCAGCTCTGGGCCGCGACGGCCGAGGCGATTTCCGAGGCCCTCGCGCTCTCGGGCCGCGCCGGTGATATAGCGGCGGTGGCGGCAACGGCGCATGGCGACGGGCTTTATCTTCTCGACCGCGATGGTGCGGCGCTTGGGCCCGGGGTCTTGTCCCTCGACAGCCGCGCGGCGGATCAGGTGGCGGAATGGGAGGCGAATGGCATCTCGGCCCGCGCGCTGGAACTGTCGGGCCAGATGCCGCATGCTTCGGCGCCGACTGCGCTCCTGGCCTGGCTCCAGGCGCATGAGCCGGAACAGTTCGCGAAAATCGGCCATATCCTCGCCTGCAAGGACTGGCTGCGCTATTGCCTTTCGGGCGAGATCGGCACCGATCTGACCGAGGCGAGCACCTGTTTCACCAATGTTCACAGCCAGGATTATAACCCGGAAATCCTGAGGCTTTTCGGGCTTGAGGCATTGTCACACGCGCTGCCGCCGGTCTCGCTGCCCGATCAGATCATAGGCCAGGTCACCGCTGCCGCCGCCTGGCTGACGGGGCTGCGCGAGGGCACGCCTGTTGTTGCCGGGCTGCATGATGTGACCGCCTCGGCGCTTGGAATTGGCGGGCATGGTGCGGGACGCGTCGCGATTGTTGCCGGCACCTATTCGATCAATGAAACCGTCTCGAATACGGCCAAAACCGATGCGCGCTGGTTCTGTCGCAACGGGCTGCGGAAAGGCGAATGGAACAATATGTCGATCTCGCCAGCCTCGGCGGCGAATTACGACTGGTTCCTTGATACGCTTTGCGGCGGTGATCGGGCAAAGGCGGAAGCGGCGGGCGAGAGCTTTCACGCGCTGATCACGCCCGAAATCGAATCCGCGTTCCAGCGCCCTTCGACCCTGATGTTCCATCCCTATCTCTTCGGCAGCCCCCATGGTGCAGGCGCTTCGGCCAGTTTCCTCGGGCTGCGCGGCTGGCATGACCGCGGCGATATGCTACGTGCGGTGATCGAGGGGATCGCTTTCAACCACCGCATCCATGTCGATGCTTTGCGCGATGGGTTTCAGCCGGAAACCGCGCTGCTGACCGGGGGCATTTCACGCAATCCGCTTTTCGCCCAGGTCTTCGCGGATGTTCTGGGCCTGCCAGTCACGGTGACGGCGACCGAGGAACCCGCCGCCTGGGCGGCAGCGCTTTGCGCAGGCTCGGGCGTGGGGCTTTTTGACAGCCCGACCGCCGATCCGCGTGACCTTGCAGCGCTTGGCAAGACCTGGGCGCCCGATCCGGCCCGCAGCGCCGGGATGGACGCGCGCTACCGGCTGCATTGCGATCTTGCCGCCTCGCTCGCGCCGCTCTGGCCGCAGCTGGAAGCGCTGGCATGAGCAGCGCCGCCGGAAAACCGGGGCGTCGCGACGAGATCGCCGCACTGGTGATCGAGAAAGGCGAGGTCCGGATCGACGATCTGGTCCAGGCCTTCGGCGTCTCGCGCATGACGATCCACCGTCATATCGAAGTGCTCGCGCGGCAGGGGGTTCTGCGCAAATTGCATGGCGCGGTCTCGGCCCAGCCTTCGGGCGTCTATGAAAGCCTGATCGCCTGGCGCGAGACCCATGCCGCCAGCGCCAAGGCCGCGCTGGCCCGCGCGGCTCTGGCGGAAATCCAGCCGGGCCAGGCGGTGATCCTTGACGACAGCACCACGGTCGCCGCGCTTGGCCCCCATCTGGGCCAGATCGACCCGCTGACGGTGATCACCAACAGCCTGGGCATGATGCAGCGCCTTTCTGGCCCCGAGGGGCCGCAGCTGATCGCTTTGGGCGGCGATTATCACCCGACCTATAACGCCTTTATCGGCCATCTGTGTGAGACCGCGCTGGCCGGGCTGCATGTCAATCTCGCGATCTGTTCGGCCTCGGGCGTTTCGGGGGCCACGGCGCTGATCCAGGACGCGCGGGCGGTGCGCGTCAAACAGGCGATGCTGAAAGCGGCGGCGCGGCGCATCCTGCTGCTTGACCATACCAAATTCGGCAAACTGGCGCTGCACCGCTTTGCCGATCTTACCGAATTCGATGCGGTCTATGTGGATCGCGGCCTTCCCGATGCTACGGAACGCGATTTACGTGCGGCGGGTGTTCCCCTGATCCTGGTGGATGAGAATGAGTGATATACAAGATATTGACGTGCTGATCCTCGGCGCCGGGGTCAATGGCGCCGGTACCTTCCGCGACCTCGCGGAACAGGGGCTGAACGTGGTGATCGCGGATAAGGGCGATTTCAGTTCGGGCACCTCGGCGGCGCCGTCGCGGCTGATCCATGGCGGTATCAAATACCTTGAGACGGGTGAATTCGGCCTGGTCGCGCAATCAACGCTGGAGCGCAACCTGCTGCTCAGGAACGCGCCACATGCGGTGCATCCGCTGCATACGGTGATCCCGATCTTTTCATGGTTCAAAGGCATTCCGGCGGCGATCCGGACGCTGTTCGGATCGACCACCGCGCCCAGGTCGCGGGGGGCCGTGCTGATGAAGATCGGCCTCAGCCTCTATGATTTCTATGGCGCGAAACGCCGGGTGATGCCGAAGCACAGCCTCTGGTCGAAAAAGCGCGCGCTGAAGGAGATCCCGCCGCTGACGCCGAAGATCGTTGCGGCCGGCACCTATTATGACGCGACGGTGCGGATGCCAGAACGCCTGGTGCTGGAACTGCTGATGGATGGCAAGCGCGCCAATCCGAATGCCGAGGTGCTGAACTACACCTCCGGCCTTGCCGCTGAGGGCGATGTGATCCGCCTGACCGATGCGACCGGCACCGCGCGCGCCTTCCGCCCCAGGATCGTGCTGAATGCAGGCGGGCCCTGGATCGACCGGGTCAATGCGCAGCTGGGGCTGAGCACAAAACTGATCGGCGGCACCAAAGGCTCGCATATCCTGCTGGATCACCCCGGGGTCATTGCCGCGCTGAACGGCCGGATGATCTATTTCGAGGCCGATGACGGGCGGATCTGCCTTGTCTTCGACTATCTTGGCCGGGCGCTGGTGGGGTCGACTGATATCCGCGCGGCGGATCCGGATGATGTGCGCTGCGAAGAGGACGAGATCGACTATTTCATGCAGGCGATTGCTTCGCTGCTGCCAGGGCTGAGTTTCTCGAAGGATCAGATCGTCTATGCCTATGCCGGGATCCGGCCGCTGCCGGCATCGGATGCAGCGAATCCCGGGTTGATCAGCCGCGATCATTCGGCGCCGGTGATCGAAGCCGAAGGCGCGCGGACCTGGCCGGTGATTTCGCTGGTGGGCGGCAAATGGACCACTTTCCGGGGTTTTTCGGAAGAAGTGGCCGATGTCGTGCTGAAACGGCTCGGGCAGACGCGGAAAGTGTCAACGCAGGATCTCGCCATTGGTGGCGGGCGCGACTATCCGGCGGATCAACCGGCCTGGGTGGCACAGGTCGCAAGCGAGACCGGTGCCGGCCAGGGCAGGGTGAAGGCGCTGTTCGCGCGGTATGGCACAACGGCGCGCGCGGTGGCAAAGGCCGAAGGGCCGCGCCCGATCACGCTTTCGGATGCGCCGGATTATTCCCTGCAGGAACTGGGCTGGATCATCCGCAACGAACAGGTCGTGCATCTGGATGACCTGGTCAAACGCCGCACGGCGCTGTCGGTGACCGGTGTGCTGACCGATGCCAGTCTTGAACAGGCGGCGGGCGTGGCTGCCGCCGCGCTCAACTGGGATGAGGCGCGGCGGGCCATGGAAGTTGAGCGGGCGCGGGAGGATCTTAAATCCCGCAACCGCCTGCGGCTGAAATGATCAGCCGTTGATTTTGGCTTCGAGGTCGCGCATCGCCTTGACGGCTTCTGCGGCCTCGGCGCCTTTCTTGACGAAATGCGCGTGGTAAAAGCCTTCCAGCACTTCGACCGGCTGGAAGTTATGCGGCGTCAGCGAGACGGAATAGACCGGCACTTCGGTCTCAAGCCCGACTTGCACCAGGCCGTCCACCACCGCACCGGCGACGAAGTCATGGCGGTAGATGCCGCCATCGACAACCAGGGCCGCAACGACGATTCCTTCATATTTGCCGGTTTTCGCGAGCTTTTTCGCCACCAGCGGCGCCTCGAGCGCGCCGGGCACGTCAAAGACATCGATCCCGGTGCCGGGCAGCACTTTCTCCGCGCGCTCGGTAAAGCCTTTCAGCGCCTGATCGACGATTTCAGAATGCCAGCGGGCACGGATGAACGCGATGCGCGGAGATTTGGAGGAGGAGTTATCAGTCATTTCGGAACCTATCCGTTGAGTTAACGTCTTCGGCCCCAGAGCATTGCCCGCCTGACAGACCGGCGAAGCCGGGTTTCCCATCAGACAGGTTCTCTTTCATCCGGACTATACCGTCGGCCCCGGAATTTCACCGGATCTGCTGACCCTCTCCCACCGGGAGAAGCGCTCGCGGGCTATAACCGCCGGTGGGGAATCTCACCCCGCCCTGAGAACTCCTAAGGGCTAACATGAGAGAAAATATGAAATCAAGGCCCGGCCGCGCATTGCCGCTCTTGTGATCCTCACAAGAACAAATAAGCATTGCCGCCGAAGACCCGGGAAAGCGGTCGGTCCGATACAGCTATGTCAGATTGACCACTCGGACCGGAAAGTTCAGTTAAACACGGTTCAAGACCGGAATAGTGCCGGCATCCGACAGAACCGCGCCAGCAGGAGTAACCGATGATCAAGCGGCTCATAATTGCAGTCATTCTTTTGGGAATAGTTGTCGGCGGAATCGTCTGGTTCAAGTTCTTTCGTGACGAGATGATTGCGCAGTTCCTCGGGGGGATGGTGCCGCCGCCGGTCGCGGTCAATGCCGAACCGGTGCAGCCGGTGACATGGGAGCCGGGCATCGACGCCATCGGCACTTCGCTGTCGCGCCAGGGGGTCGATCTGGCAATTGAGAGCGGTGGTCTGATCCGCGCGGTGCAATTTGCCGCCAATGACAAGGTCACCGAAGGTCAGATGATGATCCTGATCGACGATGACAGCGAGAAGGCGCAGCTCGGATCTGCCGAGGCGGCGCTCAAGGTCGCCCGCGCCGAGGAAAGCCGCGCCCGCACCCTGTCGGATCGCGGTGTCGGTGCCGCGACCACGCTGGAAAGCGCCGAGGCCCAGGTCGAAAGCGCTGCGGCGCAGGTGGCGATTGCGCAGACTGCGCTTGACCGCAAAACCCTGAAAGCGCCCTTTGCCGGGGTGATCGGCATCCCGCGGGTCGAGGTCGGGCAATATGTCTCGGCCGGCGAAATCTATGCGACGCTGCAGGATCTCAGCCGGATGCGGGTCGATTTCTCGGTTCCTGAACAACAGCTTGCCGTTCTGAAGATGGGCGGTGCCGTGACGGTCACTTCAGAGGTCGGCGATTTTTCCGCCACCGGCACCATCACCGGCATCGAGCCGCGCGTTGACCCGAATACCCGGATGGTTTCGGTCCGGGCCGAGGTTGAAAACCTCTCGGGCGGGCTGGTTCCGGGACAGTTCCTGCGCGTACGCATCACGCTTCCGAAAGAGGAAGGCGTGATCGCGGTGCCGCAAACGGCGGTCAGCTCTTCGCTTTATGGCGATACGATCTATGTGATCCAGGGCGGCGAGACGGCAGAAGAACAGAAAGTCGAGCAGGTCTTCGTGAAGCTTGGTCGCCGCGCCGGCGGCCGGATCGAGGTCACCGAAGGGATCAAGGCGGGAGACCTGATCGTGACCTCGGGTCAGAACCGTCTGACCTCGGGCGCGCGGGTCAGGGTCGACAATTCGGTCGATCTGATGCCCAAAGCCGAAACCCAGGCTGAATAAGGGGAAACGGATGCATTTTTCTGAGATCTTCATCCGACGCCCGGTCCTTTCGACGGTCCTTGGCGCCCTGATCCTGTTTATCGGCCTCGCTTCGGTGGTGAACCTGCCGGTGCGCCAATATCCCGAGGTCGAGGAATCGGTCATCACCATCAGCACCGTCTATGCCGGTGCCGATGCCGAACTGATCCAGGGCTTTATCACTTCGCCCATCGCCTCGGCGGTCTCGACCACCGAGAATGTGGATTACATCACCAGCGCCTCGCGGCAGTCGGTCTCCACCGTCACAGTGCAGATGAAACTGGGCGCCGACCCGGATATCGCGCTGACCGAGGTCATGTCCAAGGTCAACCAGGTCCGCGGCAATCTTCCTTCCGACGCCGATGATCCGGTGATCCTGAAAGGCACCGGCCAGACCTTCGCGCTGATGTATCTTGCGGCGCAGAACCCGAATATGTCGCCCGAGCAGCTGAATGAATATCTGGAACGCGTGATCAGCCCCAGGGTGACCAATATCCAGGGCGTGGCTCAGATGGATATTCTGGGCGGCCAGGAATTCACCATGCGGGTCTGGCTTGATCCGCTGAAACTCTCGTCGCGCGGCGTGACGGCGGCGGAGGTGCTGGGGGCGATCAGGTCATCGAACTTCCTCTCGGCACCGGGCAAGACCGAGAACGAATATTTCGTTTATTCGCTTACGCTTGCCTCGACGCTGCAGGATGCCGAAGCCTTTGGCGAGCTGCCGCTGGTATCGGGTGAGAATGGCGTTGTGAAGCTGCGCGATGTCGCGCGGATCGAACTGGCCTCGGGCGAGCCGGAAGGGATCGTGACCTTCAAGGGCCAGCCCGGCACCTTTATCGGCATCATTCCGGCACCGGGCGAGAACCAGCTCGATGTGGCCTCGAACGTGCTCGAGGCGCTGCCAGAGCTGCAGGCCACGCTGCCCCGGGGCATGGAAATCACCATGGTCTATGACAGCACCGAGACCATCGCCGCCTCGATTTCCGAAGTGTTCAAGACCATCGCCGAGGCGGTCGCCATCGTGGTGGTGGTGATCTTGCTGTTCCTCGGGTCGTTCCGCTCGGTGCTGATGCCGATCGTCACCATTCCCCTGTCACTGATCGGGGTCTGCGCGATCATGCTGGCGCTTGGCTATTCGATCAACCTGCTGACGCTTCTGGCAATGGTGCTGGCGATCGGCCTTGTGGTGGATGACGCCATCGTCGTGGTGGAAAACATCCACCGTCACATCGACGAGGGTCTGTCGCCACCCAAAGCTGCAATTCTGGGGATGAAAGAGATCACCGGCCCGGTGATCGCGATGACGATCACGCTTGCCGCCGTGCTGGCGCCTCTGGCCTTTACCGGCGGTCTGACCGGGTCGCTGTTCACCGAATTCGCACTGACACTCGCCGGATCGGTGATCATTTCGGGGGTCATCGCGCTGACCATCACCCCCGCGATGTCGGCGCGTCTGCTGACCCATGGCGAGCCGGGGCGCTTTCAGAGGATCGTCGACAAGACGCTGAACGGGCTTGCGAACTGGTATGAGCGGCGCATCTCATCGTCGCTGGATTACCGGCCCGTGACCCTTCTGATGGTGGTCTCATTGCTGGGCGCGACGGGCTTCATGCTGATGAACACCTCGTCGGAACTGGCGCCCGAAGAAGACCAGGGCGCGCTGTTCGCGCTGATGAATGCGCCGCGCTATGCGACGCTGGATTACACCCAGGCCTTTGCCACGGAAATCACCAACCGCACCAAAGACATCGAAGAGGTCGAGACCTATTTCTCGGTCGCCGGGATGGGGACGCCGAATACCGGTTTCTATATCTGGGCGCTGAAGGACTGGGCCAATCGCGGTCGCAGCCAGGAAGAGATCAAACAGCAGATCCAGGGCGTTCTCGACAATGCGCCGGGGATGCAGAGCTTCGTCTTCGCACCGCCCTCGCTGCCCGGCGCCGGGGGTGGTCTGCCGATCTCGATGGTGATCCAGTCGATCCACGCCCCCGAACGCGTGGTCGAAGTCGCGGATGAGATCTACCAGAAGGCGATGGCCAGCGGCCTTTTCATCGTCGTGCAGAACTCGATGTCGTTTGACGCACCCCAGGTGCGGGTGACGATTGACCGTGACCGCGCGGCCAATCTTGGCGTTTCGGTCTCGGATATCGGCACCACGCTGGGCCTCCTGGTCGGCGGTGGCGCAGTGGCGCAGTTTGACCGCGATTCGAACAGCTATGATATCGTGACCCAGGTCCCGTCTGAATGGCGCGACAACCCCGAGCGGCTGAACGATTTCTTCGTACGGTCTTCTTCGGGCGCGATGCTGCCTTTGTCTGCGGTGATCAATCTTGCCCCGGGCGTCGCGGCCTCGTCGATCGAGCAGTTCAACCAGCTCAACTCGGCCACGCTGTCGGCTATGGCTATGCCGGGCATTGCCAGCGGAACGGCCTTGGCAAAGCTTGAGGAGATTGCCGCAGAAGTACTGCCGGATGGCTTTTTCATCGACTATTCCGGCCAGTCGCGGCTGGAAAAGACCGAAGGCAACACGATCATGCTGGCGTTCGGAGCGGCAATCATCGTGATCTATCTGGTTCTGGCCGCGCAGTTCGAAAGCTTCCGCGATCCCTTCATCATCATGATGTCGGTGCCGCTGTCGATTTTCGGCGCGCTCCTGCCGCTGTATATGGGGGCGAGCACGCTCAACATCTACACCCAGGTGGGTCTGATCACACTGATAGGTCTGATCACAAAACACGGGATCCTGATGGTGGAATTCGCCAATCAGCAGCGTGAAGATCACGGGCTGTCGCGGCGCGCGGCGATTGTCGCGGCGGCGAAAACCCGTCTGCGCCCGATCCTGATGACCACGGCGGCCATGGCTCTGGCCGTGGTGCCGCTGATCATCGCGGAAGGCGCGGGGGCCGCAGCGCGGCAGGCGATGGGTCTTGTGATCTTCACCGGCCTTCTGATCGGGACGCTCTTCACCCTCTTCGTGGTGCCGATGTTCTACACGCTGATCTCGCGTTCGGACGCGGCCTACGCCCTGCACAAACGGCAGGTGGAGCAGCAATTCGGGTCCACCCCGGCACATTGAGCCGGCAAAACACACCGGAAAGGAGGGCTCCGGCCCTCCTTTTTCTTTGCGCGCTCCCATGCCGGTGGCGTGGTTTCTCCGCCCGATGGCTATAAAATCTTCACAGTTTTCATGGAAGCTCGCCGCCAGGATCATGGCCCTGGCGCCATTCCGCCGGCAAATCCGCCTGTTTCTGGCAGAAGTGCTTGCGGCTGGCGCCGACATGAAGAAAACTTACGCTGCACCGGGGCGTGCGCGACGGCGGGATAATCGCCCGCTCGCAGCTCCGGACCGGCAATTATGGGAACACGGGTGAAACTCGGTCACGTCACAGCGCGGCAGACGCGCAGGTCAGTCGGCATATCATGCCGCGCCCCCGCCAGATCGCGGGGCACCTGCAACACGGGTGCCACCGGCGCAGGCCGTGGCACCTCTTCTGCCGAACCGGCCGCCGCGCCGGGCCCCTCGGATGAGGGCTCAGGCAGTATAGGGCGAAGTCTCGACGCCCAGCCCCCCGCGCCCCGACGAAGGGAAACCTTCGCAAGAAGGCCCCTCTTACTGCTGATCTCCCTGCCCTGCCTTTCTGCGGGCAATCTCATCAATCTTTACCACAACCGCGCCGGGATGATCCCTGCGCGGCTTTCTCACTTCGGAGCCAAGCCTCGTGTTATTTGAATGGATGTCTGACCCGGCCGCCTGGGCCGGCCTCGCGACACTGATCGTTCTTGAGATCGTCCTGGGGATCGACAACCTCGTCTTCATTGCTGTCCTGGCGGATAAACTGCCGCCGCATCAGCGCGACAAGGCCCGTATCATCGGCCTGTCCCTGGCATTGGGCATGCGTTTTGTGCTGCTGGCCTCGATCGCCTGGATCGTGACGCTGCAATCGAACCTGTTCACCATATTCGGACACGGTTTCTCGGGGCGCGATCTCATCCTGATCTTTGGCGGCCTGTTCCTGCTGTTCAAAGGCACGATGGAGCTGCATGAGCGGCTGGAGGGGCATTCCGGCCGAAAAGAGGGTTCTGTCGTCCAGGTCGCCTTCTGGCAGGTCCTTTTGCAGATCGTGGTGCTGGATGCGGTGTTTTCGCTGGATTCGGTGATCACCGCCGTCGGCATGGTTCAGCATCTTTCCATCATGTATATCGCCGTGCTCGTCGCGATGGCGGTCATGCTTCTGATGTCGAAGACGCTGATGAATTTCGTCTCGAAACACCCGACCGTGGTCATCCTCTGCCTTGGCTTCCTGATGATGATCGGTTTCTCGCTGATCGTTGAGGGCTTCGGCTTCCACATCCCGAAAGGCTATCTCTACGCCGCCATCGGGTTCTCGGTTGGCATCGAGGCGCTGAACCAGATCGGCCGCGCCAATCGCGAACGCTATATCACCTCGGGCGACCTGCGTGACCGCACCGCCGAGGCCGTGCTGCGGCTTCTGGGCGGGCGCAAGGGCGAGGATCTGGGCGGCACTGCGGATGTGATCGCCGACCGCGCAGCCGAGCAGGCGCTGTTCGCGCAGGAAGAGAAAGAGATGATCCAGGGCGTTCTGGGTCTCACCGACCGGCCTGCAACCTCGGTGATGACACCGAGGAATGAGATCGACTGGATTGATCTTGATTCCGACGAGGCGAAGATCCGCGAACAGATCCTTGATCAGAAGCATGCCCGTTTCCTGATCGCGCGTGGCAGCCTGGATGAGTTTTCCGGCGTGGCGCTGGCGCGTGATCTGATGCGCGATCTGCTGACGGATGGTCATATCAGTGTCGAGCGTTCGGTGCGCGAGCCGCTGGTGCTGCATGAAAGCGTCTCGGTGCTGCGCCTGATGGAACAGCTGCGCCGCGCCCCGGTGCAGCTTGCGGTGATCGTTGACGAATTCGGCTCGCTCGAAGGGATCGTCACCCCGACCGATGTGCTGGAGGCGATTGCCGGCGACTTCCCCGACGAGGATGAAGAGCCCCTGACCGAGGAACGCGCCGAGGATGGGTCCTGGCTGGTCGATGGCTGGATGGATGTCCGCCGCGCCTCGCAGCTTTTCGAGGCCGATCTTGAGGATGAAACCGAACGCTATTCGACCCTCGCCGGCTATATCCTCTGGCGGCATGGAAATATGCCGGTGGAAGGAGAAAAGCTGGAATTCGACGGGCTGGAATTCGAGATCGTCGCGATGAACGGCCGCGCCATAGACAAGGTCCGCGTCCGCCGGTCTGAAACGGTGTGAGCATGTCTGTAAGAGTTTAACAAAAACAGAGGCTTAATTTTCTTGGTGGAAGGAAGAGCTGCGGTCACAGTGAGGGATAGTGCACCGATGGCCGCAGCTCTTCCGGACAATGCCACCCGAAATGATCCGTTTTCCACATATTGGCGCCCTGTATCGCTGGCTTGCCGATACCACCGGCAGCGTGACGATCTCTTTCGTGGTGATCTTTCCGATCCTGATGCTGATCGGTGGCCTGGCAACAGACGCCGTGCGGCTCAATGCCCAGAAGCGCTATACCCAGTCTCAGGCTGATCTTGCCGCTCAAAGCGCGGCGCGGTTCCTGCCCGATCCGGTGAAGGTGCGCGCCACCGCCCGCAAGGTGGTGGCTGCGAATACGCTCTATGGCGAGATCCAGTTGCAGAATTCGGATATCCTGCTCGGCAGCTACAGCGCGCAAGGCGGGTTTGTGCCACATGCGAACCAGGCCAATCCGACCGGCGCCAGCGCGGTGATGGTAAAGGTGCCCTCGCGTTACCATCCACTGCTTCTTGGCCCGGTCATGCGCGATGAGAATGTGGTGATCAGGCGCTCGGCCGTGGCGGGGCAACAGACTGTGGTGGTCTTCACGCTGCGCAACCGCCTGCTCGGGGTGGACACCCGCAAAGCGATCCTCGATCCCGTGCTCTCGGGCCTTGGGATCGGGCTGAACGTGTCGGTTCTCAGCTATGAAGGGCTGGCGAATACCAGGTTCAAAGTCGAGGATCTTCTGTCACTGGTCTCGCTTGGCCTCGCAACCGAGGTCTTCACCATCAACGATGTGCTGCATCTGCCCCTGAGCGGGCCGCGCCTTTTTACCGGGCTTGTAAAGACCGGAGGTCTGCCGGCGGGCGCCCTGCCTGCGGCGGCGCGTGGCGGCCAGCTGGTTACCCTGGCCGAGGTGATGAACATGTCGCCGAGCCTGCTGAACGCGAGAATCGGGGATGTGCTGCCCGATGTAACGGTGAATGCCTTCGATCTGGTGATGACCTTCCTCGGTCTTGCCGCCGATCCCAAAGAGAGGCTGGATATCGGCACCGGGCTCAATCTCGGGCCGCTGGCCAATGTCGGGCTGAAGATCGGCCTGGTGCGCCCGCCGGTGATCGGCATTGGCCGCATCGGCGACACGCCGCCGCCGCGTGCGTCGGTGTCGCAGGTCGATGTGGCGCTTGGCGCAGATACGATCAATGCAGGGAATACCGCACTCTTGCGGGTCGCTCTGAATGTCGCCGTGGGAACAGCAGATGCCACCGCGCTCAGCCTCAATTGCGGTGCGAGCCAACCCTCGGATCATCTCGCACTCTTCCGGGCCGAGACCGCGCCGGTCGAGCTGGCACTGAGGGTCGGTCTTCTCGATTCCCGTGCCAATGTCGCGCCCGCCGATATGAACCGTGTCAGGCTGGCGCGCGGGGTTAAGGATGTACCAATCCGCCTTGACCAGTTCCGCAAGCCGGTGCCGGTGCGCAACCCGCTGACCCTTTCCCGCCTGGTCGCCGATGTCAGCACTTTCCTCGATTCGGTCCGAAACGATCTGCAGGCCCAGGTGAATGCCAGGGCCTGCGAGGGAGGGCTGTTGTCCCTGCTCTCCTGCCCGCTGTTTACGGTGGTGAATGCGGCGGTCGCCGCGCTGCTATCGGTGCTCAGCGGGCTGATCAGCAGCATTTCCTCGCTCCTCGCCTCGCTGGGGGTGGATGCCATCGTGCAGGCTTTGCTGGATCTGCTGGGGATCAGCGTGGCCCAGGCAGATCTTATCCTCGACGACTACAGCTGCAGCACATCTGTCCTGCAATAAGCGGGGAACGGCCAGCACCAGGCTGCGGGCCGCCCCCCTGCCCTCTTCCGCCACGGGCCCCGAAACCCGCCGGCCGGCCGCCTCGCGTTGATTTCCTGCAAAGACCAGGGAATGCCCCTTGCAAAACCCCTGCTCTGGCGCTATCCCGCCCCAATGGTCGGAGCGTAGCGCAGCCTGGTAGCGCACCTGCTTCGGGAGCAGGGGGTCGGAGGTTCGAATCCTCTCGCTCCGACCAATTTCCCGAATGATAACTGTGCTGCGTCAGGCAGGAGCTCCGTTACACCCCTCATCGCTTCCATTTGTGTCAGTTTCCGGTTCCACTGGCATGAAATCCCGAATCCGAACGCACTTCCGCCCCGCAGCTTGCACTTTCTCACCGTGTCCTTCCAGTCGCAGGCACAGGGTTATGACGCATGATCGCTGTCGGAACTGCAGTACCAGCTATTTCTCTAGGCCTTGATTGGGCAGTAGATGACTTGAGCATCCTCCTTTTTTCGCACACCGCCGCGATTTTGCGCGGCGCTTTGCTGTGCGTATATGAAAGGAGAGCACATGCATCCCAATGATTTTCCCCGTATACAGAGACGCCGGTTCGACATCGAGGCGCTTCAGTTCGAGGCTCTGTCCCTTTTCACACCGATGGTGCGAACTGCGGTTCACCGTCCAGCTCCAGCTAGTGGCCTAAAGGGCGGAAAGGGGCCAATAGCAGACCGATGACGACTTGCCGAACTCTTCGGCAGGTTGCGCCATGGCGCACCGGTTCTTGTGTCGCGCTGCGCCTCGAACCTGTGGCGGCTTGCGCTCCGCCAGAAAATGCCAGCCAAAACGAGACGATGATCCGCAGGCTTCCGCCCATTCGGGTGTCGGACGGCACGAATGAAGCCCTCGAAAAAGGCCCACCCACCGTCGGATATCAGGTTGCGCTCCAAGCCCGTCTCCCAAGCAGAGATGAGCTTGAATCATAGGACGCCTGCCAACAGAATCCCTTTTGTCAAAACGGCCTGATCCCCGGATCGCGCGCCTAGCCGCCGCTGGTCGCTCGCAGGCCGCGGCGGGTTTCGTCGGTCGACAGTTCACTGTTGAGTTTCTGGAATTGCCGCCGCGCCTCGGCGCGATCCCCGAGGTTCAGCCAGGAATAGGCTCGCAGCATAGCAAGGTCGCGGCGCAGACCGCCACCCAGCTGTTCAAGCGCGTCAAAATAGGCGATCGCCTGTTTGTAGCGCTTGTTCTTATAGGCATTCACGCCCCGCTGATCGAGGATCTGGCGCTCAATATCAAGCCGCTGTTTATGGGTAAAATCGGTCGATGCCGCGATGCGTGAGGCTTCCTCGGGCATTTGCATTTTCAGATGGGCCAGCGCCAGGCCATAGCCAGCATCCCGGCGCTGTTCCGCATTAAGCCCGGCCTTCAGCGCCGCTTTGAAGCTCTGCACTGCCTCCATCGGCTGGTTGAGATTATAGGCGCACCAGCCGCGCTGATAGATCACCGAAGTCACGCGTGAGCCGGAGGAAAGCGCAAGGCAGCGCGGCCAGTCCCCTGCCGCCACGGCAGCCTGAAAGCCGCTGCCGCCGGACCCGCCCTGAACAGCGGGCGCTTTGGCAACCGGTCGCGCCGGTACCACTTCGCCAGAGGATGCCGGGGCCGGTGTTGCTTTCGGCGTCTTTCCGGCCGCGGGCGGCTCCACGGGTGCGGTCACCACGCCGGCGGGCGCGGCTATGTCATGGCCACGCCCGGCAAGCAACCGGCTGCGCAATGTCTGCAATTCCGGATCTATCGCGGGCAGGCGCTGGCCCACCTGCGACAGGAGGGCGAGGATCTCGGCCTCGCTTGCAACCGCATCGGCCTTTTCCAGCGTTGCGATCAGATCCGCCGTCACGACGCAGGTTCCCGCCACAGAGCGATAGGTGCCAAACGCATCCGCCGCCCGCCCTGCCGCCGCCTGGGCCTCGGCAATGCGCCAGGCGTTGTTGATCCGGTTACAGCGCAAAAGTCCCGGTACCGACGAAGCCACCGAAATCGCCTGGCTGAGATTTCCCGCCGCCAGCGCAGCGTCAAACCGCATCTGGCCATCAGCAGTCGCCAGCAGATCGGTCATCGCGGCAGGCGGCTCCCATGACGGAAACTCCGCGCGTGTCGCGGCAATCAGCGCGCGGGCCTGGTCGATCTGCCCCGCCGCGATCAGGCGAAACATGTCATCAATCTCGGTCGAGGGGCCGGTCACCGTCAGCCTGCTCAAATCCGCAGGCGGTTTCCAGGCCGGGTATTTCAACTGCAACCGGCGCAGTTCGGCCTCGGTCGAAGCCTGATCCTTTTGCTGCACGTAAAAGCTGAGCGCCAGCAGTTCATCAGGGGCGGGCGCAGAAACCTCCTGGGCCGCAGCCGGGCCGGCTGCCGTCAGCAAAAGGGCGCAAAGCAGAAGGGAACGCATCATATCGGCACACATCTTTGAAAGCTGGAGGCCTGGACGACCAGCGCCATCAGATGCAGCGTGGCCGGATAATAGGGCTGATCGTCGGTAAAGCCGGGCATCACCGACCCGACCGCATTGCTGGTGACGCAATCGGCCAGCGCACCGAGGGCCGCATAGCCGGGATGGGCGCTGCGTTCAAAAACGCCAGTGCCGACGGTGTCGAAAACCGTGGCAACGCCGCCAACATCCCCCGCCACTGCCATCCGCGATGCATAGGCGCGCACCGCCGGGCTTTGCGCCTGATCCGACCAGAGCGCGAAAAGCGGAATCCGCACGGCCTCGTAGCCGGAAACGCCGGAAAAGGGTTGCGGCGCCGGGGCCACGCCCTGAGGCGTCACCATGACCCAATCCGGCACCGGGCCGCGTGCGGCCAGCGCCGCAATCAGCGTGTCTCCATCCGTGGCCAACCGGGCGAGATCGGGCAGTGAGGCAAGGGCCGCGAGGTCGCGCAGCGCCCGCGCCATGTAATAGGAAGGGTTGACAACTATCCCTTCATCGCGCCGGAAACCGTTGGTTCCTGGCAAGAGCATCAGCCTGCCGGATCCGTCCGGACAGGGCGCGATGCAGCGGCGCGCCA
Organism: Rhodobacter sp. 24-YEA-8; assembly: GCF_900105075.1. Lineage (NCBI taxonomy): Bacteria > Pseudomonadati > Pseudomonadota > Alphaproteobacteria > Rhodobacterales > Rhodobacter > Rhodobacter sp. 24-YEA-8. Next base: position 2,952,011 of record NZ_FNSK01000001.1, read on the forward strand.
GATCACCTGCAATGGCCCCCGCGCGCGCAAGCCGGGCTTTGCTGTCGCTCAGCGGTGCCGCAAGGCTCAGCCCCCAGGCGTAAAAGAGATCGCCGTCGCTTGCATTGTTGCGATCCGTGACATGCGGGGTGGCATCTGGCCGCCAGCGCCAGGCCAGCAGCTCATCCTCGCGGATGGCGAGATTGGTTTCGGTCCAGCGGATGATCTGCGTCACCGCCGCATCATCGCCGAACAGCGCGGCAAGGGTCAGCCCATAGCCCTGGCCTTCGGAGTGGCTGGCATCGCCCTGAAAACCGTCCACCACGCGACCGTCCGGCGCAAGGCAGAGGGCTTTCCACGCCCGCCAGCTTTCCTGCAACGGATGATCCGGTGCAAAGGGGCTGACACTGGCCATGGCGGCATGAGGTACAAATGGCATCGCAAGCGCTGCCCCCATTCCCGCCCCTAAGCCGGCGCCCAGAAAGGATCTGCGGTTCATCGCTCTTCCCGCCCCCGTCGGCTCAACAACACATAAAGCAAGGCCGGAATCGCCGAGAGAAGCGTCAGCCCCAGCATCGCAAGCGTGAACAGAAGCGGCGACCAGGAGGCGTAATTGCCCAGAGCCGTCCGCATCCCGGCTGCATCCGGCACGGTCAGCATGCGCGGCGGGCGGATCGGGGTCCAGACCTGCCAGCTGCCATCCGCCTGGAGCAAAGCGGCCTCTCCCTGGGCCATCGACGCCACACGCAGACGGTTCAGCGCCTCGCCGATCGCCTCGGGGGCCACGCCCGGGCCCAGCATCAGCCAGAGCTCACCACGTTCGTTGAAATCGGGGCGCAGCAACAGGGCCTGGCCCCGGCGCCCCTCCAGCCAGTCCGGCAGGCTCTGCGAAGTGCCGACGAAAGAGCTTTCACGCAACAGCCTGTATTCGTGCGCAAGCAGGGCAGAGGGCGAAAAACTCTGCCAGAGGTCCCGGACAAAGCCCCCGACTGCGGCAGGATCCTCCGGCTGCCCGGGCGCCTCGGGATCCGCATCTTCGACCAGGGTGAAGGCGGAGGTACTGGTCGCGCGACTATTGGGTGCGGGCGTCCCGCCAGGGGCCGGCTCTGCGGCAACCTGCGGCGGATCGTTCAGCGGAAAGAGCACACGCTGCACGGTGCTCAGGCTGAGATCGGTCTTCTCGAAAGGCACCAGGCCGAATTCGCTTAACCCGACGACCTGCAGCCTGACCGTGCCGGACATTTCTGTCGCAGGGGCGAGTTCGGCTGCGATCCGCATCGCATCCTGTGCGAGCTTTTTAGATTCGATGGCACCCTCAGGCGCGATCACCCCCGACGGGTCCAGCCGCAACAAAACGGCGGCAAGCCCCGGGAGCAGCATGGAAGGCGAGGGCGGGATGGTCAGACTGCTGTCGTTCAACACGGCCAGGAGATCCGCGCGGCGGACCGGGCAGGCACCGTCCGGCGGATTGCCGGGCACCATCATTTCAAAGGACAGCGTGTTGCGGCCCGGATGTAGCAGATTGGCGTTGAAGCTTACGGGCAGCACCGGCAGCACCTCGCCGCCATTCTGGTCAAGCGGCAAAAGCCGGATGGTCTCGTCATTGATCTTCACCAGCAGGATCGCACCTTGCGGCAAATTGCGGGCGAACCCGTAATGCAGATCAAGGCGGGCCTTCTGATTGGCCATCAGCAACCAGTCTGCGGGCAGCGAAAACGGAAGATCGCGTCGGAAATAATGTGTATTTCCAATCACATCTCCGATTCCCAGATCGGACAGAAAGGTCTTTTCCCCCGGCCTGATTGCAGGCGCGCTTTCAGGCAGCGCCGGCGGAAAGGCCGCCAGGAAGGGGGTCAGATCGGGCAGGGTACCGTCCTGATATTCCACCTGAAGCACCAGCCCGCGACCTGCCCCGCGCCGCACCAGCGCGTTCGGCCGGTCCGAGCGGATCAGAGCCACAGTGGCGATTTCGCGGGTCTCGAAACCGTAGAACGAGGCCTGGGCGACGCGCCCGCCCGGCCCGAGCGCCCGGCCAAGCTGTTCCGACAGGCTGCGGATCAGCGCGGGATCGGTTGCCTCATCGGCCAGCAAAGCGAGGTCACGCCCGCCGGCGGTCTCGCTTTGCGCGGCCAGCGCGAAGCCCGCCGCATCCGCAGGCAGTGCGCTGTCATCAATCAGGACCCCGCTATTGGTCAGGTCGATCTCGGTCCAGACCCCGAATGTGGCCTCGGGGCCACAGAAAATCCGGTGCGGCTGCTGCAAAGACAGTCTGATGCGGTTGGCGCCATGAATCAGCGCCGCAGTCTCGACCGTAACCCCGGTGAAATCCCCCAGCTGATCAAGTCTGATCCCAACCGGATCTGCATCATTCACCACGATCTGCATCATGGCCTGATCAGGAAGGACATTGACGCTGGAATGCAGGGTAAACTGCAGTGTTTCGGGCAGCACAGTCCCCGCAGGCAGGTCGAGGCGCAGTTCCACCCCGGCGGTTTCGCCGGTCAGGCGGATGATGCCGGGCGCCACGAGGCTCGCCCCCACCTGCACCCCATCGGGCAGGAGGGTCGCAGGCCGGGGCCGGATCAGCCAGCCTGTGCTGGCGGTGGCGCTGCCCGCGCTGCGGTCACGGTCAACCGGTGTCTGGGCAATTACGGCTTCTTCGCCGGGCGCGTCCTCCGGAACCTCTGCCTCTGCTTCGGTTTGCGCCGGTGCAGGCAGGCGGATGATCCCGTCATCCGGCGCATTCGTCTGATCGACGGGCAAGGTTTCGGCCGGAGTTTCGGCGGTGGCTTCGGCGGGGCTTTCCGCAAGAGTGGAAGGCAATGCGATCTGCGGGGTTTCGGCCCTGACCGGGCCAACCGCCGCAAAAAGGGCAAGGGCCAGCGAGGCCAGGATCAGCCTGCCCCCGCCGAAGGCTCCTGTGATCAGCGGTGCGGTCATTGCGCTTTCTCCACACCGATAAAGGCCTCGGGGGCGAGCTTTGTCTGATCCAGCCGATATTCCTCGGCATCGAAATCGGCGCCGAAGGTGACCAGATGCGCGGGTTTCGGGCTTTGCTTGGCGAAAAGGGCGGCGCGGCGACGGCGGCCTGGCTCGCGCAGGAAATCGCCCAGCGTTTTCGGCAAAGAACTGATCGAGAGCCAGATCACATAGCCCAGTCCCATCAGCAGGCCTTTGCCCCGGCGGCTGTTCTGACGGATCGCCAGCCAGTTTTCCGACGAGCCGAACAGGAGCTGCGCCACCGCCTCGCGCACGATCATCGGCTGATCGGGCAGGAATTGCACCCCGACGGCAATGCCGTTTCCGGCCTCGTTGAAAACAGCGCGGACCACAGCACGAACCTCGCGCTCGAGATGCGGCGCATGGGGGAAGCGCGGGCGGAACACGACCTCATCGCCCTTGACCACCATACGGCTGCCAGCGCCCTGCGGCAGCCCGGTCAACCGCATCTTCAACCCGCTGGTCGAGACGTCAAACACCTCGGTCGGCAGGGCTTTCTCGCCCGACCCCTCCCAGCGGACCGTGCCCTCTTCGCGAATCTCAACGCGCGGCGAGCTGCGGCGCTGCTGTTTCTCGGATACCGCCCGCAACGAGAGGCCGACCAGCAGGAAGTTGATCACCGCCCAGACGCCGACCACGGAAAGCACCGAATGATCCCCCGGGAAGGCGATCCAGCGCACGACGAGCGCGACAAGCCCCGCCAGCATCAGGAAGAACAATCCCACAAGCGGCCCAGCGATAGGCGAGATGTAATCCTCGACCAGGGTCTCATCCTTGGCGGTCACGTTGAATTTCGCGCCGCGCGGCCTGAGGATGGTACTGATGATCGCCTTGGCCAGATAGGGGGCCTGGGCGACCTCATAGACCTCGGAAATCAGCGGCCATCGGTAGCGCGAGAAGATGGCGTTCTGCACCAGAAGGCTCACCGCCATATAGCTCAGCGTATAGGCCATGGCCTCGCGGAAGGTGGTGACGAAGATCTCGACGCCGAAAAACAGATAGGCAAGCGGCGCCAGAAGATAGGTCATGCGCACCAGCGGGAACAGCCAGAAGGCCATCGAATTCAGGTAGCACAGCCGCTGGAACGGCCGCAGCCCCGGGCGGAAGATCGGGTTTTTCAGCATGAACATCTGCATCATGCCCGAGGCCCAGCGACCGCGCTGCTGGATGAAAGACGCGAAGGTCTCGGGCTGCAGCCCGGCAATCATCGCGCGGTCGAGATAAAGGCTGCGCCAGCCTTTGGAATGGATCTCCAGCGCGGTTTCGGCATCCTCAGTGATGGTCTCACCGGCAAAGCCACCCACCGAATCCAGCGCCTTGCGGCGCAGAACGGCGGCAGAGCCGCAAAAGAAAGCCCCGCCCCAGCGATCAAGCCCGGGATGGATGCGGCCATAGAACATCTCATTCTCGGGCGGGCATTTCAGATCAAGATTGCGCTCGATCGGGTCTTTATTGATGAAAAAATGCGGGGTCTGAACAAGGAAAAGCTTTGGATCCTCGACGAAATAGCCGACCGTGCGGGCCAGAAAATCGCGCGACGGCACGTGGTCGGCGTCAAACACCACCACCAGATCGCCATTCAGCTTTGCCAGCGCCGCGCTCATATTGCCGGCTTTCGCATGTTCGTTCTTCGCGCGGGTCGAATAGACCACGCCGAGTTCCTCGCAAAGCGCCTGCAATTCGGCGCGCCGCGCCTTTGACTTTGCGGCCAGCTCGGGATCGGGCGAATTGCAGCGCTGATCGGTGCCGCCATCATCGCACAGCACCACCGTGCGCAGCCGCGCCGGGTAGATCATGTTGCGCGCCGCCGACAGGGTCACCGCCAGCATCTCGGTCGGCTCATTGTAAGAAGGCACGAGGATATCGACGCTGGGCAGGTTCTCGGGCTCGACGCGCGGTGGCAAGGCGCGCTCGACCGGATCGGCGGTGATAAAGGCGTTCAGGAAGAAGACGAGGATGGAATAGGTTTCAACCACCAGCAGCGCGATGGCCAGCACGAAGGAGACCGTCAGCCCCGGATCGGGCAGCGTCGAGGTCAGCCGCCAGATCCAGTAGCGCAGCACCAGGACGCTGGCGACGCTCATCATCGCGACGCGGCAGATGATATTCCCGGCAAAGGGCTTGAGCAAAATGACCAGCAGCAACGCGGCCAGACCCAGCATGGCCTGGGCCGCATTCGAAACCGGGATCGAGGCCAGCACCAGAACCGGTGTCATCGCGATCAGCCAGAGCAGCAACAGGACGCCATTGCGGATACGATCAGAGCTCATATGCGCCCTCGGCCTTGTGCTGGGGGGATCACCTTGCGCATCGTCTCATTTCCATTCCAGATCTGCGCCTGGCGCCGCGAGCGGGGAAAGCATCCTTGTGCTCCCGCCACCGGTATTGCCCGCCACCGCGCCATAACCAATGCTCGCATCAAGCACCGGCACCAGCGCCTCGGCGGCCGTCCCGGCGATGCAGTTGCGCAGCATCACATCCATCACCCGCGCGCCCTGCGGCAGACCACGCTCGGCCTGGGTCAGCCGCCTGAGCGCGAGAACGCAGGTCACATTGGGGCCCATCGCCTCTTCGGTCCAGAAATAGAGCCCGAGACTGTCCTCGCCAGTCATCAGAGCACCCGGTTTTACCGAAGTGAACGGCGCAGGCGCGCCGCCGATCCGGGTCACGAATTCCTCAAACCTGAAGCGTGCCGCCGCCAGATGGCCCAACCGCGTGCGCAGAATCAGAAGGTTATCGCCGGGCACCGCCACGTTGTTTGGCAGCCCGATCCGCTGCTCAGACCCGCCGAGCAGGCCGCGCTGCATCACAAAGGTCATCCCCTGCGGGTTGGCCCATGCCTTCGCGGCCGGAACCGGATGAAACAGCTCACGGTCCTCGATCTGCTTTTGTGTCAGACCGAAGGTATCGATTTCATATCCGCAGCCCGTCAACAGGGCGCAGAGGAATGCTCCGGCGATCATTCTGCCGATGCGGGGATAGTCTGCTCTATTCGTCATGCTTCCGGGCCGGATCAGGACATTATTATCGTTTTCGGGATCGCCCCCACGACCCACAACCCCAGGATGATCTGATTCCAGCCGAAAAGGCAACGCACTGGTTAATTTTTGCCGGGAGGTGTGGCACATGGCCGACGGTCGGGGCGGGAAGTCTTTACCGATGGTGTCACAGGATTGAGCTATTCAATAAATTAATCAACAATAATGCGCAGAACAGGAGATTATCCATGGAAGCAAGCGAGATGGTGGCCGAAGAGCTGGATCGTGGCCTGCCGCAATGGAAAGATCTGCCCGACGCCCTGCGCCCGGCGCTGGAACGCCACTGTGCAAATCTTGTCGGCCTCGCCGCTTCTTTGCGGGCAGCAGGCCGGGAGACCGACGATATCCGCGAGCTTGTGGCAGAGCTTTTGCGCAGCTATGGCGCAGATCTCATTGCGGCCCTGGAGACCAAAAATGACGATTAAGCCATTGTTCAGGCTGAATGACGAGGCCGGTCGCCTTGCCGCGCTGCGCCGTTATGAGATCCTCGACAGCGCGCCCGAGACGGAGTTTTCCGATATCGTCGCGCTGGTGAAATCCATCTTCAACACGAAATATGCCGCCATCAATCTGATCGACAGCGAGCGGCAATGGATGAAAGCCGCCGCCGGGCTGGAGCCGCTGGAATGTGGCCGGGGCGATGCCTTTTGCGACCATACGATTCGCGGCACCAGCGCGCTGGCGGTCGAGGATGCCACTGCAGACAGCCGGTTTTCCGACAATCCTTTCGTGACCGGCGAGGCGAGTATCCGATCTTACCTCGGCGTGCCGCTGACCAGCCCGGACGGATACAATATCGGCGCGATCTGTGTTTTTGACACAGGGCTGCGCAAATTCAGCGATGCCGATAAGACGGTGCTGGAGAATTTCGCCAAAGTGGTGATGTCGCAATTCGAGCTGCGGCTGATCGCCCGTCAGGACAGTCTGACCGGCAGCCTCACCCGCCGCGCCTTTGTGGAACGCATGGACCGCCTCTCCGGTCGCGAAGACCCGGTCTCCCTGCTGATGATCGACCTTGATCGCTTTAAGCTGGTCAATGACACATTCGGTCACCCGGTGGGTGACATTGTCCTGAAGAGCGTGGCGACCACGATCCAGTCCAGCCTGCGCAAAAGTGATGCGCTCGGGCGGCTTGGGGGCGAGGAATTCGCGGTGTTGCTGCCTGGCGCCGATGCCACGGGCGCGCTGGCCTTTGCCGACCGGCTGCGCAACGAGATCGCCACCCGCAAGCTCGATGAGATCGCCGGGGCAAATGTGACGCTCAGCATCGGGATCGCCGACCACCGCGCAGGAGAGAGCCGTGACCTGTGGCTGGCGCGCGCGGATCACGCGCTTTACGCCGCCAAGACGACAGGACGTAACCGCTGTGTCGTGGCAGAGTGACGCCGTTTAACGCAGCAGATTGCTGAAACGGATGTCAAAGGTGATCTGGTCATAATCCGCAATTGCAGCGGTAGAGCGGCTGGACATCACCCCGAGCCGCAGCGTTACCCCGGGGCGCAGCGAGGCCGAAAGACCAAAGCCATGGCTGCGATCTTCGCGCGGCTGGCCAAGGAAAGCGCCACCCTCTGCCCGCTGATGCCAGAGATCAATCCGCCAGTCGCGCCCCGCCCGGGCCCAGGAATAGCCCGCCTCGATCCGCTGGCGCAGGACGGTCGTCTCATCCACTTTGGCCCCGAGGGTCAGCGCGATATCGCTGACACCCGCGCGTCCGATTCGCTCCAGCGACAGGCGGAGCCGGTCCTGCATTCCGCCGGAGGTCGAGACGGCCTCATATCTCAGCCCGGCCTGCTGGACGCTGCCGCCGGCGGCAAAGACCTTTGACAGCTCTGCTGAAAGACGATGGGCATTGCTGGTATCCAGTTCGCGCCAGCTGCGGGTGCCCAGCGCGCAGAGATCGAGAAACACCCAGTCCTGCAGATGGTTGCGCGAACAAAGGCTGAGCGCAGCATCTGCGCGGCCGATCTCATGGCGGGGCGACCAGGCCAGTTCCCCGCCGGCGGTAAGCTCGACCACCCGTCCGGGCCCCCAGGCAAAGCGGGCCATCGCCCCGCCCGCGCCACCAAAAACCAGCCCGGCCTTTGCGCGAAATGCAGGGTCCGCCTCAAGCACCAGGCCGCCAATGGTCAGCCGGTCCTGCAAAACGCCGCCATTGATATTGCCGTCCCAGCCCAGCACCGGCGCAAAGCTCAGTCGCCGCGCCGTCAGGGACAGCTGCCCCGGCTCAACCCCATAGCCCTGCGCCAGAAGCTCGCGGCGCATGAACAGGGTTTCTGCTGGCCCCAGCCGCCCCGCCTCAAGCGCGGTGCCGAAGGCCCGCAGGCGAAGACGTTCAGAGCCGCTCAGAAAAGCGTTGCGCGTCAGATCGGAAGTATCGGCTTCCGCCTGCCCCGCGGCGAGACCCACAAGACAGACCCCGACAAGCGCCGCGCGGAACCAGGCCCGCAGCGATTTACGGCTTGGCATTCGGATCGCGGCCGAAGAAGACACCGTCCACCGAAACCTCGTGACTGCCCTGGTCACTGGTCAGGGTACCGCTGCCGGTATAAAGCCCCGACGTCGTCATGCCATGCTGACCGTTGCTATAGCCCGGCGTGCCACCGACATTGCCGCGCAGGGAACCCGCAATCGCCCCCTCCAGCGCCGGGTGACGCACCTCGATGCTGACATCCCCGCCATAGGCCCCAGTGCGGATATTGAAGGGCAGGTTTTCGCCCCTCAGTTCGATCCATGTCTCTGACCCGTTTTCGGTGCCGGTGCGCAGGCTGATCGACGCTGTCTGGGCATCGAAATCAAGAACGAGATTTTCCAGCCCCTGGGCATGATGGCCCGACAAAAGCGCGCCGTCATCGATGGTGACCCAGGCGAATGTTTCCCCCCGGAAGTAATATTTCCCCTTGGCCTCGATCAGCCTGCCATTGCGCTCATTGACGAATTGCGACTGGTCGGCGGTGAGGCGCAGGAGACGGGTCGCTTTCCCGGTGCCGGACCCGACCTCGGCAATCACCTCTATCGTCATATCCCGCGCATAGGGGGTGTCAGTAAGGTCGATCAGGCTGAGATAACCTGCAGGGCCGCCGGCGGGAGAATCGAACGCGTTCAGAACCTGTTGTTCGGCCCCGGTCACACTGATGCGCGAACGAACGCGGTTCCGCCCGTTATGCTGTGTCTGGTAGGTTTCAAATGCTGCGACATCAACGCCTTTGCCTGGTGGCAAATCCGTACCGCCGCCGCCTCCGCCGCCGCAGCCCGCGAGCATGGCCAGAGCAAGGAACCATACCGCCAGATATCTCATGAACTTGCCTCATATCGTTGGTCCGGTCCGTCACCCGGAAATCACTTCGCGATTGCATTTATATTAAATTACATCAACCTGAGGATATGAACAGATGGGCTGGTTACGATCCGCCCGATCTTCTCAGGTGGTGGTTATCGCAGGCCATTCCTGCGCCAGATCCCGTGAAGGACAGCCCCGGTCTGCGAGGCCTATCGGCTGGATCCGGCCGGGCGTAATTCCAGGTGCATCACACGCCACCTTCGGCGGACCGAACCTGACGGAAGATACTGCCATAGGGCCACCCCCGTGCCCGGCCTGCACGTCTGTGCTCTGCCCCGATACGGTGCCGCTCAGAGGGGCATGTCGCGACGGGCATAAAGAGGACACCCGATTGCTTTCACCTGGAAACGATTTCCACGCAGGCATAACAGAAAACTGTATTACTTCCGGTGAGCTGACGGGTCAGGTCCCGCAAAGCATCGGGCCATGCCAACAGATCGGCCAACAAATCTAAAGCGGCAACCGACCGCCGGCTCGCCAGAACATCACGATGTTATGGCGCCGGAGATGGGTGATCGCCCCTCTGGCGCCATCAATCACGAGGCGCAGTGGCAGCGCCCGGAAGCCCCGCCGGGGCATTTCCCGGTCGGCCCCGCCGTCTGTGATCGAACCGCAAGACGGACCTCGGCGGTTGCGCATCAGCATCCCGAAAAGGTCGCACGGATCATCGGGGTCAGCGATCATATCGAGCCGAACGCGTCTGCCGCGCGTTTCTGCTGCGAACGAAAAATGACTGTCGCAACCTGGCCTTAACCAGTGTCGTCTTCGCCGGCTCACTCCTCACCAGGCGCTGCCATTCTGCTCTGATCCAAAGCGACTACCGCTGACAGGAGATCCTCACGCAGCATCGCACGCATTCCAGAATGAAATGCTGGATCGGGTCATCCGAACGCTGAAGGCATAATGCATTCCGCGCCGCCGCGTTAGAGTATTCAGCTTGCTACCCGTGCCATCGGCGACTGGATCCTGCTCCACAAAACCCGACACCCTTTATCAGCCACTTGCCATATGCAGGGCTGATCCCGGTTTCTATTTTGCTGTGCCGCGACGTGCTGCCAGCAAAACAAGGGCATTCCGCGCCGGGGAGTTGCTCATAGTAGTCAGAGACTCCCGCACGATGAAGTTTCTGACCAGCTTCTCCATCTTTGTACTTTCGCTGAACTGGCTCACCGTGGAGGCGCCAAACTGGCTTTGAGCCCTGGATTTCAGCACTCGCAGCTGTTGATCAATGTCAAGATTGCTAAACCCGGCCGGCAATCCGAAAGATTTCTCAAAAACCTGCCGCAATGGTTTGTTTCCCATGATGGTAAACCATTTCGTATCCTCGCTCGCCGCGGATGCAGCCAGTTTCCCGATCTCTCTTTCCGCGTTCAAAGCAAGACGGAAAGAGTCATTTTGCTCTCCGACTGCCGCCTCGAACTGACGCACGTAATATTGATCAAGCAGAGCATCAGCAAACCCCTCATCGAGGGTCTTTGGCAGCTGAGTTCCATCCAGACCAAAGCTTGAAGCAAACGCCCGGTAGCTTTTATCCGCAAGTCGATTCGAGAGGTCTTTTGGGGAATCGACTCCATCTGAAAGGATCTTTTTGACGAATGCTTTCGCATTTATGTCCTGTTCCAGGCCAAACGCACTCAATGCGATCTTTAGCAACCTGCGATCAGATACCAGGTCATCGGCCGTCGTCACTGTCCCGATCTTATTGCGAAAATACTCCGCGTCGCGCTGATTTACCGGCGCCTGTTGAAAAGCTTTCGCTTGCGCCGGCATTGTTCGCTTCAGCAAAATCCAGCCGGCATAGCCATAAGCCGGGAGGACTGGCTGAAAACTCATCTCAGTTTCCTCCCGCCGCCAAAAGGCGCGTCTCGCGGGGAAGCAGACCGCGAAGTGCCTTAAGAACCTGATAATGTTGATCTTCGAGGACAGCCTGGCTGGCAATCGTCAGCAGGCGTCGACTGTCGGGATCCGTCAGAACCTGGCTGAGTTGTTCAATCCCGCGCAGCAGTTGCGACCTGGTATCGCCCGGGCCGGCATCACCGGAAAGGACCAGCTGGGCGATATAGCAAACCCGCCGCACCGGCGTATTGGCTTCCTCCGGATGCAGCGCATCGCGCAGCCGGAGAATATTCGCATTGGGCGTCATAACCGCAAGACGCGACCGCTTGTCACCGTTTTCGATCACCGCACCATTGATAAGGACCCTTTCATGTGGGCCGAGTTTCAGAACCAACCCCGTCATGTGGCCGCTCCTTCGCCACGCAATCCTTTCAGGACCGCCTTGTTGATTTCGATGAGAACGCCGGCATCAGCCGTTTTCTGGCGAATCTTCCGGCTATGGTCTGCAGTAAAGCGGTAAAGGTAGAACAAGCGCGCACGAAGCGCTTCAGGAAGCCCGTTTCCGGGCTCCGCTACATCGGCTGCGAGCGTCGACCACAGTTTCTCGTTGTGGAAAACCGCCTCGAGAAGTCCGCTGTGATCTTCGTTGCCCCGCCGATCTGCGGCGACAAGACGTTGCGTGATCCGTGCGATAACCTCGTATTCGGCCATGCGCGGGGTACGAATTGGCGCTGTCGGTTGCGCATAGGCAAGACTGGAGCTGAGAGTCATTCTGACATGTTCCGTACTTAAGATAGTTTAAAAGCTGGCCGGAGCCCGGAGACCCCGGCCGCGGGCCTTAACGGAACAGGGACAGCAGATTCTGTGGCTGCTGGTTGGCGATGGAAAGCGCCTGGATGCCCAGCTGTTGCTGGACCTGAAGCGCCTGGAGGCGGGCCGAAGCTTCCTCCATATCGGCATCGACAAGCGTACCGATACCGGCCGTCATCGCATCTGTCAGTGACGACACAAAACTGGTCTGGGTATCGATCCGGCCCTGAGCCGAGCCGAATTCGGCAGCGGCATCAATGGCCTTGTTGATCATGGTTTCGATATTGCTCAGCGCAGAGCGTGCGCCGGCGATTGTGGTCACGTCGATCGCGCCGAGCCCGAAGAGGCCCCCCGAAGCCTTGCCATTGACAGTGCCGGAGCTGGCCGCAATTGCGCGGGCAGTATCGGAGGAGTTGTCGATATTGAGCTGCCATGCACCGGTCGCACTCTGGGTGACCCTGGTGGACAGACCGGGCACTTTCCCGGCATCGATGGCGATTTTCAGGCCGCGCACCACATCCTCCGTGGTTTCGCCTTTGCCGGCGATATAGCTGTAAGCCACACCTCCCACACTGAGCGTATAGCCGTCGCCATCTTTGACCGCATTGCCGCCGAAGACATAAGTTTCGGCACGTTGGGCAATCGTGGCAACCGAACCGGTGACCGTGCCCTCGCCCGCAGTCGGAATCGTTGGAACAGCAAAGCCGGCGACATGTTCGACGGTGACCTGTTCGAAAGCCCGGCTCGACTGGATATCAACGTCAGCAGTGCCGTTCAGAACCGCCGTCACCCCCTCAAGGCCAAGCTTGTTGACCTCGCTGATCATGCGGGTTGCCGCTTCCGCCGCCGTCATGGCAGCACCGCTGTCATTGGTGAAGGTGACGGTCTGACCGTTTATCTTCAGCGTTGCAGAATCCCCGATCGCCAGGCCAGCCCCGGCCAGCCGCGCCGAATTCGCGCCATTCGTGATGCTGGTCACCGCAGTCCCGGCCAAATCGACCGGCGCCGTGATGTTTCCGGTGATCACCGCGACACCTGCGAGGATCTGGGGTGAACCTGAATCAACGCCCAAAGTCCCGTTGCCTGCGCTGAGATCCTGACGCGCGACGGTGATGTCCGACGTGGTGACGCCCGAATCCGAGCGGTCCAGCGAGGCAAGGAATCTCACATCATCGGTGCCGGAGACGAGGTTCAAGCCGCTGAACTGCGCGCCGCTGACGATGCCGGCGATCTGATTGCGCAACGCGTCGATATCGGTCTGAAGCTTTTCGCGCGGCACATTCTCGCTTTGCGCCGAAACGATCTTTTCTTTCATACTGTTCAGAAGACCCTGGATCTTCTCAGAGGCTTCGCGCGCGACCGAGAGCGAGGAGGAGCCAAGCGCGAGGCTGTCGGAAATCCCCTTGAACCCTTTGACGTCGGATTCCATCACCTTCGAGATCGACCAGACAGCGGCGTTATCCCGCGCGGTGGCGACAGTCTTGCCGGTGGAAATCTCCGACTGGACCTTGTTCATATTGCCGTTGATGGTTTTGAGGGTCTGCAGCGCGACCATTGCGCTGGAATTCGTCAGAATGGACGACATTTTGTTTTCCTCTGGCTGCCCTGGGTGCTTTGCACGGGGGCGAAAGCGCCGCCCTTGCAGGCGGCAATTCCGGCGTTCTGGCCGCTGCCGGGGGTCGACCCTCAGCGCCATCCCCACATCGGGATGCAGGTTAAGCTTTGCAGTTCATCCCTGCCAATTTGTTAATGCGGCAGGTCAGTTTTGCCCTGAAAATAAGCGGATTTTATGAGATTTCTTCCGATCATCCCCCATGCTGACGGGTTTCCCACCGACCCGATTTTCCAGGTGAAATTCAAAGCCGCTTCGCTTTGCCGGGCTCATCCGCCTGCACCGCGCCGCGCTGACCTTGGGAATCATAGGTGGAAAACGTTGCCGGGCGGTTCAGCCGGCCTTTTGCCGCCGCGATTCCCCGCGCCGCGGCCTCGAAAAGTACCGTATTCGCTGCGGCCATTTCGCGGATGAGATCCAGCGATTCGGGATCCGCGCCCGGCAGGGCCTCCAGCACCGCCCCGGTGTCCCGCGCCAGGTCATCAAGCGCAGCGAAATCCCCCTCCAGCAGGGCGCGGCGCGTCTGCTCCAGCAGGTCAACCAGGGTCTCAGAGCTCATTCACATCCCCTCCCATCGCCCGGAACAGTGTTTCTGCGAGACCGATTCCCCCGCGCTCCACCATCAGTTTCGCCTGTTCTGCGCACAGAAAGGACCCGAACTGCTCTTCGCCGATCCCTCCGCCAAAACTCTCGGATGTCGCGCCAAGCCCGCATTGCGCAAGCATCTCCGTCAGGAAAACCGCCTCCATCTCCTGCGCTTTTTCCATCAGGAGATGCGGATCGGGCGCCCGCTTCATCGCCGGTATGTGAGCCGGCTGGATCTGGATTTCTGCCATCAGATCGAGTCCTTTTATGTTGAATTTTTCGACTCTGGCGCGATGTCGGTAAACATCCGGTAACCCGATGCTGGCAAAAACGACGGGACTCAGAAGAGATTCCCGCATATGCAGAACGTCCAGATCAGCCTGCCGCTTCTTCGCCTGCCAATCTCTGCCAGCGTAAGCCTTGCGGGGACGAAATCCGGTGCCGGTGATCAGCCAGGGGCGGATCTGTTTTCGCTCGACCTTGCCTCTGATGGTACAGACACGCCGCTGCGGGTTTCCGCGCCAACGGCCGCGCTTCCGGAAGCAGAGCCTGAGGGTCCCGATCTGGCCGACAGCTACGAGACCTGTGACCTGCCCCTTGCCACAGGCGGGCATGAGGCGGATCGGACAAGGCGGAATAACGGCTTCGCCTTTGTACCCGCGCTCCAGTACAGGCTGCCCCAGTCCGACAGAGATCCCGAAGCCGAAGAGATACTGCCTGACGACAAGCCGGCTCCGGCGCCGCCTCATCCGACCGGGACGAGGCAGGCTGAAGCGGGTGATTTCGCGCGGGTCGGAGATCGCGCAGCACCCGCTCCGCCCCAGTATAGGCTGCCCCAGTCTGGCAGAGATCCTGAAGCCGAAGAGGCACTGCCTGACCACAAACCGGCTCCGGCGCTGCCTCATCCGACCGAGACAAACCAGGCTACAGAATGTGATCTCGCGCGGGTCAGAGATCGCGCAGCACCCGCCCCCATTTCGCTGCCGGGTGGACGTGAAACGCGGATCATTTGCGCGGCGCCCCCTGGTTCCGGTAAGTTGCCCGAACCGATCTGGTCCGCAGTGCCAGATCTGCCAGACGGGCCGGAAAGCGGCACTGGCAACCTTCCAGTTGCGCCGAGCGGTCAGAGTCTCTTGCAACCTGCAAATCCGTCTCCCGACGTGACCTCTGACGCAAATCCTGAACGCCGGGCGCAGCCCCGTATTCCGGATCCGGCCGCCGCAGCACCGCCCCCCCTCCAGGTCGAACCATTCGGGCCGGCCAATGGGTTGCCCGAGCCGCCGCTCGCACCGACTCGTCCCCTGGCCATCGAGACGCCTCCGTCTGCCCACCTGCCCCGCGCTGAAAGCACACGGGAATGGCCCGCTCAGCGACATCTGCCGCCCCTGCCACCACCGACAGGGGCAGAGCCTGGTCGTCTGACACCGTCTCCGCCTGATGCGAACGTGAACACCGGCGAGACCTCTGCCCGGATCGCGCCTGAACCGGCCCGTCTCGCAGCACCACAACAGTCGCATATTGCAGGGGCCGTAACTGGCAGCACGCCCCTGTCGGACCTTACGGATCAGGTCCTGCCTGCAGTTGCAGCGCCTTTGCCACCGCCGTCCCGTCCCGCGCCGCCACAGGCAGAGGTGAAGCCCCAAAACCTCGCGCCATTGCGGAACTCCAGGACAGAATCGCTGCCTCTTGTCATGCCGGTCATAGCTGTTGCATCGCGATCTGCGGTTCCCGGGCACAAGGCTGAGACGGCTGAACCGGTTCTTCCCGAAAACGTCAGAACCGCCGCGAATACTGAAATAATTTCGCGGCAACCGGCGGCATCCGCCGTGACCAGAACCGAATCCGATCCCCTCGCCAATGAGGCTCCGCTGCCCGCCGGCACCGGCCAGTCCGACCCTGGCACGGCGCCGCTCGGCACATATCATATGCCCACGGGACGTGAGATCCCGCCGCATCATGTGGCACCGGCCACACGTCCCGAAATGCCGGCACAGGTTCCGGCCCAGATCAGCCAGGCCGTCATAAATGCCGGCGGCCCGGTGACCGAACTGCGGCTTTCGCCGGAAGAGCTCGGGACGGTGCGGATTGAAGTGAAAACCGAGCGCGAGAAGGTGACGGTCACTTTGCTGGCTGAACGTCCGGAAACGCTGGATCTCCTTCGCCGCCATGCAGATCGCCTGGTGGCAGAATTCAGGGCGGCCGGTTTCAGTGAGATGAACCTTGGTTTCGGAAACCTCTCTGCCGGTGATCAGGGGGGCGCACAGCCTGGCCCTGCCCCTTCTGTCCCTGAGATGACCGAGGCGGCAATTTCTGCCGCGACCCCGATTTCGGCGCCGGAGACAAGGTCCGGCCCGCAAGCTTCACTTTATCTCAGATTGTAGGAGAAGACATGCAGGTCAATGCGGTGAATTCCGCCTACGGGGCAGCTCAGGCACCCTCTGAAACCTCGGCACTCTCGTCGGATTTCACGACATTTCTGAAGATGCTCACGGTTCAGATGCAAAACCAGGACCCGATGAACCCGATGGAATCCACGGATTTCGCGGTACAGCTCGCGACGTTTTCCGGCGTGGAACAACAGGTGCGCACCAATCAGCTGCTCAGCGCGATGTCGGGGGAGTTTTCGCTGATGGGGATGGCACAGCTGGCGGGCTGGGTCGGCCAGGAGGCGAGGGCTGCGGCAGATGTCGTCTGGTTCGGTGGCAACCCGGTGACACTCTCGCCCAATCCGGCCTCGACGGCGGATCAGGTTGTGCTGGTTGTACGTGACTCACGTGGCAATCTGGTGTCGCGCGAGGACCTGCCGGTCTCGGCCGAGCCCTATCAATGGCTTGGCGGCGATGCGGCCGGCAACCGGCTTCCGGATGGCCGCTATATCCTGACACTTGAAAGCTGGCGGGAAGGGACGCTGCTTGGCGAAGATCCGGTCGAATATTATGGCCGCGTCGTAGAGGCCAGGGGCGGCGCCAAAGGAACGATGCTGGTTTTCGAAGGCGGGATCGAGGTCCCCTCGGGCTCGGTCACGGCTTTGCGCCTGGCCCGGAACTGACCCCTCAGAACAGTTTCGCAATCAGCACGGCCGCCCCGAGCGTCCCCAGCGTCATCGCGGCCGCGAGCAGCAGGACTGTACCCCAGCCAAAGCCCGGAACCGGGCGCTGCATCTGATTGCGTTCGTCCAGAGCAACCAGCCTTGCCTCGGCCAAAGCCGGGAGCCGGGGCAAAAACCGCGCCAGAACGCGGCTGGTGCGCCAGAGATCACGCAGCACCGCTTTGGGCCCGATACTGGTGCGAATATAGGATTCGACCACCGGCCGTGCGACTTCCCACATGTTCAGATGTGGGTCGAGGCTTCGTGCCACGCCTTCGACGACAACCATGGTGCGCTGCAGCAGGATCAGCTCGGTCCTGGTTTCCATGCCAAAACGCTCGGTCACCTCGAACAGATAGGCCAGCAGCTTTGCCATCGAGATCCGGTTCGCCTCCATACCGAAAATCGGCTCTCCGACCGCGCGCAGGGCCCGGGCGAATTCGTCGATATTGCGGTCTGCCGGCACATAGCCCGCCTCGAAATGCACTTCGGCGACGCGGCGATAATCCTTCTGGATAAAGCCCATCAGGATCTCGGCATAAACGCGGCGGGTATATTCGTCGATCCGCCCCATGATCCCGAAATCATAGACGATCAGATCGCCATTCGGGGCGACCTTCAGATTGCCCTGATGCATATCGGCATGGAAGAAGCCGTCCCGCAGCGCATGCGACAGAAAAAGCACCAGCACCCGCCGGCCAAGTTCCGCCCGGTCGATTCCGGCGGCGTCGATTGCGGCGATTTCGTTAAGCCCGATCCCCTCGGCCCAGTCGATTGTCAGCACAGTCCGCCCCGAAAGCCCCCAATGCGGGCGCGGCACGACAAGCCGGTCATCTTTGGCCGTATGTTCTGCAAATTCAGCGGCTTCGGCACATTCCAGCCGCAGATCCAGCTCGCCCTGCACCACGCCATCGAAATGCGCGACCACATCGGAAGGCCGCAACCGGCGCGAAAACGGCGCCAGTCGCTCCATCCATTTCGCCGCATAATAAAAGGCGTCGATATCCCTGCGGAAAGCGCGCTCGATCCCCGGGCGGAGGACCTTCACCGCCACTTCGGCGCCTGTATCACGCAGGCGCGCATGGTGAACCTGGGCAATCGAGGCCGCGGCGACCGGCTCGGAAAGCTCGGAAAAAAGTGCATCGGCGGGGGCGCCGAATTCCGCGGCAATGATCTTGCGCGCCTCCTCCATCGGGAAGGGCGGCAGTTTGTCCTGCAGATATTTCAGCTGATCGGCCAGCTCGGCGCCGACAATATCGGGGCGCGTCGAAAGCACCTGACCCAGCTTGATATAGGCCGGCCCAAGCGCGGTGATCGCACGCGTCACCGGCGGCAACGAAGGATCCCCCTTCAGCCCGAGGAAACGGAACGGCCGCCCCAGCAGACGCGCGGCGAAACGCAGCCGCGGCGAGACTTCCATCGCCTCGAGCGCCACGACCATGGCGCCGGTACGCTCGAAAGTCGCGCCGGTGCGGATCAGCCGCCAGATATTATGCGGGCCGCGCATCTCAGACCTTCCAGCCGGAATGCAGCGCCGCAATCCCCAGCGAAAGGTTGCGATATTTCACCAGGTCGAACCCGGCCTTGCGGATCATATCAGCAAAGACCTCTTGTTCCGGGAATTTGCGGATCGATTCCACCAGATATTGATAGGACTCGCGGTCACCCGTCACCATCTGGCCCATCGGCGGGATGATGTTGAAAGAATAAAGGTCATAGACCTTTTGCATCAGATCATTCGGGATCTGGCTGAACTCCAGCACCATGAGCCGCCCGCCGGGGCGCAGCACGCGGTAAGCCTCGGACAAAGCGTCCTGAACCCGTGTCACATTCCGGATCCCGAAGCTGATCGTATAGGTGTCAAAGCTGTTCGTGGCAAAGGGCAGCGCCATGGCATCCCCGACCACCCAGTCGAGCTGATCGGCCATGCTGGCGGCCTCGGCGCGGGTGCGCCCGGCGATCAGCATGTTTTCGGTCATATCGCAGACCACCGCCGATGCGCCCGGCGCGCGGGTCAGATAGCGAAAGGCCACGTCTCCGGTGCCGCCCGCCACATCCAGAAGCCGCGTCCCGGGCCTTGGGGCCAGCCAGTCCATCATCGCATCCTTCCAGATCCGATGGATGCCGACCGACATCAGGTCATTCATGACGTCATATTTCGAGGCGACCGAAGAAAACACGCCATGGACCAGGCCCGCCTTTTCTTCCTCCCGCACGTCGCGAAAGCCGAAATGAGTGGTTTTGTCCTGATCTGACATGGTTTTCGCCCGGATTGTGCAGCGGATAGCGGCTCTGCACCGGGGATATACCGCAAGAATGCAAAGGGAAACCAGTCAAACCGCGCAGCCCCTTGGAGCGGCGCGGTCTTGCGCTTAGGTTGCGCTTCGAAATGCGGGGGAAGACGAAGATGCCGGAACTGCCCGAAGTGGAAACCGTGCGCCGTGGGCTTGAGCCGGTGATGGAAGGGCAGCAGATCCTCACCGCACAGGTAAACCGCCCCGATCTGCGCTGGCCTTTTCCGCCGCGCATGGCGGAACGGCTGACCGGCGCGCGCATCAATGCGCTGCGGCGGCGGTCTAAATATATCCTTGCGGATCTTTCCAGTGGCGAGACGCTGCTGATCCATCTCGGCATGTCGGGGCGGATGCTGATCTCGGGCGCGCAGGTCGGCGGCTTCCATCACGACCATCCGCAACCGGCGAAACATGACCATGTCGTCTTCGATATGGAAGGCGGCACCCGCGTCACCTTCAACGATCCCCGCCGTTTCGGCGCGATGGATCTTCTGGATACAGCGAGTGCCGAGGCGCATCCGCTTCTCGCCGTGATCGGGCCGGAGCCGCTGGGAAATGCGTTTGACGGCGATTATCTGGCGGGGCGGCTTGCGGGGCGGAAGACACCGGTGAAATCGGCGCTTCTGGATCAGCGGATCGTCGCGGGTCTGGGCAATATTTATGTCTGTGAGGTGTTGTTTCGCGCCGGTATCGCCCCCGACCGCCTTGCCGGCGATCTGACCGGCAAACAGGCCCAGGGCCTTGTGCCGCTGATCCGCGAAGTGCTGTCAGAGGCGATCGAGGCCGGGGGATCTTCGCTGAAAGATTACCGTCAGGCCGATGGCGAGCTTGGCTATTTCCAGCACAGTTTCCGCGTCTATGGCCGCGAGGGCGGCGCCTGCACCACGCCTGGCTGCAAAGGCAGCATCGCGCGGATCGTGCAGGCAGGCAGATCTTCCTTCTACTGTCCGGATTGCCAGAGATAAGGGCTCAGCTTGCCTTCCCGGGCCTCAGGTGGCAGGAGTCACGGATCTGTTAACCGGAGATCCCGCGATGGCCTATGAAACCCTGATCGTCGAGATCGAGGATTATACCTGCCTCATCCGTCTCAACCGCCCCGATGCGCTGAACGCGCTGAATTCGCAGCTGATGAGAGAACTGGCGCAGGCGGTCACCGCCGCAGACAAGAATGACAAGGTGCGCTGCATCGTGATCACCGGCAGCGAAAAGGCCTTTGCGGCCGGCGCCGATGTGAAAGAGATGGCGTCCAAGGGCTTTACCGATGTGTTCTTCGACAATCTCTTCGGCCCCGAGGCCGAGGCGATCATGCGCTGCCGCACTCCTATCATCGCAGCGGTCTCGGGCTATTGCCTTGGCGGCGGCTGCGAGCTGGCGATGCTGAGCGATTTCATCATCGCCGCAGATACTGCGAAATTCGGCCAGCCCGAGATCAATCTCGGCATTTGCGCCGGAATGGGCGGCACCCAGCGTCTGACGCGGCTCGTGGGCAAGTCGAAATCGATGGATATGCATCTGACCGGTCGTTTCATGGAGGCCGCCGAGGCAGAACGGTCGGGCCTTGTGAGCCGTGTCTTCCCGGCAAAAACCCTGCTGGAAGAAGCACTGAGAATCGCGGCGAAGATCTCCGAAAAGTCGATGATCACCGCGATGATCGTGAAAGAAACCGTGAACCGCGCCGAAGAGACCAGCCTTTCCGAAGGGCTCCTGTTCGAGCGCCGCATGTTCCATGCCGCCTTCGCGACCGAAGACCAGAAAGAGGGCATGGCGGCCTTCCTGGAAAAGCGGCAGCCACAATTCCGCGACCGCTGATTCCCGTTTGCAAAGCCGGGGCCTTTCACGTATAGGCCCCGGCAGACATGCGCGTGGGCCCGCTTAGGCATTTGTGATTCCCGTCCTCCGGGCCAGTTCTGGCCATATGGGCGGGGCCATCGGGTTTCGTGCATTTGTAGTTTGAAATCCGAAGGACAAAGCCCATGGCAAATACCGCCCAGTCGAAAAAACGCGCCCGCCAGGCCGAAGCACGCTATGACGTGAATAAAGCCCGCCGCTCGCGCATCCGCACCTTCCTGCGCAAAGTTGAAGAAGCCATCGCTTCGGGCGATCAGGCTGCTGCTGCAGCCGCTCTGAAAGCCGCTCAGCCCGAGCTGGCACGTGGTGTGACCAAGGGCGTTCTGCACAAGAACACCGTTGCGCGCAAAATGTCGCGTCTCGCGGCCCGTGTGAAAACCACCGGCGCAACCGCCTGAATTCGGTTCACCGTCCCGGCACTATCGGGGAAATTTAAGGGCGCGATCCGCAGGGATCGCGCCCTTTTCCGTTCCCGGTTTGGTGCCCTGTCTCCCGGTCCGGAGCCAGTCTGGCAGCAGTACGGCGCAGGCGCGGCGCGAAGACCGCTCCATGCCGCGTTAACAAAGCGATTCCCCAGGCGCCGGATTGGGGTCAATCCCGCGCGGGAAAAATATACACACTGTCGGATTTCGGGCGGGATTTTGCCGCTGACATGGCCTCAGACAGCCAGAGAACGTAGCGCTTCTGCCGCCTCGCCAGGATTCGCCCCGACGGACTCTGTGTCAAGCGAGTTGTTCAGTTGCAGAGCGCGCGCGCCGCTTGCTACCTTTACCAGGCGATTCACTTCGTCCTGGGGGACAGGGAAATGACGCAAACCTGATATCACAACCGACACTTTGGGCTGCCAGCCAACAAGATCGGGGATTTCAGTTTGTGTTCAAACGGATAGAGCCAACAGTCTGGCTTTTATCCGGTGCCCGGCCGGTGCAGCAGGTCTGCCCGGCATGTCTTATGTTTTGCCCTGCGGCGGAGGATGACCCTCTGACCTTCGCAGCCTTTCCGGCGCGGCGGTCATAGGGTCGGGTCTCGCAAATTCGACCGTGCCGCATCGGGCGGAACGGTGAGGTGATTGGGCAGGTCTGGTTAGAATGACGAATGAAACTTGGGGGCAGATCCGCGAAGGTCTCATCAGCCGGGTCGGACGAAATAATTATACAACGTGGATCGAACCCCTGCGGCTGTCACAGCTGGAGGGCGGTGTAGCGCTGTTCGAGGTCCCCACTCCGTTTTTCGGAGATTGGGTGCAACGCAACTATGGCGACCATATCCGCAATCAGCTGCTGACCTCCGGCGCTCTGGTCGAACGGCTTGAATTCCTGGTCGGCGCTGAAGCCCCGCGCCCTGCCGCGACCGCGTCTTCCGAGCGTGCTGCGGGTGCCAGACCCGCTGTTGCCGCGCCTGCATCGCAGACCCGCAGCCGTGCGACCCAGGACGATGATCTTCCGGGCGCACCGCTGGATGGTCGCTTCACCTTTGAAAGTTTCGTCGTCGGCAAGCCGAACGAGCTTGCCCACGCCGCCGCGCGCCGTGTGGCCGAAGGCGGACCGGTCACCTTTAACCCGCTCTTTCTCTATGGTGGCGTAGGCCTCGGCAAAACCCACCTGATGCATGCCATCGCGCATGAGCTGCGCGAGCAGAAGCCGGATCTGAAGGTGCTCTATCTCTCGGCCGAGCAGTTCATGTATCGCTTCATCCAGGCGCTGCGCGACAAACAGGTGATGGATTTCAAATCGTTGTTCCGCTCGGTCGATGTGCTGATGGTAGATGATGTGCAGTTCATCGCCGGCAAGGATTCCACCCAGGAGGAATTCTTCCATACGTTCAACGCGTTGGTGGATCAGAATAAGCAGATCATCATCTCGGCCGACCGCGCGCCAGGCGAGATCAAGGATCTGGAGGACCGGATCAAATCACGGCTGCAGTGCGGCCTGGTGGTTGACCTGCATCCGACCGATTACGAACTGCGTCTCGGCATTTTGCAGCAGAAAGCCGAATTCTACCGTGGCCAATATGGCGGTCTCGCGATCAGCCATGGCGTGCTGGAGTTCCTCGCGCATCGTATCACGACCAATGTGCGGGTGCTGGAAGGCGCGCTGACCCGGCTTTACGCCTTCGCCTCGCTGGTCGGGCGTGAAATCACCCTGGAACTGGCGCAGGACTGCCTCGCCGACATTCTGCGCGCCTCGGATCGTAAACTGTCGATCGAGGAGATCCAGCGCAAGGTCGCCGAGCATTACAATATCAGGCTCTCGGATATGATCGGGCCAAAACGCCTGCGCACCATCGCGCGGCCGCGTCAGGTGGCGATGTATCTGTCGAAACAGCTGACTTCGCGCTCTTTGCCGGAAATTGGCCGCCGTTTCGGCGGGCGTGACCATACAACAATCATGCATGGCGTGCGGAAGATCGAGGAACTGGCGGCGCTCGACAGCCAGCTTGCTGACGACATCCAGTTGCTCAAGCGGCTGTTGCAGGGCTGACCGCCCGATTTCTTGCAAGAAATCGGCCCGGAGTTTTTAAAAACTCCGGGTTGCGCCAGATGGATACGGCTCGGTCTTGACGAGACTGGCAAAGCTTCGCAAAGTCGGGCAAAACAGGCAACCGGGCTTCCCGGCTCGCTTCGTGCGCCCTGAATGCGGGCAAGAGGATTTAGACGAATGAAACTCTCGATCGAACGCGCATCGCTTCTCAAGGCGCTGGCTCAGGCTCAATCCGTTGTCGAGCGGCGCAATACGATCCCGATCCTTGCCAATGTGCTGATCGAGGCAGAAGGCGCCCAGGTGTCCTTCCGCGCGACCGATCTGGATATCGAGGTGGTCGACCGGACCGATGCGATGGTCGAACGCGCCGGAGCAACCACGGTCTCGGCGGTCATGCTGCATGAAATTGTACGGAAACTGCCGGATGGAGCGCTGGTCAACCTGTCCGAAGATGGTGCCTCGGGGCGGCTGACGATCACAGCAGGGCGCTCGACCTTCAGCCTGGCGACGCTGCCGAAAGAAGATTTCCCGGTGATGGCGTCATCGGAATACAGCACGAATTTTTCGGCCCCCGCCACCGATCTGCGCCGGCTGTTCGACAAGGCGAAATTCGCAATTTCAACCGAAGAGACACGCTATTATCTCAATGGCGTTTATCTGCATGTTTCGACCGGCGATGATGGCCCGGTCCTGCGCGCGGTAGCGACCGATGGTCACCGTCTGGCACGGATCGATGCTCCGCTGCCGGCGGGAGCCGAAGAGATGGCTGGCGTGATCGTGCCGCGCAAAACCGTCAACGAGCTGCGCAAGCTGCTTGATGATGATGAGGCGAAAATCGCGGTTTCGGTTTCAGAAACCAAGATCCGCTTCGCGACCCCGGCGATTACGCTGACCTCGAAAGTGATCGACGGCACTTTCCCGGATTATACCCGCGTGATCCCGCAGCATAACACCCGCCGGCTTGAGGTTGACGCCAGCGAATTCGCCAAGGCGGTTGACCGGGTGGCGACGGTGTCGTCGGAGCGCTCGCGCGCGGTGAAGCTGTCGCTTGACGAGGATCGGCTGGTGCTTTCGGTCAATGCCCCGGACAGCGGTGCGGCGGAGGAAGAGCTCGCGGTCGCCTATGCCGATGAGCGGCTGGAAATCGGTTTCAACGCGAAATACCTGCTGGAAATCGCCAGCCAGGTGGATCGTGAGAATGCGGTGTTCCTGTTCAATTCATCAGGCGATCCGACGCTGATGCGCGAAGGCAATGACACATCGGCAGTTTATGTCGTGATGCCGATGCGCGTCTGATCGGGCCACCGGGGGCATTCGCCCCCGGCCCCCACAGCGTATTCTCTCAAGAGGAAATGTCCTGGCTGGTTTGACTGTCAGCTTGTTGTCTCTGTCGCATTTCCGCAGCCATCGGGCCCTGCGGCTGGAATTCGATGGCCGGCCGGTGGCGATTTCCGGAGCCAATGGCGCCGGAAAAACCAATATTCTGGAAGCGGTATCGCTTTTGTCACCCGGTCGCGGGTTACGCGGCGCGACTTCCGAGGAATTCATCCGCAGGCCCGAAGCAATCGGCTGGAAAATCACAGCGGATGTTTCAGGCCCGGGCGGGTTGCACCGGCTGGAGACCTGGGCCGAGCCGGGCGGGACGCGGCAGGTCCGGCTTGATGACAAGGGCTCGACCCAGCTGGCGCTTGGTCAGGTGATGCGGGTTCTGTGGCTGGTCCCGGCGATGGACCGGCTCTGGCTGGAAGGCGCCGAGGGGCGGCGCAAGTTCCTCGACCGTATGGCTTTGTCGTTTTTTCCCGACCATGCCGAGGCCGCGCTGGCCTATGAAAAGGCGATGCGGCAGCGCAACCGCCTGTTTCGCGACGACGTCAGTGACCCGCATTGGTATTCCGCACTTGAGGCGCGGATGGCCGAGACCGGCGCGATCATCGCCGCCAACCGGAGCGCGGTGCTGGAGCGGATCAAAGCGGCCCAGGCCGGGGCGGTTTCGGCCTTTCCCCGTGCCGATCTCAGCCTGAGCCACCCGGAAGATGACAAGGGCAATCTTGCCGCCGCCCTGGCTTTGGGCCGGCGGCGTGATATGGCGGCAGGCCGGGCGCTGATCGGGCCGCATCGTGCCGATCTCGAGGCGGTCTACAGCGACAAGGGCGTGCCGGTCGCCATGTGCTCTACCGGCGAGCAGAAGGCGCTTCTCATCTCGCTGATCCTTGCCAATGCGCGCGCTCTGGCGGCCGAGACCGGTTTCGCGCCGGTTTTGCTGCTGGATGAGGTGGCGGCGCATCTCGACCCGGGCCGGCGGGCGGCGCTGTATGACGAGATCTGTGCGCTTGGCGCCCAGGCACTGATGACCGGGACGGATGCATCCCTGTTTGACAGCCTTGGCGGAAGGGCGCAGACACTGGTTGTCGCCGCAGATGGCAACCAGTCAGGAGTGACCCAATGACCCCGCAGCGCGTTACCCTGATCACCCTCGGCGTGGCCGATCTGACCGCCGCGCGCGCCTTTTATGCGCGGCTGGGCTGGCAGGAACATGGCGAGAGCCAGGAGGGGGTTGCCTTCTTCCAGATCAACGGTCTGGCGCTGGCCTTGTTCGGGCGCGAGGCGCTGGCCGCAGATCAGGGACGGCCCGGCGCCGCGCTTGGCAGCGGCGCGGTGACGCTGGCGCAGAATTTCGCGACAGAGGCCGAAGTTGACGCGGCCTATGCTGCGGCGCTGGCGGCCGGCGCAACCGCGCTGAAAGCGCCGGAAAAAGTGTTCTGGGGCGGCTATTCCGGCTATTGGTCCGATGCGGATGGCCATGTCTGGGAAGTGGCGATGAACCCATACTGGCCGCTGAATGCCGATGGCAGCCTGACATTGCCGGGCTGACCCATGACCGTGACCCTGTGGCAATTGCTGGTCTATGCCGGCGCGATGGCAGCACTCTGGGCCGTGCCGGGGCCGGTCTGGGTCGCATTGCTGGCGCGGGCGCTTTCGGGCGGCTTTGCGGCTGCCTGGCCGCTGGCGGTGGGGGTAGCGCTTGGCGATCTGGCCTGGCCCTTTGCCGCAATCATGGGGATGAGCTGGATCCTCAGCCAATATGGCGGGTTTCTCGAGATCCTGCGCTGGCTGGCGGCAGCGATTTTCCTTCTGATGGGGATCATGCTGCTGCGTACGCCCGGCGGTGCAGTTACCGCCGACAGCCGGCTCACACGGCCCGGGCTGATCGCAGGTTTTACCGTCGGCCTTGCGGCGGTGATCGGCAACCCCAAGGCGATCCTGTTTTACATGGGCGCGCTGCCCGGATTCTTCTCGCTTGATCAGCTGACCCGCTGGGACATTCTGGCGATCATCTCGATTTCCGCCTTTGTGCCGATGCTTGGAAACCTTGCCCTCGCGCTGTTTCTCGACCGGGCGCGGGCGCTGTTGCAAAGCCCGTCGGCGTTGCGGCGGCTCAACATCGCGGCAGGGGTCATGCTGATCGTCGTCGCCCTGCTTATCCCCTTTCTCTGACTACAAAATCTTGTGGCAGATGCGTGACATTCCCGCTCTGAACCGCTATAAATCGCGGGCAATCTGAGGGGTTACGTGACCATGGCTGAAGAAGCCCGCAAGCCCGCCGAGTACGGTGCCGATTCCATTAAAGTTCTCAAGGGGTTGGAAGCCGTTCGCAAGCGGCCCGGCATGTATATTGGCGATACTGATGACGGCTCGGGCCTGCATCACATGGTCTATGAGGTCGTCGATAACGGCATCGACGAGGCGCTGGCCGGTCATGCCACCGAAGTGGTGGTGACGATCCACGAAGACGACTCCGTCTCGGTGCGCGATAACGGGCGCGGCATCCCGGTCGGCATCCACCCGGAAGAGGGGGTTTCCGCCGCCGAGGTCATCATGACCCAGCTGCATGCCGGCGGGAAGTTCAACAATACCGATGACGGCGGCAATGCCTATAAGGTCTCGGGCGGCCTGCACGGGGTCGGTGTTTCCGTGGTGAACGCGCTGTCGGAATGGCTCGACCTGACCGTCTGGCGCGATGACAAGGAATATAAGGGCCGCTTCGAATTCGGCGAATGCACCACGCATGTCTATGAGGCGGGCCCGGCGCCCGGCAAACGTGGCACTCAGGTGCGGTTTCTGGCCTCGGCCAAGGTCAATCGCCCGGACGGGACATTTTCCAACCTCGAATACAGCTTCAAGACGCTGGAACACCGGCTGCGTGAACTGGCCTTTCTGAATTCGGGCGTCCGGATCGAGCTGAATGACCTGCGCAGCGCCGAGCCGCAGCATGTCGAGCTGTATTACGACGGCGGCGTGCGGGAATTCGTGAAATATCTCGACCGCTCGAAACAGTCGGTGATGGCCGAGCCGATCTATATCGTCGGCGAGCGCAATGGGATCGGCGTCGAGGTCGCGATGTGGTGGAACGACACCTATCACGAAAACGTCCTGCCCTTTACCAACAATATCCCGCAGCGCGATGGCGGCACCCATATGGCGGGCTTCCGCGGCGCGCTGACGCGGACGATCACCTCTTACGCGCAGTCTTCGGGCATCGCGAAAAAGGAAAAGATTGACTTTACCGGCGATGATGCGCGCGAAGGCCTGACCTGCGTGCTTTCCGTGAAAGTGCCGGATCCGAAATTTTCCAGCCAGACCAAGGACAAACTGGTCTCCTCCGAGGTGCGGCCTGCGGTCGAAAACCTGGTGAATGAAAAGCTCGGCGAATGGTTCGAGGAAAACCCGGCCATTGCGAAAGTGATCGTCGGCAAGATCCTCGAAGCCGCACTGGCCCGTGAGGCGGCGCGCAAAGCGCGTGAGCTGACGCGGCGCAAGACGGCGCTGGATGTCAATTTCAACGCCGCCAAGCTGAAGGACTGCACCGAGAAAGATCCGTCGAAATCCGAAGTCTTCCTCGTCGAGGGTGACTCGGCAGGTGGGTCGGCGCAGACCGGTCGCGACCGCAAGAACCAGGCGATCCTGCCCTTGCGCGGCAAGATCCTGAACGTCGAACGGGCGCGATTTGACAAGATGCTGGGCAGCCAGGAGATCGGCAACCTGGTGATGGCGCTTGGCACCGGCATTGGCCGCGACGAATTCAACATCGAAAAACTGCGCTACCACAAGGTCGTCATCATGACCGATGCCGATGTGGATGGTGCGCATATCCGGACGCTGCTGCTGACCTTCTTCTTCCGCCAGATGCCGGAACTGATCGAGGGCGGCTATCTCTATATCGCGCAGCCGCCGCTTTATAAGGTCGCGCGCGGCAAGTCCGAAGTCTATCTGAAAGACCAGGCTGCGCTGGATGATTACCTTGTAGAACAAGGGCTTGAAGGCGCCGTCCTGCGTCTGGCAACGGGCGAGGAGATCGCCGGCGCCGATCTTGCGCGGGTGCTTGAAGGCGCCCGTCAGTTCCGCCGGATCCTTGACGCCTTCCCGTCCCACTACCCGCGGCCGATCCTTGAACAGGCAGCCCTGGCAGGGGCGTTTGAGGCCGGCGCGGCAGATCGTGACCTCCAGTCGGTGGCGGATCAGGTGGCGCGGCGGCTCGACCTCGTTGCGCTGGAATATGAGCGCGGCTGGTCGGGGCGCATCACCCAGGACCAGGGCATCCGCCTGTCGCGCATTCTGCGTGGCGTGGAAGAGCTGCGGACGCTGGATGGTGCCGTGCTGCGCTCGGGCGAAGCGCGCAGGCTGGCGCAGTCGGCCGGCACCCATCGCGATGTATATCGCAATCCGGCCCGCCTCGTGCGCAAGGATCGCGAGCAGATGATCTATGGCCCCGGCGATCTGTTGAAAGCCATCCTTGCCGAAGGCGAGAAGGGCCTTTCGCTGCAACGCTATAAGGGTCTTGGCGAGATGAATCCGGAACAGCTGTGGGAAACCACGCTGGACCCGGAGGCCCGCACGCTCCTGCAGGTAAAGATCGACGATGTGGCCGAGGCCGACGACATCTTCACCAAGCTGATGGGCGATGTGGTGGAGCCGCGCCGCGACTTCATCCAGCAAAACGCGCTGACGGTCGAGAACCTCGATTTCTGATCAAAGCATAAAGAAAAAACCCCGCGAAGCAGGCGCTTTGCGGGGTTTTTCTTTGTCTGTCAGTAGCTGAGCAGCCGGTCGCCATCCTTGTCGATGATGCGTGTCGGCAGGCCGATTTCGTTAAGAAGATTGATAAAAGGCTTCGGATCCAGCTCTTCGGCATTAACCATGGTGCCGACATCCCAGAGGCCCTCGGCGATCAGAACCGCAGCAGCAACCGGCGGCACACCAGCGGTATAGCTGATGCCCTGGCTGCCAACCTCTTCGTAGGCCTCCTTGTGATCGGCGGTGTTGTAGATCATCACCTCGACCGGCTGACCGTCTTTCTCGCCTTTGACGAAATCGGCGATCAGCGTTTTGCCGGTATAGCCCGGCGCCAGGGTTGCCGGATCGGGCAGCACGGCCTTGACCACTTTCAGTGGGATGACTTCCTGCCCTTCGGCGGTCTTCACCGGTTGTTCAGACAAAAGCCCGAGGTTTTTCAACACGGTAAAGACGTTGATGTAGTGGTCGCCAAAGCCCATCCAGAATCGCACATCGGCCTGGGGGTAGTTTGCGGCAAGGCTGTGGACCTCGTCATGACCTGACATATAGGCCTTTTGCGGGCCGACAACCGGCAGATCCCAGGTCTTGCCGATCTCGAACATCCGGTTTTCCTGCCAGACACCGCCCTGCCAGGAATAGACCGTGCCGGTGAACTCGCGGAAGTTGATCTCGGGATCGAAATTGGTCGCGAAATACTTGCCATGCGAACCGGCATTGATGTCGACAATGTCGATCTCGTTAACCTTATCCATCATATCGGCCGCAGCACGGGCCCAGACGTTAACCACGCCCGGGTCGAAACCGATGCCCAGAACGGCCGTCACGCCCGCCGCTTTGCAGGCGTCGCGCTTTTTCCATTCATAATTGCCATACCAGGGCGGCGTCTCGCAGATCTTAGTCGGATCTTCATGAATTGCGGTATCAATATAAGCGACGCCGGTTTCGATACAGGCGTCCAGCACCGTCATATTCACGAAAGGAGAGCCCACATTGATGACGATCTGAGCCCCGGTTTCCCGGATCAGCGCCGCCACCGCCTTGCTGTCCATTGCGTCGACCGAATGGGCTTCAAAGCGACCTGCGACTTTCATCGCGTTTTTCTCATGGACTGAGGCAATGATCGCCTCGGCCTTGGGCTTCGTGCGGCTGGCGATATGCAGCTCCCCAAGGCGGTCATTCAGCTGCGCCGCCTTATGCGCCACCACCTGAGCGACGCCACCGGCGCCAATGATCAACACGTTGCGTTTCATGGGGAAACCGCCTCCTCTTGAGTGCTGGGGAAGGGGGGACTGCCTGGGCCTCAGCCGAGACTGTCCCGGTAATCGGCATAGCCGAATTCGCGTGCGACAGTGAGCGAGCCATCCAGCTCTCTCACCACGATGGACGGCATTTTCACGCCATTGAACCAGTTCTTCTTGACCATTGTATAGCCGGCCGCATCCGGGATCGAGATCCGGTCGCCAATCTGCAAAGGCGCTTTGAACCCATACTCGCCATAAATATCGCCGGCGAGACAGCTCTTGCCGCAAACCATAAAGCGATGCGGCCCGGTATCGTCCATCCGGGCGCTTTCGCGGTAGATCAAGAGGTCAAGCATATGCGCTTCGACCGAGGAATCCACGATGGCAAGGTCTTTGCCATTGTTCAGCACGTCGAGCACCGTCACTTCCAGCGTGGTCGTGTTGGTGATCGAGGCTTCGCCAGGCTCAAGGAACACCTGGACGCCGAACCGGTCCTGGAAGACCCGAAGCCGCTCGGCCAGGGCTTTCAGCGGGTAACCTTCGCCAGTAAAATGAATGCCACCACCAAGGCTGACCCAGTTCAGACGGCGCAAAAGCGGGCCGAATTCTTCTTCGATCCGCGAGAGCTGGCTGTCAAACAGCGCGAAATCGCGATTCTCGCAATTGTAATGGATCATGAAACCGGAAATCCGGTCCATCACCCGCTCGATCTTTGCCTGATCCCATTCGCCGAGGCGCGAAAACGGTCGCGCCGGGTCAGCGAGGTCGAAGCCGCTGGTCGAAAACCGCGGGTTCAGCCGCAGCCCACGCTGGATCTGTGCCGACTGATTGTCGAACCGTTCCATCTGGCTGATCGAGTTGAAGATGATCTTATCGGCATAGCCAACCGCTTCTTCGATCTCGTGATCCGCCCAACCCACGGAATAGGCGTGGGTTTCTTTGCCGAACTTCTCGCGCCCCAGGCGCAGCTCGTAAAGCGAGGAGGAGGTCGTGCCATCCATGTGCCGCGCCATCTGGTCAAATACCGGCCAGGTCGCGAAACATTTCAGCGCCAGCAGGCATTTCGCGCCCGACAGGCTGCGAAGCTCATCCATGATCGCCATATTCCGCGCCAGTGCGGTGCGATCGATCAGGTAATAGGGCGTCTGGATCATCGAATCCCCCCGGGTTGCAGCAGAGAACCAACGGCCACACGGCCAGAACGGCCATGTAGGGCCGCAGGCCCCCTGATGCAAGCATCATCGGTGCTGCTTAGCCCGCCGTCGGTGACGGCGGGATGACAGAAAGCTGTCACTTTGCTGCGAACCAGGCCCAGGCATCGGCGGCAATGGCGGGCGCCGCGTCATAGAACCAGTGATCGTGATCGGGGATCACCACCAGGTCGGTCGGATGCCCGGCAGCGGCCAGAAGCTGTGCCGACTGCCGCACCTGGACAAGCGGAAACAGGCGATCCTGATCGCCGACATAGATCCGGACCGGCACCGGGTTTTCCGGCTGACCGGTCGCAAAGAACGCCCCGGCATGAGCCACGATCGCCCGCACGCCCGCAGGCGGCCGGGCGGAAAGCGAGAGCGCCATATTCGCACCCGCCGAATGTCCGAAAAGGTAAATCCGGCTGCGATCTATTGCATAGAGATCGGCGGCATCGGCCAGAACCGCCTCGAGAAATTCGACACCATCGCGGCCGCCTGACCAGGCCTGGCTGTCAGCGGCATCCGGTGCAATCAGCATCAGGCCTTCGCGCTTTGCAATTTCCTGCCAGGGCGCCAGCATATCGCGCCCGTTGCGCCCCGAGCCGTGGAACAGGATCACGACAGGCGCGGTCTGGCCGGATTTCGCCCCGTCATAGCCGTACCATGTCCGGCTTACGCCATTCACCTCGAGGATATGCTCGCTGACGCCCGGAGCGGGGATGGCCGGTGCCGCGCTCTGGCGTGGCGCGGCAAGCGTCGCGTTAACAGTTTCGGTGAAATCCGCCCCGCCCGAGGGGGCAGGAACCGGGGACGGTCCCGTGGCTGGCTGCCAGTCCGGGATGAAGCGCGGCGCGGCAAGCAGAAACGCACCGCCCAAAAGCGTGAAAAAAACGAAAGAGAGGAGCGTGTTCAGGTAGCGTTTCATTCCGGGCAATTTTCAGTATCTTTGGACAGGGTTCGCCTCCTGATTGCTGCCCGATTGAGACAACCAGAAGGCGTCATGGTGATTTGTTGGGTCCAACTTTCGGGAAACAGCAACAATCCAGGGTCAGATCATGCGGATCGTTTCCTTTCCAACGGCCAAAACATAGCCGCGCCGGGCAATGGTCTTCACCAGAAGCTCGCTCACCAGTTGATTGCCAAGTGCGTCACGCAGGCGTTTGACCCGCGTGGCCCCTGCCGCCTCTTCGCAATCCGCCTCGGACCGGCCCGAGATCACCGCTTCGATCTGCACCCCGGTCAGCACTTCATCATCCATCCGTGCCTCTGCCAGCACAGAGAGCGTCTCCAGCGCGGCCTCGGTCAGGGTGAATTCCAGGTCGTTGATATAAACCGCCCGCGCCTCGCGTGAGATCATCAGCGAGGAGACCTGGATGCCTGACCGCTGGATCGCGCCGATCTTCTTGTTCAGCACGATGATCATCACAAGGAAAACCAGGGCCGCAACCAGAAGTGCAGACGAAAAGACCAGCAGCACGAAAATCACCATCCGATAGCTGGTCAGAACCTCGGAAAAAGTGGTTCCGGATCCCGCCAGAATCTCAAGAAGCCGGATCTCGGCCCCGCTGCGCAGGTCGTCATTCTCGATAAAGATCCGCTCAACCCTTGCATTGAATGCATTGGCGTCGGGCAGGTTCAGGAACAGAAGCAAGGCGGCCGCGAACAGAATCAGCACGATCCCGGCGATTCCGAAGGTCACGACCCGGTTGCCCTGTTTCAGGCTGTCAGTAACGAAGGAACCAGGCCCCGGCATTCGCTTTCCTCTCATCCAGCCCCTCCGGCCCGAAAGTGGACAGGACATTGAGCAAAGTCCAGCCGCCGGCGGCAAGACGGGGTTTCAGCTCGGCTCCGGCCTTGCCCGGAGAGCAGTTGCCATCGGAAACCTGTGCCACCCCATAGTGGAGTTGCAACGGGTCGTCTTTCTTGGCCTTGTAATCTGCGTAGCAATCAGCCGCCGCAGGCCCGGCAAGGGCAAGCGCCAACAGGGCGGCAAGCATGGTTCTGATCATCTCCGGCTCCATCGTCGGAATACTGCCCGTCCCTTAACGGGGCGTTATATTTCTCTGCTCAATCTGCGGAAATCCGCCTGGATATTCAATAACGAGCACGGCCTGACGGCGGTGATATCCCATATCACGCGCGTCGGGGGCGGCTGTTATGGCCTGGCCATGCGCCGATATTGCGCGACCTGGGCGCTGCGGGCCAGGTCGGGTCATCCGCTGCAGGACGCTGACGGCCCTCCCGAATCCAGACCGGGGTCAGGGATGAGGACAGCGACCGGCAGTGGCGCAACAAGACCCAAGGAGGCATTCGTGCAGCATTACAGGACAGCAGCGGCTCCGGCCCGGCAGAGCAACCAGTCGCATCCCGATGATTTCGATTTCGGCCAGGCCCGCGCGACGGGCAAGCCACGGAAAACAGCACGCCCCGGCCTCACCGCCGGTCTGATTGCCTTTGCTTTTGCCGTGTCGATGTTCTTGCCGGTCGGCGCAAAGGCGGAAGCCGCCTGGCAGCGCTATCCCGATCAGCTGAGCGAGCCGGTCCGTCCGGGCATTCAGCCAGAGGTGCTGAACGTGGACAGCAAACGCGGGATGCGCCCCGGCTGGGACAAACCGCATCGCGCGCGTCTGCCCGGGGTCTGCGCGCTGCAGATCGACGGGCGCCGCGGCTACAGCGGCTATTCCGAGAATTGCCTGCGAAATCAGGGGCTGCGCGAAAAGCTGCCGCGTGACTGCGGCACTGCGGCCCGCGTTTTCGGGCAGCGCGACCGGCTGTTTTCCTCGGCCTGCCTGCGCGATTTCGGCTATCTGCTGCGCGATTGATCCGCCATGGCCCGCGCGCGTCCGCAATCCGGGCGCGCTTGCGATCCTGTAGCAGATCGCCTGGCCATCGCGGCGGCCGAAAATGATCCTGTCGCGCCGCAAAAGCGCCAGATGCTGCGAGACAGTCAACTCGCGGAGCCCCAAATACCCTCCCAGCTGACCTACCGATTTCTCGCCCTCGATCAGGTGGCAGGGAATCAGAAGCCGGTGCCGGTTGTCAGGCGCCCTCAGGAGCGCGCCGGCCTCCTCGGCGGCGGCGAGCAGGGTCTGAGGGTTCAGGGCCATCGGGGGATGCGCCTGACCCTATCTATATAAAATCGCTGATAAAAACAAAGCGTGCGGCCAAACTGTCACAAAAGGCCCGAAAACAAAAGCACCCCCGAGGCCGAGGGGGACTCCGGGGGTGAGATCACCGATAACTGGTCCGCCGGTGGGTTGCCGGGAACCAGCAACCACCAACCGGCGGCCTGACAGGTTACTCACTGACACGTCAACTCGTTAAGCGCATTGGCAAGGTTCGTGCACAACGACCGCCCAAGGCCCAGACCGCCGGCGGTCTGAAACTGGAACTCTACGGATCCGGCATACAGACTTATTCCATGGGCCCGGTAAAAGTTAAATTCGCGTGGTTGCCTAGGCAGAACTGCCTATTTCCTCTTACAGGGCCACTGGCATTCGCCTTACAGGGCCACTGGCATTCGCCGACCGTAGCCTCTAACCTGCCCCGGATCCGGCCCAGCCCCGGAAGCTTGCAATAACAGGCAGAAATTTTGCAATCAGGCCCGAGACTTGCGTCACCACAGTGCTGCCCCGGCCCCGCCGAGTCCGCCTTCCGTAGCGTCAACGCGCGCCTGGACTGCGGAGGTCGGTGATGCGCTATTCGCTGCGGATCCTTCTGGCGCTCTGCCTGGCCGGCCTGCAGCTGATCGCTGTTCTTGCAGTGGTGTTCTCGTCATATTTCACCTCGGAAAAGGCGCTGATCGCCCATGCGCGCCACCTGTTGCGCGATGTCGGCACCAATGCGATCGAACATTCCAAGGGCTTCCTGAACCCCGCCCAGGGCGCCGCCGAACTCGCGGCGCGGCTGGCGCAGAACCAGGTGGTTGCCAGCGATGACCAGGCGCGGCTTGAACAGCTCCTGTTCCAGCAATTGCAGATCTCGCCGCAATTTGCCGGCCTCTATTTCGGCGGCGAGGATGGCCATTTCGTCATGGTCTCACGCACACCCGATCAGGCAGGGCCGTTCCGCACCAAGCTGATCACGATTGAAAACGGCGTCCGTCGGATCGAACTGATCTGGCGCCGCGATGATTTCTCGGTCATGGCGCGACGGCTGACCCCGGACGATCCCTATGACCCGCGCACGCGCTCCTGGTTCATTCTGGCAAAGAACAGTCTCGGCACGGTCTGGACCGACCCCTATATCTTCTTCTCGTCGCAACAGCCGGGGATCACCCTGGCGGCGCCGGTGCTGCGTCCGGTAAAAGGCAAACGTGGGGCCAGCGGCGCGCGAAGGTCGATCTGGGGCGTGGTCGGTGTCGATATCGAGATCAGCCGCATCTCGGAATTCCTGTCGCGGCTGCAGATCGGCACCTCAGGTAAGGCACTGATTATACACAAGAACGGGGATGTTATCGCGCATCCCGATCTGAACCTTTTGCGCGTGACCGCCGAAGATGGCTCGTTGCGCTTCGCCAGTATCGGCGAAATCGACGACCCCATTGCGCGCGCCGCCTTTGCGCCGCTGGCAAGCAGCGGCGAGTTGAAAATCGCCCAGCTCACCCCCTCACAATTCACCTATAAAGGTGAATCCTATGTCTCGACCGTGATGCCGACGATCAGTGGCAAATTGCCCTGGACCATCGGCGTCTATGCGCCCGAGAGCGACTTTACCGCCTCGATCAAGGACAACCGGACCCAGAATATCTGGATTGCTGTGCTGGTTGCCGCGACCACCGGCATTGTCGGGCTTTTGCTGGCCGATTACATCTACCGCCCCGTCCGCGCCTTTGCGGTTCGCAATGCCTTGATTTCTCAGGGTGAAGTCGACACCACAAAACCGCCGCCGCGCACCTATAAAGAGCTGGAAAAGGCCAATTCCACCCTGATGCAGCAAATCGTGGCGCGCCGCGAGGCAGAGCGCGAATATGGCCAGACTTTCGAGCTTTCGACCCGTGCGATGGCGCAGATCTCGCCGGTGGATGGGTCGATCATCCGCGCCAATGCGAAATTCGCCGAACTGGTCGGCGCCCCTTCGACCGGGGCGGTGATCGGGCGCAAAGTGACGGATGTCGCGCATCCTGACGATCTTGCGGCCTATGCCTGCGCCGATGGATCGCAGGTGAATGAGACCGGCGGAGCCGAGGCCAGCCAGGAAATGCGCTGGTTCCGGCGCGATGGCGCGGTGATCTGGGTCAAGCTGAATTCGATCATCATTCGCGATGAGGCGGGCAAGCCCCTGCATGGCGTGCTGACCGTCGATGACATCACCGAGGAAAAGGCCAGCGCCGGCAGGATCGAGCAACTGAACCGCGACCTCTCTCATATGGCGCGCGGCAATACGATGGGGCAGATGGCGGCCGGCCTCGCTCATGAGCTGAACCAGCCGTTGACCGCGATCTCGCAAAATGCCGATACCGCCTTGCTGGCGCTGCAACTGGGCAAATGGACCGACACCGAGCTGCGCGAGCTTCTGACCGAAATCGAAAGCCAGTCGCTGCGCGCCGGCGATATCATCCGCGCCCTGCGGGGCTTTATCCGCAAGGACGAAGGCGCGCTTGCGCCCTTTGATTTCGCTGAACTTCTGGGCCAGACGCTGCGCCTCGTCCAGGCCGAAGCCCGCGATTCCGGCGTACGGATCGTCGAGGATCTGGCTGTGCTGCCACCGGTTCTGGGCAACCGGATCCAGGTGGCGCAGGTGTTGGTCAATCTTTTGCGCAATGCCATCGAAGCCATTGCCTCTGACAGCGAAAACACGCGCCAGGTGACCGTGACCGTGCGGCCTTTGCTGCAGGACAGCCGCGATATGCTGGTCGTCACAGTCGAGGATACCGGGCCCGGCGTCAGCGACTCCATCACGCTTTTTACCCAGTTCGATACATCGAAACCCGAAGGGATGGGCCTTGGTCTCTCAATCTGCCGGTCGATCATCGAGGCGAATGGCGGCACGCTCTGGCATGAAAAGCCGGGGACGCGCGGCGCAAGATTCTGTTTCACGCTGAACACAGCTGCGGAGGCGGTATGAAAGAGCAGTCGATTGGACAGCAGGACCCCGTGGCCGGGCTCACGGTCTTTCTGGTCGATGATGACGAGGCGATCCGCAATTCGCTCGCCCGTGCACTGCAAAAGCGCGATTACCGGGTCGAGACATTTGCCTCGGCGGCGGATTTCCTGCTCCGCTATGATGGCGAGGCACCCGGCTGCCTGATCCTTGATTACGGGATGCCGGGGATGAACGGGCTGGAATTGCAGGCCTGGCTGGCCAGGGCCGGCCATGACCTGCCGATCATCTTCATCACCGGCCATGGCGGCGTGCCGGAATCGGTGCAGGCGATCAAGGCGGGCGCGCTGGATTTCCTTGAGAAACCCTTCCGGCAGTCGGTACTGATCGAACGGATCGAGACCGCTTTCGCGATGGTTGCCGAACATCACGCCGCCCGCGCCGGGACCGAGCGGCTCAGGGCGAAATTCGACCGGCTTACCAGCCGCGAGATGGAAATCGTCAGCCATATGGTGTCAAATCCGTCCGAGACCTCCAGCAAAGAGGTCGGCGCGCGGCTGGGGATCAGCCCGCGCACGGTCGATCACCACCGGGCGCGGATCCTTGAGAAGCTGCAAATCCGCTCGGTGGCAGAGCTGATTTCGATGGCGCAACATTTCCTCGCAAAGGGCTGAGCATGGGGCAGATCGACCTCAATTCCGACCTCGGCGAAGGCTATGGGCCCTGGACGATGGGCGAGGATGCCCGGATGCTTGAGCTTGTGACTTCGGCAAATCTGGCCTGTGGTGGCCATGCCGGTGATCCCGAAACCATGTTCACCGCGCTGTCGCTGGCGGCTTCCCGGAATGTCGTGATCGGCGCCCATCCCGGCTATGCCGACCGGGAGGGGTTTGGCCGGCGGGTGATTCCGATGCAGCCGGCCGAAATCACCCGGATGGTGGTGGCCCAGACCGCCGCTTTGCAGGGTCTGGCCGCGCTGGCCGGGGCCGAGATCCGCTATCTGAAACCCCATGGTGCCCTGTCTGGCCTCGCCGCGGCGGATCCGGTGATTGCCGGCGCCATTGCCGATGCGATTGCCGCGCTGCCGGGCCGCCTTGCATTGCTGGCGATCTCGGGGACGGCGCTGGAAAGCACCGCGCGCGCGCGCGGCCTTACCGTCTTTTCCGAGATTTTCGCAGATCGCGCTTATCTGCCCAATGGTCAGCTGATGCCGCGCAGCCAGGCCGGCGCCGTGCTGCATGACGCTGATGAGATTGCCGAACGCCTGATCCGGTTCCTCGACAGCGGTAAGATGCCGGTTGCGGGCGCGGCGCCGATCGCGCTTGATGCGCAGTCGGTCTGCATCCATGGTGATACGCCGGGCGCCGTCGATCTTGCCGCCGATCTGCGCCAGCGGCTGAGCGCGGCGGGCGTGGCGATCCGTCCCTTCCTGGCCGCCTGAGCAATGATGACCGACGCACCCCGCTTTCGTCCCGTCGCCGAACATGGCCTGCTGGTGGAATTCGGCGAGGGCGTCAATACGGCGCTGCATGACCGCGTGATGGCGCTGGATGCCGTGCTGAACGCCGCACCGCTGCCGGCGATGATCGAAACCGTGCCCGGGAATGCCTGTCTGCTGGTACGTTTCGATTGTCTGGCGACAGACCATGCCAGCGTGGAGGCAGACATACGTCAGCGGCTCGGCACCGGGCGGCCTCAGGTGCCGGAGGGCCAGCTGCATGACGTTACAGTGTGCTATGACGCGCCCTTTTCTCCGGATCTCGCTTCGGTAGCAGCGATGACGGGGCAGAGCCCGGAAGCAGTGATCGCCGCCCATCTCGGCGGCGCGTATCAGGTCAGCCTTTACGGCTTTGCACCGGGCTATGCCTATCTGACCGGCGTGCCGGATTCGATCCGCCTGCCTCGCAAATCCGCTGCCATCCGCGACATCCCGGCGGGGTCCGTTTTGATCGCGGGTTCGCAATGCATTGTTTCGACACTGAAAATGCCAACCGGATGGTGGATCATTGGCCGTTCGGCCACAAGGATCCTGACGGCTGATGCGGCCCGCCCCTTTCTCTTCGATCCCGGCGACCGGGTACGGTTTCGCCGTATTCGCCAGGACGATCCGGAAATGGCCCCGGAAATGACCGATGTCTGAGGTCGAACTCTGCCTGCGCTTTGCCGGCCCGCATGTCTCGATCCAGGACGAGGGCAGGCCAGGCTGGGCGCGTTTTGGTGTGCCGCAATCGGGCGCGATGGACCGGCTCGCCATGCGGGCGGCGAATGCGGCCATCGGGAATGCCCCCGGCACGCCGGTAATCGAGATTTCGCGCGGCGGCGTTCAGATCGGCTGCGAGGCGGGAGAGATCGCCTTTGCCCTCACCGGCGGTGGTTTCATCCTGGAACATGCCGGCCAGCGCCTGGGATCCTGGTCACGCGGGCTGCTTCGGGCCGGGGAAACCTTGGTGATCAGGCCTGGCATCTGGGGCAATTGGTGTTATCTGGCCTTTGCCGGGCAAAGCCTGATACCGACCTGGCTGGAGAGCGCCGCCACCCATGGGGCTTCCGGCTTCGGAGGTGGCAAACTTGCGATGGGTTCAAAGCTGCATTTTGCCCCTGTCGGGCCGCGCCTGCCTTTGTCGCCGCATATCCCCTGCCCGATCCTGGCGCGCCCCCGCCATATATTGCGTGTCACGCCCGGCCCGCAGGAGCGTTATTTTCCCGAAAGCACCATCGAGGCGCTCTATGCCGGCCCCTGGAATGTGACCAGCGCAGCGGATCGGATGGGAACCCGCATTAACGGCCCTGCAATTGCACCGCGTGCGCCGCTTGATATGGCCTCAGAACCGCTCACGCGCGGCTCGATCCAGGTGGCAGGGGATGGGGTCGCGACGATCCTCACCGCCGATCATCAGACAACGGGCGGCTATCCCCGGATTGCGACGGTGCTGGATTGCGACCTTGACGCCTTCGCGCAGGTGGCGCCGGGCCAGAGGATCGCCTTCGTGCCGGTTACGCCTGGACAGGCCATTGCTTTCGCCCGGCAGCACCAGTCCGCCTCGGAGCGTTATATTGCGCGCCTCGCTTCCCGGGGTCAGCCGGTTTAGGGCCTTTTCCTGCCCTCCTGCAGCTGGGCGAGAACCTGATCTCTTCCAAAAGCCTGTCGCGCTGCCGCAAGCTCTGTGCGCCAGATCACCTCTTGCCGCGCCAATTGCTGGTTCAGTTTTGTCCTGCGCCCGGCCGCCCATGCTTCATAGACCAGAAATCTCTGTGCCTCGGTCATATCCGCCATCGCCGCCTCATCCGGAACCCGGTTCAGCGCCGCCAGCCTTTCTCTGACTGCCTCCCGCTCTGCCGCAGCTTTGGCGAGGCTGGCCGCCCGAAGTTCAAGCACCATGCCGGCCATCCTGCGCAGCCGATGCAGTTTTTCGGCCCGATTCATCGCTCATCTCCGTTTTCTGGCTTTTTCCCTCATCATGGCGGCGAACCGGATCGCCGCCGCCACGGCGGCATAATGTTCGCGCCGGATCTCCTGGCCGATCTCGGTGATCCCGTAGATTGCCCGCGCGGTGGCAGGATCGCGCCGGATCGGCACCCCGGCCTCCTGCGCGCGTTCCTTTATCCGCGCCGCGATTTCATCGATTCCCTTGGCAACACAAACCGGCGCCCCACCCCTGATCCGGTCCCATTTCAGCGCGACGGCGTAATGGGTCGGGTTGACGATCACCACATCCGCGCCCGGCACATCGGCAAGCATCTGCCGCGTCGCAATTTCCTGCGCGCGGCGCCGGCGATCAGCCTTCATATGCGGATCGCCCTCGCTGTCTTTCATCTCATCGGTCAGGTCTTTCCGTGTCATCCGGTTGCGCCGCATGAATTCGGCCCGTTGCCAGAGGTAATCCACCGCGCCGATAACAGCGTTGAGCGCGATCAACAGGGCAAGGAAACCGGCAAGCAGACTGACCAGCAAAAGTGCCACCTGCCCGGCCCCGAGCCGGGTACTGCCAATGATCTGATCGGCGCGGCTGGTCAGAAACAGGGCCAGGGCCAGCGAAATCAGAACCATTTTCACTGATTTCTTCAGGAAATCGACGAGGCCGCCGCGCCCGAATTTCTGTCCGAAATTGCTGATAATCGAGATCCGGGACATTTTCATAGTCAGCTTCGACGGTGCAAAAACAAACCCTTTTGACGTAATCAGCCAGATCAGGATCAATGCCGCCGGCACCAGCAGGAGCGCGATGACCGGCCCGGCCATCGACAGAGCAGCCCTACCGATCACGGCGGCCGCCCCCTGATCGCCGGGCCCCGGCAGGCGGTCGGCCTGATCGAAAAAGGTCGCCGCCACCTCTCCGGCCCGGGTGATGGCAGCTTTGCCAAAAATGGCGGCGGCCAGCAGAATGCCCGCACCCGCAAGCGCGGTGTGGATATCTTCGGATCTGATCGCATCGCCCTCTTCCCGTGCCCTTTCCAGCCGGCGGGGAGTGGGGTCGAACTGCTTTTCATCCTGATCACTGTCGGAGCCTGACATCACCAGGGTCCGAACGGGTCAAGCAGGCGGACGCCCAGGGCATCGTGCCAGCTTTGCAGCAGGAAAGGACTGGCCAGAGCAAGCAGGATCAGGCCGCCAAGGGTCAGGGCCGGCGCTCCGATAAAGGTCACCATCAGAGAGGGCATGGCGCGGTTGATGGCCCCGAGCGCAAGATTATAGAGCAATGCCGCGAGGATGAACGGTGCAGAAAGCGTGAACGCGAGGGAGAAGGCCCGCGCGGTCAGCCCCAGCGCCCAGCGCGAGATCTCGCCCGGATCCGGCAGCTGACCAGCAGGCAAAACTTCATAGGAATAGACCAGCAGTTCAACAGATCGCGCCAGCCCGCCCATAGAGCAAAACAGAACAAGCCCGCCAAGTGTCAGCAGATTGGAGACGATGGGCTGGGGCTCGGGCCCGGTTCCGTTGAACATCTGGGCCAGTGAAATCGACTGACCGATCATCGTTCCTGCGGTTTGCAGGCAAAGGATCATCAGGCGCAGCGTGAAACCAAGGAGCAGGCCCGCGACAAGCTCTGCCGCAATGTTGAGGGGGGTAAAGACGGTGCTTTGCGGATCAGGGCCAAGCAGGCCAGCGGGCGCCTCAAGAACGGCGGGAAACACAATCGCCGCGATGACCATTACGGCGGTGATCTTAACCTTTTGTGGCAGGAAGCTTTCGCCCAAACCGGGGAGCAATGCGACCGCCGCGCCGACGCGCAGGAAAACCAGCGCCGCCTGCCAGATCACCGCCTCTGCGATGCTGAAAACGCCGCTGAGTTGCGCGATCAGGCCGGTCATGCCGCGACCTGCCCGAATAGCGCAGGTCGACTGTCCGCGCCGATTTCCTCATAGGAGAGGACAGGAACCCTGAGCCCCCGCGCCTGAATGACAGTGCGCAGGAACCGTCGTCTTGCCGCCGAGGTGACGATGGCAGGCGAGGCGCCGTTCTCGCCGGCTTGCCCGACCCGCTCAGCTATCCCATTGGCAAGCTTTGCAAAAACATCCGGCGGCAGGGCGACATCGCGCAATCCGCGATCCCCGTCGGTTTGATGGGCCTGGAAGGTCCGCTCCCATTCGGGGGCAAGCTGGATCAGCGGCACGGTTCCGTCTTCGCGGCGGAATTCGGCAACGATCTGGAAGCCGAGGCGCTGACGGACATGTTCGCAGACCGCCTCGGGGGAGCCGAAACTGCGCGCCTCGGCGACCGCTTCCAGGATCAGCGGCAGGTTTCTGACAGAGACCCGCTCCTCGAGCAGCAGGCGCATGACCGCATGAAGCAGATCCATCGGCACTTTTTCCGGGATCATTTCGTCGAGCAGCCGGCGGTTCGCCTCTGCCCTGTCCCGATCCGAGAGATCGGTGAATTCGTCGAGCAGGCGGCGCAGACCACGCAGCGA
The DNA here is from genome assembly GCF_900105075.1 of Rhodobacter sp. 24-YEA-8. Classification (NCBI taxonomy): domain Bacteria; kingdom Pseudomonadati; phylum Pseudomonadota; class Alphaproteobacteria; order Rhodobacterales; genus Rhodobacter; species Rhodobacter sp. 24-YEA-8. Next base: position 2,996,375 of record NZ_FNSK01000001.1, read on the forward strand.
CAGAAGTCGCGAAAGGCTGGATTTCAGAACTTCAAGCAAATGGGTGGCCAGGACTTCGGCCGGCGACACCACCGTCAGGCCGGAGAGTACCGCATCCTCCTGATAGTCCGGCCGGATCCAGCGGGCAGGCGCGCCGTAGACAGGCTCTTTAACATCCTCGCCCTCGGGTGCGCTGGCGCCATCAGACATCAGCACCAGCACGCTATCCGGAACCAGCCGGTCAGTTACTTTTGCGACACCCTGAATGCGGATCCGGTAATGTCCCACCGGCAGCATGGCCTCATCCGTGAGACGAATTTCGGGGAGAATAAGCCCATAGGTCGCGGCGATATGATTGCGCATACTGGCAATCCGCCCATCGAGGCCGGTCGCAGGATCCAGCGCCATATCCACGAGATCTGGCGAGAATTCGATATGAATTTCGTCAAAATCAAGCACATCTCCGATATGGTGTTTTGCAGTGGTCTGGGTGTTGCTGAGCACTGGTTCGGCCTTTTCGACAGGCTTTCTCCGGACAAGGCGCGCAAGCCCTGCAAGCCCGGCCGCCGTGCAGACGAACGGAAGGAAGGGCATGCCCGGCAAAACCGCGAGAACCGCCATTAACCCGGCAACGGTTGCAAGGGCCGCGGGATATTTCCCAAGCTGCTCCACCAGGCTGATATTGACGGCGCCTTTGGTGCCGCCGCGCGAAAGAAGGAGCGCTGCTGCAACCGAGATGATTACCGCAGGGATCTGACCCACCAGACCATCCCCGACTGTAAGAATCGCGTAGGTCGAGAAAGCGCGGGCGGCATCCATATCGTGCATCCCGATACCGACGCCCAGGCCCACCACAAAATTCAGCGCGGTAATCAGCAGTCCGGCGATCGCATCGCCTTTCACAAATTTCGAAGCACCGTCCAGAGAGCCGAAGAATGTGGTTTCGGCAAGTTCGGTTTCACGTCTCTGGCGCGCCTCGTCATGCGTGATCGCGCCGGCGGACATATCCGCATCAATCGCCAGCTGGCGCCCCGGCATCCCGTCGAGCGCGAACCGCGCGCCGACCTCTGCCATTCGCCCCGCGCCTTTTGTAATGACGATAAAATTCACGATCATGATGACGGTGAACACCACCAGGCCGAGCACGATGTTGCCGCCCATGATAAAGCTCGCGAAGCCCTCGATCACATGGCCGGCGGCAGCCGTGCCAGTATGCCCCTGGCCGATGATCAGCCGGGTCGAAGAGACATTGAGCGCAAGCCGCAGCAGGAGAGATGCAAGAAGGATCGTTGGGAAAGACGAAAAGTCCAGCGGCCGTTCGACAAACAGCGTGACGGTCAGCATCAGGATCGCCAGCGAGAAGGACAAGGCCAGGCCGATATCCAGCAATGCAGGAGGTATCGGCAGGATCACCATGCCGATGACAGACATCAGGGCAATGGCCATCAGGACGGTCGGATGGAACAGGTTGCGCGCTCTCAGAGTCTCCATTTCGGTCGCCTCACGGTGACCCAAAGAGCGGGCGCACAGAGCCCGAAACCGTCACGAGTGAGCCCAGGCTCAGAACATTTCCCATTTGCAACAAGGGGTAATTGTTCTCGCGCGGTGTATCGGCGGCCATCAGAGCACTGTCTAATGACTGGCCCTGCACGGATGCATAGATCGGCCTGAAGCGCTTCATATAGCGCTCTGCAAGTTCTGGTGTGAAAGAGTGAAAGCCCGCAACTGCTTTTTCCCAGCTGCCGGTCTGGTGCATCAGGTCAGACAGAAATCCGGCCGCGTAATCGGCATTATTTTGCGGGTCTATCATCGCATCAGTTGATGCGAAGGATTTACCATGCCAGCGCCAGTTTAACTGAAAACAGCCAATATCTATATTGGTCACGCCCCGGGCGATGACAGTGTTGAGCCATTGCAGCGCCTGCACCCGGGTGTCGAACCATTTACTGTCGCCCGCCTGGTTCAGCGCCCAGGGCCAGGGCTCCGATCCATTCACGCCCTGACGGCCGGTTTCGGTCATTGCGACTGCCAGCAATATGTCACGCGGAACACCGGAGACCTGAGACGCACGGTTAATCGCGTCCAGACATTGCCGGGCCTGGTCAGCATTCTGACCAGTTGCCGGAATGCCAGATGCGCATAGTATGAACAGGGGAAGGCCAGTCAAAAAGCTGTATCGTGACATTCTGTCTGATCCACAGGAGCCGGATCATTTCCGGATGAAGGGTGCAATTCGACTATTGCGCATTGGTGGTTGCCAAAGGGTTACGGAAACTGCTCCGGAACAGCCTGCATCAGATCGACTATGGCTTCGCGTGCAGTCTCGCTTTCGCCTGCCAGTCTTGTGCCGCGCGCGAGAATCCCCTCGGAGGCTCCGACTGCCGGAGATGAGAGCAATATGGCCGCCGCCGGGCTGAGGCCCGCCGCATCCTGATCGGCAATGTAGCTCCAGTCGCCGGCCCAGAACTCCGCCCGCAGGGCTCTGCGCTTGTCGCCGCTTGCCAGAAAGATAGCAGCAGCAGCATTTGCGTTTCCCAGTTGTATCGCGGCCCGCGCCCGCAGAGCATCCGCTTCGGCACCGCCGAGGCCTGCAAGGATCCGAACCGTAAGCCGGGCATCGCGAATCGCAAGTGCGGCCTCAGCAGCCAGCACCCGGTCGGCCTCCGCCTCCAGGCTGCCGGCAGGCCCAAGCCAGTGCAGCGCTTCCTGAGCGAAGCCGAAACGCAGCAACCGTTGCGCAACCTGTCTGTTAACTTCTCTTTTTCCGCGAGGAGGAACAGAAACCTTCAGCGCCTCTGTCAACAATATCTCATCCGGCGCCGCGACCGAGGCGAGGTCCCACAGGTCTCCGTCGGTATCGGGGGCTTCCGGCAGGAGATCGAACGCAGCCCGAAAATTGCCTGTCATGGCAAGAGTAAGAACTTCGGCCCGCCGGATGCGTGAATAACTGTCTGTCCCTCGCAGCTCTGCTGTCAATGCAGCGAGCTGCGCCGCCAGATCCGGCGGAAGCAGGCGATCCCCCCGGAAAGCGGATTCCGCACGCAAAATTGCCGCCTCCGCAGCCGAAACTCCCGGATCGGAGAGCACTTCTTCCGCAATATCCGCGGCCGCGTCGGCATTGCCGGTTGCGAGTTCGATTCCGGCATCCATTAACCGGACCTGCTGACCAGTCGGCCCGGGCATGCGCAGAACAGCATCCCGCAATCGGCGTGCCGTGGTTTCGTCGCCTCCCGCCATGAAATAGCTGACCAGAGCAGGTGCGAGGTGGCGGCGCAGATCCTGAGAAAGTGCCGAGAAACTGCGGGTAACTGCGGCCGTATTCGGCGCAGTTGCACTTCGCTCGGATCCTTCTGTGGCAAGCGCAAGAATTGCCCACAGGGCCGCATAGGAATCGCAGCTTTCCATTCCCGAAAAGGCCCTGCGAGGCCCGGGTTCCAGATCCACGAGGTAGCTGAGATCGTAAAGTGCGGCCTGTTGAGCCGCCTCTTCCACCGGCAGCAGTGTGAGAATTTGTCTCGCCTCCGCACCGAAGCCGAGGGCAATATTAACCCGGGCCGCCTCGAGCACGTTTTCGACCACTGGCCGGTCGAACTCTGTCAGGAGGTTCGTCCGCAGATTGCTCAACGCGGCAAGCGGCGCCTGGTCCGGAAGCCATGCCGCAATATCGGTCATGCGTTCGGGAAGACAGGGTTTGCCGTCAGCCGTCAGATTTGGCCCCGGGGACCTGTCGGTTCCGGCGCGAATTCCCGGCATCTCGCCATTCGCAATCCGCACGCCGGGTGATTCGGCCAGGGGGGATTTCGCCGGTGCCGGCAATTCCGTGAGAGCGCCTGGCACGACGACCCCTTCGACTATGCCAAGACTGATCTGCCGCAAGAGCGCATCGCGCAATGGAGTCAGCAGAAAACGCATGTCATCGCTGGCTTCTTCATCGCTGATTGAAGGCTCTGATGGCAGACCGAAACCCGCAATTTCAAGCCAGTTGTAGAAGGGCTTCTGCGCCACGCCTGACGCCGGAGACGCTTTCGGCGGTTTGATAACCGGCGCGGCATTAATCGGGGCTGCCGGGTCTTGCGACGGCTGATTTCCTCCGGCGGGGTCAACTGCCTCAAAGGGGTGCTCGAATTCAGATCCGGGGGGCGCGGGTCCGTTTCTGACATCTATCGCAATGACGCCCGGCCTGACCTCGAAAGCGATTGCGTGGCAGGTGCAGCCGATATCGATCCGAAGCGCCCCGGAGGCCTTGTCCTGCGAAAGAGACCGGATGCGGGATTTCGGGATTTTATCGAAGGCTTTGCTCAGATCATAACCGTCAGGCTGATCTTCAGCCCTGAAGGCGTAGTCCCCCTCCTCCTTGCCAAGTTTCCAATGGCCGAGCGACGGGGCTTCGATCACAATCCGCGTAAATTCATCATGTTCGCCACCACGAATCCTGGCAATTTCAGCCTGAGAAGCAGATGGCAGCAGGATAGCGAGGACCACAGCCGCACTCCGGAACGCGTGCATCATGCTGCCTCTTGCTTAAGAGCACGCAGCGCTTCTTCAAGATCGCCAAATTCCGGACGCATGTGATGCGGCGTGTTCTGGCGTCCGACCTCGATACAGATATTCGCCGGATGGCGATGCAGGTTCGCGATCAGAACCTCACGTATCAGATTGTAGAAGTGGCCATCTTCCTCGATCACCGACCGGACACGCGCGGCGAAGGGCCCCATGAGCCCATAGGCAAGGAACACGCCGAGAAAGGTGCCCACCAATGCGCCACCGATCATTTTGCCAAGTATTTCGGGCGGCTGATCAATCGAGGACATCGTCTTGATAACCCCAAGAACCGCAGCAACAATCCCAAGCGCAGGCAGGCCATCAGCCATGTTCTGCATCGCATGACTGGAATGCAGTGCATGGGTCATCTGCACGTCCATGCGTTTGTCGAGAACTTCCTCCACCTGATGGGGGTCATCGTAGTTCATCGAGGCCGCACGCAACGTGTCACAGATAAGATCAACGGCGTCGTGATCCGCCTGAATGCGGGGATATTTGCCAAAGATCGTCGAAGCACCGGGATTCTCTACATGTTCCTCCAGGGCGACGGGGTTCGCCCTGGCCAGCCGCACCAGCTCGAACAACAGGCAGAGCAGATCGCGGTAATCTTCCGGCTTCCAGCTGGGGCCTTTGAAGACCTTGCCAATGTCCCGCATGGCCTGTTTCACGCCGGACATTCCATTCGATATCAGGAAGGCCCCGACGGCCGCACCACCAATCATCGCCAGCTCGAACGGCAGGGCTTTCAGAATGATCCCGAGTTTACCGCCAGCCGCAGCATAGCCGCCGAAGACCATGATAAAGATCACTGCAATGCCGATCAGACCGATCATGGGAAATATTCCTGCCTTGGTTCACGCCAGCCTGGAGGGAAGGCGTTAAAAAAACGCCAGGCTTGCCGCCCGTCAGCCAGACAACCCACAGCTATTCGCGCGGCGCAGCCGCATTCCTGCCCGCGAGAATGGCACTGACCGCATAGGCTTTGTCCGGCGCCATGCCGGTCAGGATCGCCGCTGCGGCATCGGGGCGCATCCGCCCCAGAAACCCGGCGGCAAATTGCGACTCCATCGCCGTGAAAAGAAGGGCTGCATCTTTTGGCTTCATCGATTCGTAGACGGTGGTCAGCCGCGCAAGATCCGCCTCTGCCGCACCATCCGCGAGCGCGAGGGTCGCACGCAGTTCCGTCTCGGCCTGGCGAAGAGCTTCCATTCTGCCGTCGAGGACCTCACTCGCGAGATCCAGAGCCGCTGCGCGATCCGCCAGCGCAGCTTCCTGAGCGGTCACCCTGGCCTCCCGCGCCGAGAAGGCGGCGGCAAGCTCCTGTGGCAGCGGGCCGCAGTCTTCGGCAACCATGGCTTCCGGCACCGGATCGGCGCCCGCCGCCCAGGCAAGCGAAGATCCAAGGCCATCGCCAAACCTTACCGCCCCGGATGCCGCGAACAGAAAGGCGATCAGAACCAACGTACCGCGCCCGGTGCGCCGGTTCATTCGGCAGCTTCCATCACGCTGCCGCGTCGACGCACCAGCCGCACACGACGCAGATCCTCTCTATCCTCTGGTGTCCTGGCCATGGCATATGGCTGCAACGCTAGGCTGCCAGGCGAAGCCGCCGGGATATCATGCATCGCGGCCACCATAAGCTCGAGCCTGGTCGAGAGATCCTCCGCGCGGCTGGTCAGGACTGCAAGACGCTGGCCGGACTGACCAGCCACCTGCTGCGCCTTTTCCAGCGCGCGCGTCATTTCATCAACCTGGCCCGAGAGCACGGCAATCGCCCCCCCCATCCCGGTTTCCAGCGCAGTAAAGCGCCGCAGGCGGCCCGCCAGAACATAGCAGTAAACTGCTGCGCCCAGGGTCGCGGCCAGCAGCAGAATATCGGCGATCAAGGTCATTTAAGCCCCTCAGTTCATGACAAATTCGGTGATCAGAAGATCGCGCACCCTGCCTTCGCCGGTGACAATCTGGATACGGCGCAGCATTTGCGCCCGAAGCCGCGTCATCGCGCCAGGATCATCAAAACCAGCAGGATCGACGGCGCGCAGATAGCTGTTCAGGACATCAAGCACGCGCGGCATCAGCAATGTGACCTCGGCCGCATGGGGCTTTGCCACCTCGATCTGGGCCGCGAATCGCAAATGCCGCCCGGGCGCCCCGGGGGGCAGCGAAATCAGGATCTGATCCACCGGAACATAGGCGATATCCGAGAGCCCCTGCACCTGCGACCCGGCCAGAGCATCGTGCCCCGCGCCCAGCAACAGGCCCGATTTCATGACATAGAAACCCGCGCCACCCGCGCCGGCCGCCAATAAAAGGCCAATCAGCAGCGGCAGCTTCGTGCGCTTTTTTTCGCCCCCCTCCGCGGCAGCCTCTTCAGGAATTGCAGTATCCGACACGCGAGCCTCCGTTTCGTCTTGAGAACGAAGATAGATCGAAGGACACTAACCGATTGTTAATCCAGACCCTTCATTTCTGGTCCCGTCAGGAAAGAATTCCGGCGGAGAGAAAAGTGCAGAACGTGATCTCGATCTGGAACGGGCTGGAATTGCGGCGCAAGCTCATCCTTGCGGGCGCGACAATCGCAGTATTTCTTGCGGTTCTGGCCCTTTCACGCCTCTCGGGCGGCGGGCCATCGGTTCTGCTTTACGCCGGGCTGGATGGGCGGGCGGCGGGCGAAGTGGTCACAGCGCTGGACCAGCGCGGCGTCCCTTACGAGGTGCGGGGCGATTCGATCTGGGTCGATTCCGCCAGTCGCGACTCGCTGCGGATGTCGCTGGCCGGAGAGGGGCTGCCCACGGCCGGCGGCGCCGGATATGAATTGCTGGATACGCTTTCGGGCTTCGGCACCACCGCGCAGATGTTCGATGCCGCCTATTGGCGGGCAAAAGAAGGCGAACTCGCCCGAACAATCCTGGCGGTTCCGGATGTGCGGGCAGCGCGGGTCCATATATCTCAGGGTCCGTCAGACCCATTCCGGCGCGCGGCAACGCCAACGGCAAGCGTCACGGTGACAACCGCCTCGGGGCGCATATCGGATGATCAGGCGCGGTCCCTGAAACATCTGGTCGCTTCGGCGGTCAGCGGGATGACGCCGGCTGATGTCCAGGTGATCGACACCACCGGCGGGCTGGTGTCGCCCGCCGAAGACGGGACCAGCGGTTCCGCCAGTGATCGCGCGAAAGAGATCCGCCAAAGCGTCGAGAGGCTGCTTGCCGCCCGGGTCGGCCCCGGGAAAGCCGTCGTCGAGGTCTCGCTGGACCTGCAGACCGAGCGTGAACAGATCACGGAAAGGCGGTTCGATCCGGAGGGTCGGGTCGCCATTTCAACCGATACCGAAGAAAAAAGCAGTCAGAACAGCGCACCTGGCGGAGATGTCACCGTCGCGTCCAACCTGCCCGAAGGGGATACGGGCCCTGGTGCCGCTGGCCAGTCGCAGACGAATGAGACCCGTGAAAGGGTGAATTACGAGATCTCCGAGACGCAGCGTGAAGTGTTGCGCGGCCCGGGTGGCATTCGCCGGATGACGGTGGCTGTACTGATCGACGGCCAGATCGTGACCGCAGCCGACGGGACCCAAAGCTGGGTCCCCCGCAGTGAAAGCGAACTCTCTGCGCTCCATGATCTGGTGACTGCGGCTGCGGGAATCGACACGGCACGCGGCGACAGCCTGACGCTTAAATCTCTTGAATTTCAGCCTCTTGTGACCGAGGGCGCCGAGGCTTCCTCTGGTTTCCTCGCGCGTTTTGGCCCGCTGGATACAATGTCCCTGATCCAGGTTGCCGCGCTTACCATCGTGGCCCTGATCCTCATGCTTTTCGTGCTGCGTCCGATCCTCGCCTCCGGCCGCGCAGCGGCGTTGCCGGCCCCGCCTTTGCCGCTGCAATTGCCCGGGATGGATCTCGCCGGCGCCGCTGACGCACCACTGAACGGGGAAATAGACAATGGATTCAGCCTGCCAGACCTTCCGATGGTGGATTTCAGCGGCTCTGACGTCTTGCAGGAAGACCCGGTGGAGCGGCTGCAGCGGCTGATCCGCGAACGTCAGGCGGAATCGATCGAGATCCTGCGCGGCTGGCTTGGTCCGGATGAGGAGCGAACCTGATGCCCCTGCCGCAGCTTGAGGTCTTCGAAGCCGGGCGCAGTACGGGGCGGGACATGGTCGTCACCGACACGGCTTCGGTCGAAGAAAACCGTGCCGCAGCCTGGGAGCAGGGATACCGCGCCGGCTGGGACGATTCAGAGGCCGCCCATTTGCAGAATGGTGACCGTGTCAGGGCCGAGCTGGAGCGCAACCTCATGACACTTGCCTTCACCTGGCAAGAGGCACGGGCACATATCCTCGGCGCGATGGAGCCGCTGCTGCAAGAGATCGTCAACCGGCTGCTGCCGGATCTGGCACGCGAGACGCTCGGCCCGATCCTCGTCGGGCACCTGATGCCAATGGTGGCTGAAACTGCCGGACAACCGGCAAATCTGATCCTTCACCCGGCCGCCCGCGCACAGGTCGAGGCGCTTCTTTCGCGCAGGCCCGGCCTGCTTTTCGAGATTTCCGAAGATCCGGGCCTCGGCGAGACCCAGGTCTTCCTCCGCCTCGGAGCGAGAGAAGTCAGCATCAATCTGAACCGTGTCACCGAGAGCATTATCAGATCCGTTCAGGACTTTTTCACCCTGTCGCAGGAGACCCCCGATGGATGAACCCGCAAGTTCCAGCCCCTTTGCCCAGGTCCCGATCGAGATCACCATTTCGGTGGGCCGCGCCCGCCCCAGGGTGCAGGAGCTGCTGCGCCTGGGCAAGGATACCGTCCTGCCACTGGATCGCCGCGTGGATGATCCGGTCGAGCTTTATGTCGGTGACCGGCTGATCGCACGGGGCGAGCTGACCGAGCTGGAAGGCGACAAGGCCGGGCAGCTTGCCGTCCGCCTGACAGAGGTCGCCAATCTAAAGAGCGGATTGTGAGCGCATTTTTCCCAGTCCCTGCCCGGAAATGCGTGGCCCTGATCACAGCCGTGCTGGTGGTTTGCCTGCTCTCGGCCCCGCCGGTGCTGGCGCAGGCGATCACCCTGGATCTGGGCGGCGAAGAAACTCTGGCCTCGCGTTCGGTGCAGCTTTTGCTGATGATCACCGTGTTGTCGGTCCTGCCGGGCCTGGCAATCATGGTGACCTGCTTTCCCTTCATCGTGACGGTGCTGTCGATCCTGCGCCAGGGCCTCGGGCTTCAGCAGGCCCCGCCCAATATGCTGATCATCACGCTTGCAATGTTCCTGACCTGGTTCGTGATGGATCCGGTCTTTACCGAGGCCTGGGCGCGCGGCATCGGCCCCTTCACGCGCAATGAAATCGACCTTCCCACCGCCTTTGCCGGGGCCTCGGCCCCCTTCCGTCACTTCATGGCGGCGCGGATGGACCCGGACACATTCGCCCGCCTCGACGCATTGCGCCCGCGCGCGCCTACCGCGATCACCGAAGCGCCGCTTTCGGTCCTGGTTCCCTCGTTCCTGCTGTCGGAAATCCAGCGCGCTTTTGAGATCGGCTTCCTGATCTTCCTGCCCTTCCTGATCATCGATCTCGTGGTAGCGGCGATCCTGATGTCGATGGGGATGATGATGGTGCCACCGGCCGTGGTCTCGCTGCCCTTCAAACTGGCCTTCTTCGTGGTGGCGGATGGCTGGAGCCTGCTCGCCGCCGCCCTTGTCCGAAGTTACACATAATGAAAGCAGCCCTTGCCTGGCCGACGCAGCTGTGGCCTCTTCCCGGAAAACAAGGAGGTCAGAGATGACGTTCAACCAACCGCTCGGCGGCAATGAAATGCCGCGCTTCGGCGGGCCCGTCACCTTTATGCGTTTGCCCGCAGCGCCATCCGCCGAGGGGCTGGATGTCGCATTTTGCGGCATTCCGATGGATATCGGCACATCGAACCGGCCCGGCACAAGGCTGGGGCCAAGGCAGATCCGCGATGAAAGCCGGATGCTCAGGCCCTTTAACATGGCAACCGGCGCCGCACCCTTTGACCATCTGCAATGCGCCGATATCGGGGATGTGCCGATCAACACCTTTGATCTGAAGAAATCCGTCGGTATTATCGAGGCGCATTACGATCAGATCCTCGCCGCCGGTGCGCTGCCGCTGACGATGGGGGGCGATCACACGCTGACCTGGCCGATCCTGCGCGCGATCCGCAAGAAACACGGGGCCGTGGCGCTGATCCATGTCGATGCCCATGCCGATATCAACGACACGATGTTCGGCGAAAAGGTCGCGCATGGCTGCCCGTTCCGCCGCGCGTTTGAGGATGGCTGTCTGCAAAATGACAAGGTCTTCCAGATCGGGCTGCGCGGCACCGGCTATAGTCCCGACGATTTCGACTGGGGCCGTAAGAATGGCTGGACGGTGATCCAGGCCGAGGAATGCTGGCACAAATCGCTGAAACCGCTGATGGCAGAGATCCGGGCGCAGATCGGCGATACGCCGGTTTACCTGTCCTACGACATCGACAGCCTCGACCCCGCTTTCGCGCCAGGCACCGGCACGGTAGAGCCGGGCGGGCTCACGATCTGGCAGGGGCTGGAGATCGTGCGCGGCTGCGCCGGGCTGAACCTCGTCGGCGGTGATCTGGTCGAGGTCTCGCCACCCTATGACCCCTCCGGCAATACCGCGCTGATCGGGGCGAACCTGCTTTACGAGATGCTCTGCGTGCTGCCCGGCGTGCCGCAAAACCCACCAAAAGCGCTGCGTTAGAGACGAAAAAGCCCGCGCCGGATCAGGGCGCGGGCCAGTCACATTGCCGGGTCCTCAGCGCTCGCGCAGGGCCTCGTTGGATTTGTAAAGCGGCTTCAGCAGATAGGTCATCACCGTCTTCGCTCCGGTTTCCAGCTCGACACTGGCCTGCATCCCGGGGCGGATCTCGAGATCTTTCTGCCGCTCGGTCAGCTGCGCCATATCGACTTTCAGCGTCACGATATAATGCGGGTCACCATCTGCCGATCGTGACCGTTCGTCGATGAAAGTGTCGGCCGAGACAAAGGTGACCTCGCCCTTCAGCGAGCCATAGATCGTGTAATCATAGGCCGAGAGCTTGATCACCGCCGTCTGCCCCTCGCGCACCGAGGCGATGTCGCGCGGTTTTACCTTTGCATCGATATACAGTTCTTCATCCAGCGGGATGATCTGCAGGATCTCTTCACCCGGGCGCACAACACCACCAATAGTGGTGATACCGATTTTGTTCACAACACCTCGCATGGGCGAAACCAGAGTGGTGCGACCCAGCTGATCCTGCGCCACTTTCAGCTTCTGCTCCAGCGTCGCCACTTCGGCCAGGGTATCGGCATATTCCCGGGCGCGTTCCAGTTCCGTCTTGGTCACGGTGTCAGACAGCTGGTTCTCGGCATCGCGATGCGCCTTCTTGGCCCGCGTCACCTCGATGGCGGGCGCGACCTCCTGGGCCAGCATCCGTTCCATGATATCCAGTTCGCGTTTCGCCTGTTCAAGGATCGCCTCGGCACCTTCCTTGCGGGCGGTGAAATCATCGATCCGCGCCTTCAGCAGCGAGGTTTCCGAGGCCAGAATATCGGGCACCCGCGCCGCGAGGCCTTCGGGCACGGTAAAGGTGATCTCACCGCGCATCTCGGCCTCGATCCGGGCGCGGCGGATCGACAGACCCGCCAGCTGATCGGTGTAATCATCCACCGCCGCGTGATATTGCGTCGATTGCAACCGGCCAAGCACGTCGCCCGGTTCGACCACATCGCCTTCGGCAACGTTCAGCTCGGCCAGAATGCCGCCTTCGAGGTTCTGGATGATCTGCGGCCGCGACGAAGACACGACCGTCCCCTCGGCGCTGACAATCTCGTCCAGCCAGGCAAAGGCCGACCAGATGACAAAGACCGCGATCACCGCCCCGATGGCCCAGATCACCATTGACGGGCTTTTCGAACGGCTCTCGAATTCGTCAGACCAAACCGCCGTCATGCGCCCGCTCCTGCCAGTTTCACGCCCTGGGCTTTCGCCAGATGCGCCAGCACCGCTTCTTTCGGCCCGTCCACCGCCAGCTTGCCGTTTTGCAGGATCAGCGTGCGTTCGGTCAGTTGCAGGATCGGCACACGATGGGTTGCGACCACCGCCGTGCGGCCCTTGAGCCAGCCGCCCAGCCGGCTGACCAGCGTGGTTTCCAGCGTCTGATCCAGCGCGGCGGTCGGCTCGTCCAGCAGCACGATCTGCGGATCCTGGAGCCAGAGCCGCGCCCAGCCGATCGACTGGCGTTGCCCCACCGAAAGCCCCTCGCCCAGCTCGCGGACCTCAAGATCCAGGCCGCGCGGATGGTTGCGGACAAACGGCCCGAGACCTGCGAAATCCAGCGCCTGCAGCAGCCGGTCGTCATCGCGTTCCAGCTGGTTCATGTTGAGATTGTCGCGGATGGTGCCCTGGATCAGCCGCACCTCCTGGCCCAGATAGCCGATGCCGCGGCGCAGGTCGCGCGGATGGATCTGGTTCAGGTCGATCCCATCCACCAGCACCCGCCCCTTGCCCGGCTCATAAAGCCCGGCCAAAAGCCGCAATAGCGTCGATTTCCCCGAGCCGTTCGAGCCCAGAACCGCGACATGCTGCCCCTGTGGGATGGCAACACCGTTGATTTCCACCACCGGCGCGCTTTGCTCGTCATAGCGGAATTCAAGGTTCCTGAGTTCAAAACTGCCGGCCATACGGTCGCGGCGCAGATAGCGGCGGCCCTCTTCTTCGGCCTGACGCGAATCTGCGACCTGTTCCAGCGCTTTCAGCGAGATTTTCACCTGGCTCCAGCGTGCCATCATGGTCGAGATCTGCGACAGCGGGCCAAGGGTGCGGCCGGTCAGGATACCGGTCGCGATGATGGTGCCGACGGTGAACTGGCCGGAAAAGACCAGGTAGGTGCCGGCGATCACGGTCGCGACATAGGTGATCTGCTGCACCGCCTGCGACCAGGTGGACAGAAAGGTCGTCAGCTTGCGCTGTTCGGCGCTTTGCACCGCGTTGACGGCCACCAGCTCTGACCAGATCCGGTTGACCCGGTCTTCTCCGCGCTGCGTGGTCAGGGTTTCATGCTCGAACACCGCCTCGTAAAGCAGTTTCGCCTGCTTGATCGATGCGCCTTGGGTCTCGCCGGCCAGCCGCACCATCTTTTTGCGCATCAGGAAACCAGGCAGCACCATAATGATGCCCCCGATGACCACCAGCCAGACCAGGTTGCCGGCAATGGTCGCGATCAGCGCGAGGAAAAGCAGCAGGAAGGGCAGATCGGCCATCGTGCCGACCGTGGCCGAGGTGAAGAACTCGCGCACCGAACCGAATTCCCGCATCGCGGCAAAGACTTCCGACGGTTTACGCTCTCCGGGGCCCATTTTCATGCCCAGGAGCTTTTTCATCAGCCGCTTTTGCACGGCGATTTCGACCTTGCGGCCGGTATTGTCCATCAAAAGCGCCCGGGCGATTTTCAGCGTCGCCTCAAGGCAGACCGCCAGCAATACACCGATCCCCAGCACCCAGAGTGTCGGCTGCGACTGATAGGGGATCACACGGTCATAGATCTGCATCGAGAACAGCGAGATCGCGACGGCGAGAATATTGGCCACCAGCGAGGCGGCCGAAACTTCGCCAAAGGGGCGGCGGAAATGGCGGAACTCGCCCCAGAACCAATGCGGCCTGGCCTTGACCTCGATATGGCGGGCTTCCAGCTCGCTCAGCGGTGCGCGCGCCTGCAGGATTCGGCCTGCATAGAGACTGTTCAGATCGGAAAGAAGCAGTTCAGCGCGGTTGTCATGCGCGGTCTTGTCATAGATCGTGGCGCCTTCGCCATCGACCCCCAGCACCAGCACGACCTGGCCATTGGTGGTCTCGGCCAGCGCAGGATAGCCATCGGGTGGCAGCTGGACCGAACGCAGGATGCGGGTCGAAAGACCGCCCTGCGTCAGGGCCTGGCCCATCTCATCGAGCCCCGGCGCCGCGCCCGAGGCATCGGCGGCGCTCTGGATCCGCTCCAGCAGATCGGGCACCGAAAGTTCGGACCCGATCAGCCCGGCATAGACCGAGGCCAGCGTGGCGCGGTTCTTTGCCCGGTTGGTAAAGCGCTGGCTTGCCGGTCTGGCGGCGATGACCGGGCGGGCGCCCGCTGCCACCTGACCCGCATTCATTTCGAAAGCGATCACCCGATTATCGGTCACATTGCGCCTCCATCCACCAGAACTCCGCGCATCAGCGCGATATCCAGCCGCGCGAGCGCGATCTGGTATTTCAGCGAAGCATGATCCCGCTTCATCGAGGTCAGGGTCTCGAACTGGCCGGTCAGCTCGATCAGGCTGCGGCGGCCGGCCTTATACTGTTCGGTATAAAGACCCATATTGCCCTCCATCTGGGCGATCACCTGGCCATCGGCCTGCTCGCGCAGCGCCAGCATGTTGATCTCCTGGGTCAGCGAGACGATCTTGCGATTTGCCTCGCGGTCGGCCTCGTCAACCTTGCGCCGCGTCACTTCGACCGCTTCGTCCAGCGAGGCCAGATTGTCGGCACGACCAAAGCCGAGAATGTCACCGCTCAACGACAACCCGCCATCAATGCCGCCATCCTTGCCGACCGAAGCCCCTGCCCCGATCCCCGCGAGCAGCCCGGATTTCGCAACGGCGACCTCGGCCAGGGTGCGCGCGGCTTCGCCTTTGGCATAGACCACGGTCAAAGGTTCAGGCGTGCCATTGTCCGGCGGCAGCGAGGTCAGCCCCCGCTCGGCCTCCATCGATTGACCGGCAATGACCGCAAGCTCGGCCCAGGCGCTTTTCTCGCCCTGCCGGTAAGACATCAGCGTCGCCTCGATCTCGGCGCGGCGCTGGCTGACAAGCCGGTATTCCGACCCGTCCGACAGCCCGCCGCTGACGCGGATCTTCGTGATGCGTTCGAACTCCGTCATCTGCGTCAGGGCGCCATCAGTGATCTGTGCAAGATCGGCGGCGCGCTGTGCCTCGATATACAGTTTCAGCCCGTCATAGACCCTTTTGTTCAGGTCCTGGACAAGGCCAATCGCTGCCATCTCGACATCGGCCGCCGCGAAATCCCGTTCGGCCTGGCGTCGGCCGCGGTCAAAGATCGCGGTATCCAGAACAAGGCTGGCCGCAATCGACGACAGCGAGCTGAGGCTGACATCCGGCCCCAGTTTCGGCAGCCAGTTCTTCGATCTCGCCCGCGCGGTCAGGCGTTTGACGCGCAACTGGGATTCAGCCGAGGCCTGGCTGCTTTTCAGGACCGCAGCCCCGACCCGGCCAAAGCTGCTGTTGGCGGGCAGGATCGACTGTCTGAGCTTCAGCTGGTCGATCTTTTCCGACACAACCTCGCCCTTCCTGTCGAGATGGGCAGCGGTTTCTCCGGCGGCTGCCGGATCGCCCGGCGATGCAGAGGACCTGGTTGCCTGGGGGCCGCCAAAGCAGCCCGCAAGCGCCAGGATCAGAGCGCCGGATATGAGGGGGGCAGCGGCAGAGCGAAATCGCTCTGCCTGGCCTGCCTTGCTGGTGCGGGCTTCCATTTCCGGTTCTCCGGGTGGTTTCCGGGATGTCGGATCAGAAGAAGGTGGTGTTGATATCCTGATCCACCAGGACGGTCCCACCATCCATCGCATAGACGTTGTAGTGCTGGCCATCGATCTCGCGGACGTCCACCGGGGTGGTGTTGGTCAGCTGCAGCCTGACCTGATCCAGGCTGTCGCCGCGGATCACCAGCTCGTTGTCGCCTCCGGTCAGCGCGTGCAGATCGGAATTGGTCAGCGTCAGGCGGGCCTGCGGTGCCACATTGAGGTCGATGGTCGAGAAATCGAAGCCGGCAAGCCCGATCCGGCTGAGATCCACATTCACACTGCCGCGGTTGTCGACGATGAAGAGAGTAGAGCTTTCATTGCCAGCCGCATCGGTGTTTTGCAGCACCAGGTAGCTGCCATCGCTGACACCCTGATCAAGGCTGTAATGATCAGCGGTCACCCGGCTGCCACCGACATTGAGCCGAACGTTTTCGTTCAGCTCAAAAGTCAGCGCGTTTGCCCCACCGGTGCTGTCGACCCTGAAGATCGAGACATGTTCGCCATCGGTGGTGGTGTAAAGCTCGGTCATCACATTGGTATTGACCGCCTTGCCGAAGGCCAGCACGCCAAGGGCTTCCGGTGCCTCGGTGTCCACGATCACGTTGCGGACTAGGTCGGCGGTATTGCCGGCGCGGTCGGTCGCGGTGACGGTCGCAGTCATCGACACCCCGTCACCAACCGGCAGATAGCTTGCCGGGATCGTGACAGACCAGTTGCCGCTGGCATCTGACGCGGTGCGCAGGACCTGACCGTTCGAGAGAACAATCTCGATCTGCGAGAAAGCCTCTGCCGTGCCGCCGAAGGGCACGCCGTTCAGGCGTTCATGGGCGTTGATGTAACCGTCGCCGCTGATCAGGGTATCCGCCCCGAAATTGGTCACGACGCGGTCGATCACGATGGTCTCGGTCGGCAGGGTCGCCGTATTGCCATAACGGTCAACCGCAACTGCGACGACATTGACAGTGGTCTCGCCGGGCGGGATCACGCCGGGCGGGATGATCACGGTCCAGGTGCTGCCGGTGACGGTTGCGGCATAGGGGCCGTTTGCGCCAAAGCTGACCTGAACCTGCGAACCCGCCTCGACGCTGCCGGTGATGGTCAGGCCAGAGGCCGCCTCGGCATTGTTGAGCACATTGTCGGCCCCGGTCGAGTTGCCGGTGATGGCGAAAGGATTGACCAGGGTATCGATGGTCACCAGATGGCTCGCGGTTGCCACATTGCCGGCCACATCGGTCGAAATGACGGTTGCGGTTTGCGCCAGGCCGTTGCCGGTCGGGATCTCGGCGGCGGTAAAGGTCGCCGACCAGGTGCCCGTCGCGCCGACCGTCACGGTACGGGTGCCCGAACCGAACTGAACCACCACGGTTGCGCCTGCTTCGGCGGTGCCGGTTAGGCTGACGCCGGCGCCACGCTCGGCCGCCGAAACCACGTTATCGCCGGCCTGGATCGCATCAAATGCCACCGAAGTGCCAAGGTCGATCGAGATCACGCGGCTGTCGGTCGCGGTATTGCCGTAAACATCGGTCGCGGTGACAGTTGCAGTCGTGGCGGTCAGCACAGCGCTGCCCGAGACCGCCGGGAAGATCACCGACCAGGTGCCATTCGCGGCGACCGTCGCCGGAAGGGTCGAGCCCTGCCACGAGACCGAGACCACCGAGCCGGGCTCTGCGGTGCCGGTCAGCACCACATTGCGCGATTCCGAGGCGTTGACGATATTGTCGCCCGCCACGGTGCCGCTGAAGGCAACCGAAGCCTGGGTGTCGACGCGGAAGGTATGGGTCTCGCTGCTGCCATTGCCGGCGGCATCGGTCGAGGTCGCGGTGACGGTCGCGTTATACTCGCCGCCCGGCAGGGTGCCGGCGGGAATATTCAGCGTCCAGGTGCCATCCGCCTGGGTGGTCACGGTCTGGGTATAGCTGGTCGCGCCGGCCTGAACCGTCACCACCAGCACAGCGCCGGCAACCGAAGTCCCGGTCACAGCGAAGCCGAGGGTGTTTTCGCCATTATTGACCACATTGTCGCGGGTCACAGCGTCGAAATCGATCGGGTTCGGCACCGTATCCACCACGAGCCGGTCGGTGATCACCGTGGTATTGCCCAGCGGATCGCGGGCGGTCACGGTGATGTCGGTGGTATATTCGCCGGTACGGATCTCGGTGGTGGTGAACACCACCGACCAGGTTCCGTCATCCGCAATCACGGTGGAATGGCTGTGGCCTTCGATCACAACCGTCACCGAGGCGCCGGGCTCACCCGTGCCGCCGATGCGCACGCCGTCGGTATAATCGGCTGCGTTTTCAACATGGCCGACCGATTCCGATCCTTGCGTGATGTCCACATCCGGCGGAGTCAGATCGAGGATGAAATCCGGGCCCGGCAGCGTGGTGGTCACGCCATCGGTCTGATCGAAGACGACCACGGCCTCATAATTGCCATCGGCCGGCAGGTTGGTTTCCGGAAAAGTGACATGCCAGGTGCCGTCTGGCCCGATCACGGTCGTTTCGGTGACAGTGCCGATGGTGACGGTCACAGTATCGCCCGGCTCACCCGTACCGGAGACGTCGAGCTCCTTGTCGGGCGTATCGATGATGACCGTGGTGGAGTCTTTCGGATCGACGGTCGGCGGGCGGCGCTCGGGGTCAACCGGGCCGGTGGGGCCAGTCGGATCGACAGGGCCAGTTGGGCCGGTCGGATCAACGGGGCCAGTGGGGCCAGTCGGATCAACGGGGCCAGTGGGGCCGGTCGGATCAACAGGGCCAGTGGGGCCGGTCGGATCGACAGGGCCAGTGGGGCCGGTCGGATCAACGGGGCCAGTGGGGCCAGTCGGATCAACGGGGCCAGTGGGGCCGGTCGGATCAACAGGGCCAGTGGGGCCGGTCGGATCAACGGGGCCAGTGGGGCCGGTCGGATCAACGGGGCCAGTGGGGCCGGTCGGATCAACGGGGCCAGTGGGGCCGGTCGGATCAACGGGGCCGGTGGGGCCAGTCGGATCAACAGGGCCGGTCGGGCCTGCAGTGCCACCACCGCCACCTGCTACGGCCAGGCCGGCGAGACCGAGGCCCGCAGCCCCGGCACCAAGCCCACCCAGACCCACGAGGCCCGGCGCAAACATGGCCATGCCAGCCGGCTCATCCACCGCACCGCCGGCAAGAGCGACATCATCGCCCTCCGAGAAACGCAGCGCATCGAGATTGGAGTATTTGTCCCAGCCCTCAACCGGACCGTAGCTGGCGTAAAGCCCGCCATCAGCGGCATTCGAAAGCTGAACCGCGATCACCTCGCCATTTTGCGAGAGATATAGCTGGTTGGCGGTGCCTGCGGTGAAATACCCGTCAAGCACAACCGTGCGGCCATCGATCAGTGTCAGAACAAGACTATCGCCCTGGCGCGCATAACCGGCGACGCTCTGCCGGGAAAGATTCAGCGAAACCGCGTCGCCCGAACCCATCTGGATGAAATTGTTTCCTGCATCACCCGCAATCGCACCGCGAGAGGTGCCGCCCGCAGAATCGCGGACGACGAATTCAATCGCCTTAACCATTTTAATACTCCGCCTCATACCGCCAGGCTCTTTGGCCTGTACGTGTTTTATTGACGCACTTCCGGCGTCTATTGCCGATCTCAATACCCGGGTTTCACTTTCATTTCCAGTAGGTATCAGGCGTCCTTCACATGCCTGGCCGCAATTTTTCCCAACTTTCGCCCCAAAGTGGGTCTTTTCGGCAACCCTCAGATCCGGCCTTTCAACCCCTGGAAGAACGCGAAATATGCCTTCGCGCGCCAACTGTTGTGTTCCTGGTCGCCCGGGCTACCAGCCGCTGTTACCCGCTGCCTCATTCACGCCCCATTCAGGCCACAATCTCAAAGACCCCGGCACGGAGGGTGAAAATATCTTTGCCGGCTCAGGAATCTGTTGACGGCACTGTGAGGCCTATGCGGCGTCCCCGCATTGCGGGACAGGCCGCGTCATGACAGTCTGATGACAGGTTGCGCCACTTTCGGTGCCGCTTTCATGGTGGCCTTTCGGGCAAATGCCAGAAGGCCGCGCTCTGGCCCGACCGGTTGAATGTAGTGTGAAGCGAGGTGGTTCAATGACCCTGATCCCAACCAGAACCGCAATTATCAGCCTGCTTGGCGCCAGTGCCATCGGCGCCGCCGGTTGCGTGGAAAACCAGGCCGCAAAGCCCGCCGCCCCTCCGGCAGTCGCTGCGGCGGCACCTGCCGCGCCTGCCGCGCGCCCGCTGGATGCGGCCGGTCAGGCCCGGGTTGCCGCACGCCTGAAGGAGCTGGAGCCGGAATTCTGGACACGGCGCTCGAAAGACGGTGAAGCCGCCGCGAATGCCTGGTTGCAGCAAAAGGCAGTCGACATCGGCCGCGAAGAGGCGCGACGCGGCGCGGGCTGATCAGGTTTTGCTGATTTAGCCGCCGGTAATATAATCGCCCGCTGGCGCCGCCTTCAGCTGATCGACGGAATTCAGCCCCATCAATTGCAGCGTGATGCCGATTTCTGCGGCCAGCAGCGAAAACAGGCGCCCGGTGCCCCAGGCGCCCTCGGCCGCGACCGCCCAGGCAAAGGGCCGTCCCATCATCACCGCATCGGCGCCCAGAGCCAGCGCCTTCACCACATCGCTGCCACGCCGGAAGCCGCTGTCCACCAGAAGCTCGCATCCCGGGCCAAGCGCGGCACGCATCGCGGCGACCTGGGAAATCGTCGCATGGCCGTGATCCAGCTGTCGTCCGCCATGGTTCGACAGAACCACACCATCGACCCCGCTTTGCCGCGCGATCTCGCCATCGCGCGGATCAGAAACCCCCTTGATCACCAGCCGGCCCGGCCAGAGATCTCGCAGGGCTTTTACCTTGTCCCAGGTCAGGTGCTTGTCGAGCCGCGACGACAGGGCCGAGGCCTGGGCCAGCGCGCCGCGCCCGAATTCGGGCCTTCCCTCGACCAGTTCCACCCCCGGAAAACCGTTGCGCAACAGGTCCAGCGACCAGCGCGGGCGTTTCGCGAATTGCCAGGCCAGACCCGGCGTGATGTGTTTCACCGCGCGAAAGCCATTGCGATTATCGCGCTCGCGCACCGAGGTGATGGCGGTGTCGACGGTCAGGAAGATCGTCTCCACCCCCGCCTCTCGGCAGGCGGCAAGATAGCTTTCATTCACCGCCGGATCGCGGTCGAGATAAAGCTGAAACGCCAGGTTATCGCCCAGCTGAGGCGCAAGGCTGGCGATCCCTTTGATCGAAAAGGTCGAAAGCCCGAACGGCACCCCCGCCGCTTTTGCCGCGAGCCCGACCAGCAGATCTCCGTCGCGGCGATAAAGCCCGAGAAAACCGATCGGCCCCGGAAAAAAGGGCAAGGACCAGCGCCGGCCGAGATAGGTCGCGCTCAGATCAGGCTGCGGCGCGAGATCCTGCAGCACCCGCTGCGACAGGGCATAGCGGTCAAAGCCCATCCGGTTGCGGGCCAGCGTGGTTTCCGAAAAGGCACCGCCCTCGATGTAATCGGCAAAGATCTTCGGCAGGCGGCGGCAGGCGGCGCGGCGGAAATCATCGACATTCTGGTAGCGACGGTCGCGCGACATGTTACGGCTCCGGACGGATGGAATCGAAGAACCGCACCATCCGGTCCTCGCCTGCAAGGGGCCTCGCGCCGCAAAGGATCGCCTGAGACAGCCCGATGGCCGAGCTTTGCGGGTTATGCCGCCCGGCACCGGCGCGCAGGTTCATCACCAAAGTCGGGCACAGAAACAGCGCGAGCCGCAAGACCTCCTCCCAATCCGCGGGCAGCATGTCTTGCTCTGCCAGATGCGCGAGCCAGGGCTTCCAGAAGCTTTCGGCCTTTACCGCCAGCAACGCGTCGCGCAAAACGCCCGGCGCCCAGTCACTGTCGATATAAAGGCAGCCATCCGCCAGCCGCGCCGTAACCTGCCAGCGCCCCGGAACCATATCGCTGTCATAGAGCCAGAGCGGATGGGCGAGGATATTGTGGAAGATCGATTTCACCTCGGCCAGCAGCGCGGGCACATGTTCCCCGGCGAAAGCCGGGTCGAAAAACGCCAGATGATCGGCAGTCTCGCCGCGCTCATACCAGACATTGGCGTTATGGGCGTCACCATGCGCCACGATGCCGCCTGCATCCGCCAGCCGCGCGGGCGCAAGCCGGGCAAGCGCCGCGTCGAACAGCCCGGCAAGGGGGCGGTCATATTCAACCCCATTGATCACCGGACGGGCCAGCGCGATCTCATCCCAGGAGGCATTCTGGCCGGCAAGGTCAAAGACCTGGCCGATATAGAAAGAGGCCAGCCGCCCGCCGGGGTATTGGCCGGTCGCAGGGTCGATCAGGCGTTCGGAAAACAGACGGTGGATCGGTTCGGCGGCGGATTGATCCGGCGTGATCTCATGCAGGCTGGCCTTTGCCACCGCCAGCAGATGGTCATTCAGCGCGCGTTCTGCCGCCAGCGCACGGGCCATCGCAGGCGCATCGGGTACAAGGTCCAGCGCGCGCAGCACATCTGAAAAACGCGGGTCACTGCGGCGCCGATAGACGAGAATCTGCTCGCCCGGCAGGGTCGAAGACAGGATCGGCTGGTCCACCGGCAGACCGGCGCGGGCGAGAATATCGGCGCGGTAATATTCGCCGCGCATATCCTCCTCCCCCTCTTCCTGATGGAACTTAAAGAAACATTCGCCCCTTTCGCAGGTGAAGAACCCGTTCAGCGAATTCAGCGAATACTGGTCGTGATTGATCCGGACATCGCTGGCCGTGATCGCAAAAGTCTCATCCAGAAAAGCCGCGAGCATCGCTTCGGCACGGCCAGGATCGGTGGCGGCAGTGGCGCGGATTTCGGCAGTGCGCGACAGCGTCATGGCTGCATCTCCGGCAGAATAATCGTCTTGGCGCCCATCACTTCACCCGCAAGATGGCGCGCATAGGCAGCGGGAACCGCGTCGAGCGGGATTTCTGCATCGATCAGCTGTTCCAGCTGCGGGCCGATAAGGTCGATCAGCGCCACGGCCTCGGGCAATTCATCCCCGAAAGCATGACAGCCGGACAGCCGGATCTCGCGTTCCACCAGCAGCGTCGGGTTCAGGCTGAGCGGGCGCGCACCGATCCCCACCAGCGCAATCGCCCCGCCGCCGCGCAGGGAGCGGATCAGATGGTCGATCACCTCGGGGCTGCCGGTCGCGTCAATCGCATAGCGAGGGGGGGTCGGGCCGAGGTCGTCAAGCTGCACGACCTTGCCACCGAAAGCCGCCGCTGCACGCGTGGCGCGGATCTGGTTGCGATCAACGATGCTGACCGGGTGGCCTTTATGCGCCAGGACAAGCGCCGAAAGTGCGCCGATGGCACCGGCGCCCGTCACGAGAACCGGCGCGCCGGCAGGTGCGTTCAGAAGTCGCGCGGCATGGAGCGCCACGGCCAGAGGCTCGGCCATCGCAAGCAGGCGCGGCGGCAGACCGGCGGGTGCTTTTACCACGTTTTTGGCCGGAATAGTGACGTATTCCGCGAAGCCGCCATCGATCACCTCGCCCAGAAATCCAAGGTCTTCGCAGATCTGGCTGAGGCCCTCCAGGCAGTTGCCACAGCTGCCGCAGCTCACGCGGCTGTCCACCGCGACGGTATCGCCTTGGGCAACATGATGCACCCCTGCCCCGACCGCCGTAACCATGCCGGCAAATTCATGCCCCACAACCGAAGGGCTGCGCCAGATCCAGGCCCCGGTCGCGAAATTATGCAGGTCTGATCCGCAGATCCCCGCTGCCGTTACCCTGAGCGTCACCTCTGCCGGGCCGGGAGGCTCCGGCAGAGCGATGTCTTCGACCCGCAGATCCTTTACGCCATAAAGCCGAACGGCGCGCATATCTCAGCCTTTCAGATATTGCTTGCGGATGTCGGAAACTGCATTGGCGTGATTGTCGAACCCCTCATAGCGCGCCAGCGTTCCGGCAGCCTCGGCCAGTTCCGGAAATCCCTTTGCCGTGACATAGCCGACCGAGGACCGGCGGATGAAATCGGTCACGGAAAGCGGCCCATAAGTGCGCGCTCCCCGGGAGGTCGGCAGCACCGCATTCGGACCGAGGCAGAAATTGCCGATCGAGACCGGCGTATGTGGCCCCATCAGGATCTCGGCGGCAGCGGTGATCTCGCCCAGATGCTCGAAGGGTTTTTCCGAAAGGAGCTGGAGATGTTCGGGCGCGTAATCATTGATGAAGGCATAGGCCTCGGCCAGGGTCCCGGTCACGAGGATGCCGCCATGGGTGCCGCACAGCACCGCTTTCGAGAACGCAACCCGCTGCTCGCTCATCCGCGACCAGTGTTCCGGCAGCGCGGCCAGCGCCTCATCGGCGACGCGGCGGGAATTGGTCACGAGCCAGGCGGAACTGTCGGGCCCATGTTCTGCCTCGATCAGCAGATCCAGCGCGGCGAGGCCGCCATGCACGGTGTCATCGGCGAAGATGATCGATTCCGACGGGCCGGCGGGCAGGCCGGGGTCGATCACGCCCGACAAGAGGCGCTTTGCCGCCACCACCCAGGGGCTGCCCGGACCAACGATCTTATGGCAGGGCCGCACGGTTTCGGTCCCATAGGCCGCCGCAGCAACCGCCTGAGCACCGCCGGCCTTATAGACGGTCTTAACCCCCGCGAGCCGTGCCGCCACCAGGGTCGCCGCATCGACCTTGCCGCCCGGGATCGGTGGCGTGAAGATCGCGATATTCGGCACCCCCGCCACCACCGCCGGAACGCCGGTCATCATGGTCACGGACGGGAAGGAACCCTTGCCCCGCGGCACATAAAGCGCGACCGAATCGATGGGGATGAACCGATCCCCGGCAAAGGCGCCGGGACGGATTTCCTTCAGCGTCATCGGCTCGGGCAGTTGTTCCTCATGGAACGACCGGATGTTCGAAATCCCCAGCTCAATCGCGCGGATCACCTCGGGTTCGACCAGGGTGAAGGCCTCGTCAAACTCGGCCTCGGTGACCTTCAGCTTTTCCGCCGTCAGCCCTTCGGCCTTGTCGAAACTCACGCCGAATTCGACCAGCGCCGCATCGCCGCGCGATTTCACCGCCTCGATGATCGCGGGAACCTTGTCGAGGAAGCCCGACAGATCGGTCTCGGATCGCGCGAAGAGCGCCTCACGTTCGGCCGAAGTCAGATCGGCCAGGATTTTGAAATTGACCTCAGCCATGGACAGGCCCTCTCGCATAGTCATTTGGATTTAAGAAAGATTTCCAGCCCGACGAGCTTGTCGAGCAGCCAGATCGCCGCCAGCGCAATCGCGATGAACACCACCGAGACGGCGGCCAGATCAGGCGTGATGATCGAGCGGATGGAGTTGTAGATCAGCACCGGCAAAGTGACGATGCGGGCATCAGTGAGAAGGAGGCTCACGAGGAATTCGTTCATCGCGAGGATGAACATCAGAAGCCCCCCGGTGATCACGCCCGGCATCACCGAAGGCAGCGTGACATGAAGGAAGGTCTGCACCCGCCCTGCCCCGCAATTCTGCGCCGCAAGCTCAAGATCCGGATCCAGCAGCACTGCCGAAGACGAGACCGACCAGATGATGAAGGGAAGGTTGATGACCGCACAGGCCACGCCCACCGGCCAGAGGCTGCCCAGCACATGCCATTCGCCAAAGACCAGCATCAGACCGATCCCAGATCCGATCAGCGGCACGGTGAAGGGCAGCAACAGATAGACCTGGATCGCCGTGGTAAAGCGCAGCCGGAACCGCGACAGCGCAAGGCCCGCCAGCGTCCCCACGGGCACTGCGACCAGGGTGCAGATCCCCGCGACGATCAGCGACCGCAGAAAGGCCTGCTGCAGGTCGCGGGCCAGCGCGATTTTCTCATACCATTGCAGCGACAGCCCTTGCGGCGGGAAGGCGACCATATTGCCGGCGGTCAGGCTCGCCCCCAGCACCACCAGCGTCGGCAGCGAAAGCGTGATGATGGAAAACCAGACCAGGCTCCAGACGGTGATTTTCTGGCTGAAGGACATCATTTGCGGCCTCCCATCGCGAGGGTTCCGGCACCGAAGATCATGAACACCAGGCCCACCAGCACCGACCCCGCCGCCACCAGCATCAAAGCCAGCGCCGAACCAAGCCCCTGATCGGCGGTGCGGAAAAACTGGTCATAGATCGCATTGGCGATGAAATCCTGACCTCCGCCGCCCAGCATCGCCGGCACCGCGAAATCGGTAAGCGCCAGGGTAAACACCACCAGCCCCGCCCCGATCAGCCCCGGCTTCGCCATGGGCAGCAACACATGCCACAGTATCCGCGGCCAGCTTGCGCCCAGCGACCCGGCGGCGGTTTCGGTCTCTTCCGGGATCGCGGTCAGCGCCGGCACCAGCAGAAGCACGGCGAAGGGCAGCATATATTGCACCAGGCCAAAGACCACCGCGCCGTAATTGAACAAAAGCCGCATCGGGGCCACGCCGACCAGCGACATTGCCTCATTCACCATGCCGGAATTCCCGAGGATGATCAGCCAGCCATAGGCGCGCACCACCTGGCCGATGAAAAACGGCAAAAACAGCGTGATCAGCAGCGCCTTGCGGATCCAGGACTTTTTCACCCGGACCAGCGCATAAGCGTAGGGAAACGCCAGGATCAGCGTCAGAACCGTGGTCAGCAGAGCGGCCGACAGCGATCGCCAGGCCACCGTCAGATAGGTCGACGAGACCAGCGCCTTGCGGTAATTCTCAGTCGACCAGTCCTCCGACATCAGAAAGGTCGACGTGTCCAGCGTCCGGAGCGAGGCGTCGGCGATCTGGATCAGCCCCAGCACCAAAAGCCCGACCAGCAAAAGCGCGGGCGCGATGAACAGCCAGCCGGTATGGCGCGACAGGCGGCGCGGCCAGACCAGATCGGCAATCCGCTCCACCGCATCCATCAGGCGCCAGTGCAGCGGGTAGCGAAACTCGGGAGAGGGGTTCGGCATCGGCTCTATCCGGAAGGGTCACCCCACCCGCCGGGTGAACCACCGGCGGGCAGGCGCGGGATGGGGGGTCCGGGGGGCTTGCCCCCCGGCCTGCGCTGACGGTGCCCCCTGGCCTTCAGGCCTGGGGAGAGCCGTCAGCCCCCCTCGTTATCCCTGCATGATCTCTTTGAACTTCGAGAACCATTCGCTCTCATTCTCGACCTGCACCTTTGTCGAGATGCGGATCAGATGCGACATCTCTTCCGGCGTATCCGGGTAAGACGGATCGTCCAGCAGATCCTCCGGCGGCGTCAGCCCCGGCACAACGCCCGGCAGCCCCAGCCCGTCACACCAGACCTGTTGCGCATCCTTCGAGATGGCAAAATTGATATATTCCTTCGCCCAGTAGAGCTCGTTCTCGGGCAGGCCTTTCGGAATCCAGAGCCCGTCCGTGTCGAACTTCGCGCCCTCTTCCGGCACGGTCCAGGCCAGATCGACACCATTCTTCTTCGCTTCGCGCGCATTGGTCGAAATCGTGCAGGCGATGTCGATCTCGCCATTCTGGAACCAGGCGGTGAAGTCGGGGTCTTCGCCCAGAAGCGGCTGCTGCTGTTTCACCTGGGCGATGAAATCCCAGGCCGCCTGCATATTGCCCGGAATATCCTCGAGCTTGCCGCCGCCCGCCACCTGGGCCGGGAAATGGAAGCCGATCCCGTCATTGTAAAGCGCGATCCGCCCCTTGAATTTCGGATCCAGCAGCGCCTTCCACGAGGTCGGCGCGCCATCCGGGAACGCCCCGGGCCGGTAGGCCAGCACATAGACATAGCCATAGGTGTTCACGATCGGATATCCGTCGAGGCCCACCGGCTTTGCCAGGTCGGTCGTATTCGCAAGGTTCGCCAGGTCTGACAGATCCTCGGTCACACCGCGCAGCGCCGATTTCGTCGCATTGGTGGTGGTGTCCCAGTTGATATGGATCGGCGGCACGCGGCCCTGTGCGACAGCTGCCCAGACCTTCGGCTGGATCTCGTTATCCTCGGTCAGGTCATGACGCACCTGGATGCCGGTCGCGGCGGTGAACGGGTCAGAGACGCCTTTCTTCAGCGCCTCTACCCAGGACCCACCCCAGGCCCGCACGATGATCTCGGCGGGTTTTGCCGGTGCATCCTGCGCCATCAGCCGCCGCGCCGGCAGCGATCCGATCAGCGCCGCTGCCCCTGCAGCAGCCGTTCCGCGCAAAATCGCGCGGCGATTGGGGCGATAAACAGGGTTCGACATGTCTCAGGTCTCCTTGTTGATATGGCTTGCCGCCTGTTTAGCGGTCTTTTGCGGGAAAGATCAGCAGGTCTCTTGCAGTCCAGCCGACCGAAACTGTTGCACCCCGCGCATAGGGCGCATGTTCTGCCGGATCATGGTGAAAAACCTGTATCGTGGTCGCAAGCGCCGGCAGGGTGACAAAGTATAAAAGCCGCTCGCCTTCGAAAATCGTATCGCTGACCTGGCCTTCCAGCACGCTATCGCAACCGGAAAGCGCGTCGCCAGGCGCCGCGATCCGCACCTGTTCGGCCCGGATCGCCCCCCGCGCCTCGGCACCCGGCGCGATATCGGCCACGGCCTGGCCTGCACAATCGGTTCCATTCACGATCAGACCCGTTTCTGTCCGCCGCCCGGTCAGAAAACTCGACACGCCGATGAAATGCGCCACGAACGGGTTCGCGGGGTGTCGATACATCTCGACCGGCGCGGCATGTTGCTGGATCTCGCCCTGGTCCATCACGATGATTTCATCCGAGACCACCAGCGCCTCGCGCTGATCATGGGTCACATTGATGGTGGTGACGCCCAACTCTTTCTGAATACGGCGAAATTCCAGCTGCATCTCTTCGCGCAGCTTACGGTCCAGCGCCGCCAGCGGCTCGTCCAGCAGCAAAAGCTCCGGCTCGAATACCAGGGCCCGCGCAATGGCAACCCGCTGCTGCTGGCCGCCCGAAAGCTCATTGATCCGCCGTTTCGCAAAGCCACCCAGCCGCACCAGATCCAGATATTGCGCCACCCTTCCCGGGATCTCACGCGGGTTAAAGCGCCGCATCTTCAGCGGGAAGGCCACGTTTTCCTCGACACTCATATGCGGGAAAAGCGCCAGTTTCTGAAACACCATACCGACCGAGCGACGATGCGGCGCGACCGCATCCGCCGGCTTGCCGCCGATCAGGATCTCGCCACGCGTCGGCGTCTGAAAGCCCGCAATCATCCGCAAGAGTGTGGTCTTCCCCGATCCCGACGGGCCGAGAATGGTCAGGAACCGCCCGCGCGCAAGGCTGAACCCGGCCTGTTTCACCGCCAATGCGCCGGTGCCGAAATCCATATCCACATTCCGCGCCACCACGGCGTCAGACGAGCCCGTAGCGCTCATTTCTGCGTTGCTCCTGCCTGACATTTCCGTAGGTCCTCACCCATCGCATCGCGCCTTCCGCTGTCTTTCTTTCCCTTGACCGGTATAAGGTATATACCTGACAAGGGTTTCGGCCCGGATTTTACAGCATCACGCCTGTATTTCAGGCAGATGGCTCAGATCGAGGCCAGATACCCGCCGTCAATACCGATACATTGCCCGGTGATATAGGCCGAAGCGTCCGAGGCGAGGAAAATCACCGCGCCGATCAGATCGGCGCCTTCGCCAAAGCGGCGCTGCGGGATCTTGTCGAGCATCGCTCCCGCCCAGGCCTCGTTCTGGTAGAACACTTCCGTCATCTCGGTGCGGAAATAGCCCGGCGCGATGGCATTGACCCTTACGCCGCGCGCCGCCCATTCCGATGACAGCGCCCGCGTCATGCCCAAAAGCCCCGATTTCGACGATCCGTAAGGCGTGGCGGTCGGCACGCCCACATAAGAGGTCAGCGAACAAAGGTTAATGACCGCACCGCGCCCGCGCTCCAGCATGCCCTTCGCCACCGCCTGGGTGGTGAAAAATGCGCCTTTGAGATTGGTATCAACGATCTTGTCCCAAAGCGCCTCGCTCACTTCGGTCGAGGGACGGATTTCCTCGACCCCGGCATTGTTCACCAGGATGTCGATATCCCCCTGGCCTGCAAGCGCGGGTTCGATGCCACGAACCTCACGCTGATCCAAAGCAAGCGCGGTGACCGTGCCGCCGGCGTCACGGATCAGCCCGACGGTCTCCTCAAGCGCATTGACGCTGCGGGCGGAAATCACCAGATCCGCCCCCGCTTTCGCCAGACCCAATGCCATGGCCTGGCCAAGTCCCCGGCTGGCGCCAGTCACAAGGGCACGGCGGCCGGCAAGAGAGAAGAGCGCGTTGACACTGGACGCGGTATGCATGGCGGGCTTCCTTTCATTGCCGGCAAGATTAACGATCCTGGCCGGAAGAGAGAACAGCAGACGGCACTCTTTACATGTATATACAAGAGACATAGCTTCGGCCTGGCTGTCAACCGCCCTCGCTCTCCGCTTTCCCCTGAGGCTCCATGACCGGATCTGCCCCGCTTCTGCGCCCCGAGCTGGCTGCGCTCAGCCCCTATAATGCCGGGCTGACCCCGGCCGCAGTCGCGTCGCGCCCCGGTGTGACCCGGGTGGCAAAGCTGGGTTCGAATGAAAATCCCGCCGGCCCGGCACCCGAGGTGATCACGGCTGTTCGTGAAGCGGCGGCCCGCATCGGGGCCTATCCCGATCCGGAGGGGCGCGATCTGATCGCCGCGCTGGCAGCGTTTCACGGGTTCAATCCAGAGTATTTTACCCTTGGAAACGGCTCTGAGGATCTGCTGGCGGTGCTGGCCCGCGCGGTTCTGCGGCCCGGGGACGAGGTGGTGACGCTGTTTCCCTCCTTCCCGCTGCATGAGGATTATGCGCTGGCCATGGGTGCGAAAGTCACGCGAATTGGGCTGACCGCAGCGGGAGAGATCGACCTGCCAGCCCTGCTTGCGGCTGTGTCACGGCCGGTGCGCCTTGTGCTTTTCGCCAATCCGATGAACCCGGCCGGCCTCTGGCTTGACGCTGTCGGGCTGCGTTCGGTGCTAGCGGCTGTCCATCCCGACGCGATTACCTGTCTGGATGAGGCCTATCACGAATATGCCTCGGCCCCCGGTGACGGGCCGGATTATGCCAGCGGCGCGCCCTGGCTTGCCACCCATCCCGGCGCACTGGTGATCCTGCGGACCTTTTCCAAGGCCTGGGGGCTTGCGGGTTTGCGGATCGGCTATGCCATGACCAACACCGCCGAACTGAAGCGCGGCTTTGATCTTGCCCGCACGCCATTCAATACGAATCTCCTGGCGCAGATCGCGGCGCGGTCCGCGCTGGATCATCCCGGCGCGATGCACCAGGCCGTCAGCCTCGCTGTGCTGGAACGTGATCGTATGGCAAAGGCGCTCCGGTCACTGGGGCTGCGGGTCCTGGCCTCGCGCGGCAATTTTCTCTTTGTCGATTGCGGGCGGCCTGCCAGTCTGGTTGCTGAGGGGCTGCTTGATCGCGGCATCATCGTGAAACCCTGGAAACAGAAGGGTTATGAGCACTGGCTTCGGGTTTCGACCGGGACGGCGGAAGACGGAGACCAGGTGCTGGCGGCACTTGGCGCGCTTCTCGCCTGACAGCCTCCGCCCGGGTACGGCCACCTGCTGACAGATGAGACAGCCGCGCTGCGTCTTCAGGGCGGCGTGGCTTAGGCCGGCCTTATCCTGGTATCCCAACTTACCCGGATCATCATAGGATTTTCTAGGCTTAACAAAGTGTTGATCAAAGCAGGCTTCCCTTCTGCCGCGCGCTCGAAGTAGCGCGCTTCGTCCTTTTCCGGCGAGGCACAGCCGGCTGAAGAGACCTTAAGCCAAACATCTTTCACAAAAGTTGACGCGTTTCTTGCCGGACCGGACCGCCAATACCCCTGGCGACGTTGACATTCTATAAAGCTGTGCCGCGCAGAATGGGGCTGCCCGAGGTGCATGAAAGCGATTCCGATGCTGCCTTTCTTTTCAGGAAATCTGCCGGTCGATCGCCTGATGGCGCCGGCCGCCTTTGTCGCGAGTTCTCATGAGGTCGGGTCCGGCAGGCTGAGCCCCAATGTTTCGGGCGCAAAACTCATAAAGCCTGAAAAACCCGGCTCGGCGGTTTTCCTGTCAGACCCTTCGATTGACGTACCCGACCTGCCGGAAATGCGCTGTCTATATATAGCCGGGCGCAAAGTCGGATCCACTTCGATATCTGATGGCGCGGGGGTCATTGTCGCAATGCTGTCGGGCGACAATTCCACCATCGTGAACCTGCGCGAAGCCGTGACCGGTGCTCAGGTCAAGCTTCAGATCCGGATCGAAGAGGTTTCTCGCAGCAACAGCGAGGATCGCGGCAACAGCCTGAGCGCCAACCGCAGCGACATGCGTCAATCGATCCGAAGCTTTCCCCGGCTGAAAGCGCATTCCCTGATCGGGGCCCGGTTCCGCTCATCGCGGTTGGCGCGGGGCGAGACGGATAGGGGCAGCGGGTTAGAACAGGCGGTGGCCTGCAGGCTGCTCCCTACAATCACGCCGGGTGAAAAGAGCAGCGCACACAGCCGCTGCGGCGGCATCATTCCGAAATCAGATGGGGGTGGGTCATGCGCAAACCGTTGTACCTCGCCGATGCAATGCTCGCCGCATATACCAAGACACCACTTGCGCACATATCGGATCGCCAGGAGGGCATGGCCGCCGGAGCAATGCTTTCCTGTCACGTCGCGCGTGGCAGCCACTTAATCGACAACGCCAATCGCTGCAGGATCCGCTATTTCCCTGCCACTCCCGGATTGCGCCGCGAGGACATGCATGTTGTCGAGATGCCAACTGCCCGCGGAACTGCAACCGCGGGACGTCGGAAAGAAATGCGGGTTTTGCCCGCGTCCGCTCCCGCGCGCCTGAGCATATTCGCTGAAATGGGTTTAGAGGGCGCAGGAGCAATTTTGGATCAGGGCATCATCGGGGGCATCCGGGTGCTCAGCACAGCATCCACGTGCAGGGCCCGCGCGACGGAGACGGGCTGCGCAAATGCCCGGAGCCACGGGCGAAGGGCTGCAATCCCGGAGGATGCAATATGTCCAATCAGGCGCAGCCAATTCGGTTCTGCACCGAATAAGACATTGATCTAGATCGCAATTTCTGGGAACCTGCTATGACCGGTCGCCCGTTGCTGAGATTTTTCCTCCGCTCAGACGCTGCGGTGACGACGGAATTCGTGATCATCTTCCCGCTCGTGCTGGCGCTGATTTTCCTTATCGTCTTTATCAGCATGTATATTTCTGCAGCCAGTGATCTGCAGCAGGTCGTGCACGAACTTGCCCGCTATTCCTACCGCTATACAGGCCGGCCCGAAGCGAACCAGCTCTGCGCGACCCTTGAACGCGACGCCGTCCCAATTCTCGTCAATGCCAGCCTGCTTCTGCATCCCGAGAATTTCACGCTTATCTCGTGCAGCCCGCCTCAGGGTCCGGACAGGATTATTGTCATCGCAGCCAGCTATGATTTCGCGGGCAGTTTCGTGCAATCCGTTGGCCGGACATTGGGGCTGAGCATCGGAACGATCACCCGTCAGTCGCTGTTCATCCCGTGACCCGCATCACAGCAGCCTGTGACAAGGTCAGGCCAGGACCGCGCGCAGCGCTGATGCATATGCCGCTGCAACGGGGCCGCGCAAAATATGTTCCCCGCCCTGCACAACATGAGCGCCAAACGCCCAGACATCAGCGACCCTCAGGTCTCGACCAAAGATCCAGCGATCCATGATCTGTTCCGTGGCAAAACCCGGCCCCAGCGGATCGGTCAGGGCCACAAGATCCGCATCTGCGCCCGGCGCGATCTGCGGCTTCGCAGCTGACAGCGCCTGCGCCCCTCCCCTTATTGCCGCTGCAAAAAGGGCAGCGCCAACTGAGCCGCCAGCGGTCATAACATTGCGTGCCCGCGAAGCCAGTCTTTGCGAGTATTCCAGCTGTTTCAGTTCCCCCGCGACGGTGATCTCGACATTGCTGTCAGTGCCGATCCCCCAGGCGCCCCCCGAAGTCTGATAATCCGATCCCGGAAAGATCCCATCGCCCAGATTGGCCTCGGTCAGTGGGCAAAGGCCAACAACCGCACCCGAAGCCGCAATCGCCCTGGTCTCGGCGCTGGTCAGATGTGTCGCATGAATCAGACACCAGGAGGGATCGACCGGCGCCTGATCCAGCAGATATTCCACCGGGCGCGCGCCGCAAAAGCCAAGGCAATCCTCAACTTCCTTCACCTGTTCGGCGATATGGATATGGAAGGGGCGATCCGGGAAATCTGCCGCCAGCTGCCGGATTTCAGCCATGCTTGCCGCGCGCAGGCTATGCGGCGCGATGCCCACCCGATCCTGTTCCCGTCTCAGGGTCTCACAATGTTCAACCAGCCGCGCGAAAGCGTCATAGCTGTGCAGAAAGCGCCTTTGCCCCTCGCCCGCCGGGGTCTGGCCAAAGCCACCATGCGCGTAGAAGACCGGCAGATGGGTCAGCGCGATGCCGGTATCCCGTGCTGCCGCGAAGATCCGGCCCGACATCTCGGCAGGGTCGGAATAGGGGCGGCCGTCCGGCGCATGATGCAGGTAATGGAACTCTCCCAGCCGGGTGTAGCCCGCCTCGAGCATCTCGACAAAGGCCATGGCCGCGATGGCCTGCATCTGATCCGGGGTCAGGCTGAGGGCGAAACGGTACATCATCTCGCGCCAGGTCCAGAAACTGTCCGGACCGGCGCCACGACGTTCCGTTAACCCCGAAAACCCGCGCTGAAACGCATGGCTGTGGAGGTTGGGCATGCCGGGCACCAGAATCTCCGCACTGTGATCACCTGGCCGCGCCGCCACCTGGCTTTCGACCGTTACGATCCGCCCCGCCGCCGTCGTCAGCCGGACATCCTCGGCCCAGCCGCCCGGCAGCAAAGCCTGTTTTGCATGGATCGCCATTCACCCCTCCTGCCCGGTCCGAGAAACCGCTTCCCTTTTCATCTCATTATGTATATACCTGAAAGAGATCCAGGGGAAGAGAAAAGCCCATAGCGGCCCCTTCCTTTGCACAGGGAGACACAGATGGACGCCACGCTCTACACCAATGCGCGGATCGTCACCTGCGACGGCGAGGTTGCGCGCGACCCTGAACCCGGCGCGCTTGAGCTGGAAGTGACCGGCACCCGCATCACCGCGCTTGGCCGGGCGCTGCCGCGTGACGGGCGGCGGATCGTCGATTGTGGCGGGCGGCTGATGACGCCGGCACCGATTGACTGCCACACGCATCTGGTCTTCGGCGGCGACCGCGCCAATGAATTCGAGATGCGGCTCGACGGGGTTCCTTATGAGGAGATCGCGCGTCAGGGCGGCGGGATCAAAGCCTCGATGGCGGCCACCCGCGCCATGTCCGTCGATGCGCTGATCACGGCAAGCCTGCCGCGCCTGGATCATCTGCTGGCCGAGGGGGTCTCAACAGTCGAGATCAAATCCGGCTATGGCCTGTCGGTCGAGGCCGAGCTGAACATGCTGCGTGCCGCGCGGCAGCTGGCGCAGATCCGGCCGGTGCGGATCAGAACGACCTGGCTCGCAGCACATGCCCTCCCGCCGGAATATGCCGGTCGCGCCGATGCCTATATCGACGAGGTCGCGATTGCCGGGCTTAAGGCCGCCCGGGCAGAGGGCCTGGTCGATGCCGTTGACGCCTTTTGCGAGGGGATTGCCTTCAGCCAGGCCGAGTTAGAGCCGCTTTTTGATGTAGCCCGCGCCCTCGGCCTGCCGGTTAAGATACATTCGGAACAGCTGAGCCATCAGGGCGGCACCGCCTTTGCCGCGCGCTACAACGCCCTTTCCGCCGACCATCTGGAACATGCGACAGCGGAAGATGCGCGCCTTATGGCGGCCTCGGGCATGGTGGCCACCTTGCTGCCGGGTGCCTTTTACATGTTGCGCGAAACGGTGATGCCGCCGGTCCGGGCCTTTCGCGATCATGGCGTGCCGATGGCGCTTTCAACCGATTGCAATCCGGGCACTTCGCCGCTGACCTCGATCCTAATGGTGATGAATATGGGCGCGACGCTGTTTCGCCTCACCGTCGCCGAATGCCTGATGGCGGTGACCGCCAATGCCGCAAGCGCGCTTGGTCTGAGCGCCGAGACCGGGCGCCTCAGGCCCGGGCTTTCTGCCGATCTGGCGCTTTGGGATGTCACGCGCCCCGCGCAGCTGGTGGCGCGGATCGGCTTCAATCCGCTTCATGCCCGCATCTTCCAGGGAGACCTGCAATGACTGAGACCCTCATCCCCCAAAGCCTGATTCCGGGCGAGGTGCCGCTCTCCCTCCTGCGGCGGATCTGGTGGGAGGGGATCACCCCCCGCCTCGATCCGGTCGCAGATGCCGGCATCAGACGCGCGGCGGCGCGGATCGCCGAAGTCGCTGCCGGCAATGAGGCGGTCTATGGCGTCAATACCGGCTTTGGCAAACTGGCCTCGATCCGCATCGAGGCGCGCGATGTCGCCACCCTGCAAAGAAACCTGATCCTGTCGCATTGCTGTGGGGTGGGCGCGCCTCTGACCGAGCCCGTGGTGCGGCTGATCATGACGCTGAAACTGATGTCACTTGGGCGCGGCGCGTCGGGTACGCGCCCCGAGGTCGTGGCGCTTTTGGGCGCTATGCTGGCTGAAAACGTAATCCCGGTGATCCCAGAAAAGGGTTCGGTCGGGGCCTCGGGCGATCTGGCGCCGCTGGCGCATATGGCTGCGGTTATGATCGGCGAGGGTGAAGCATTTTACCGGGGTGAGCGCCTTTCGGGCACCGAGGCCCTCGCACGTGCCGGGCTGAAACCGGTCACGCTTGCCGCGAAAGAGGGGCTCGCACTGATCAACGGCACGCAAGTCTCGACCGCGCTCGCGCTGGCGGGGCTTTTCCGGGCCGAGCGCGCGCTGCGGGCCGCGATCATCACCGGTGCGCTGTCGACCGATGCAGCAATGGGATCGACCGCGCCATTTGCCGAAGAAATCCACACCCTGCGCGGCCATCAGGGCCAGATCGATGTCGCCCGCGCGCTGCGCGAATTGCTTGAGGGCAGTCAGATCCGCAACAGCCATGTAGAGGGGGATGAACGGGTCCAGGACCCCTATTGCATCCGCTGTCACCCCCAGGTCGCGGGCGCCGCACTTGACGTACTGCGCCAGGCGGCGCGGACGCTTGAGATCGAGGCCAATGCCGCCACCGACAACCCGCTGATCCTCTCGGATGGCCAGGTGGTCTCAGGCGGCAATTTCCATGCGGAACCAGTGGCCTTTGCCGCCGATATGATCGCGCTGACTGTGGCCGAGATCGGTGCAATCGCGCAGCGCCGCGTCGCGCTGCTGGTCGATCCTGCGCTGTCATACGGGCTGCCGGGCTTTCTGACACCGAAGCCGGGGCTGAATTCCGGCATGATGATCGCCGAAGTCACGACCGCCGCTTTAATGAGCGAAAACAAACAGATGTCACATCCGGCAAGCGTCGATTCCACACCCACCTCCGCCAATCAGGAGGATCACGTCTCGATGGCCTGCCACGGCGCGCGCAGGTTGCTCGCCATGACGCAGAACCTGTTCTGGATCATCGGCACCGAAGCGATGATCGCAGCCCAGGGCGTGCATCTGCGCGGGCCGCTGAAATCCTCGCCCCGGCTTGAAGCCGCAATCGAAGCCATCCGGGCGCGCATTCCGGTGCTTGAAACCGACCGTTTCATGGGAACCGATATGGAGGCGGCGGGCGAGCTGATCGCCAGCGGCGAGCTCGACCTCGCCGGGGCCGGCCTCTTGCCGGAGGTGGGCTGATGGACCCGTTCACCCTCCGAAAGGGCAACAGTCCGATCATTCTTGGCTTTCCCCATGCCGGGTTTTCCTACCCGCATGAGGTTGGTCAGCGCCTGAATGACGAGGGTCGGCTCAGCCGCGATACCGACTGGCATATTCAGCATCTCTATTCTGATCTGATCCCGGGCCTGACCACGATCACCGGCAATCATTCGCGCTATGTGATCGATCTGAACCGTGATCCGCATGGCAACAGCCTCTATCCCGGCCAGACCACAACCGGGCTTATTCCCGAGACCACCTTTGACAACACCCCGATCTGGCGCGAAGGGGCCGGTCCAGCCGCCACCGACACCGGCCATTGGCTGGAAACCGTGCATCGCCCCTATCACGCAGCACTTCTGGCTGAAATCGATCGGGTTAAGGCGCTGCATGGCGTGGCGATTGTCTATGACTGCCACTCGATCCGCTCGCAAATCCCCTGGCTTTTCGACGGCGTTCTGCCTGATCTGAACATCGGAACAGATGGCGGCGTGACCTGTGCGCCGGAACTCGAGGCGGCAGTGGTTGATATCGCCCGGGCCTCGGGCCATTCCTGGGTGCTGAACGGGCGCTTTCGCGGCGGCTGGACCACGCGCCATTATGGCGAGCCCGCGTCAGGTGTTCACGCGATCCAGATGGAACTGGCGCAAAGCAGCTATCTCGCGACCGAAACGCCCCCCTTCGCAACGGATCCACAGAAAGCCGCCCATTTGCGTCTCACCCTGGCACAAATACTCAAAAAACTTGCCGAACTCGCGCCCGCTTTGGCCAATCGCTGAGAGGTTCCCGCCATGACCATGACCCGCCATAACACCCGCGACATCTACCCGCCGACCGGGCCGGAGATCAGCTGCAAGACCTGGGGCGCCGAAGCCGCGCTCAGGATGCTGATGAACAATCTGCATCCGGATGTGGCCGAGAACCCGCATGAGCTGGTGGTTTATGGCGGCATCGGTCGGGCCGCCCGCAGCTGGGAGGATTTCGACCTGATCGTCGACGCGCTGCGCGATCTGGAAGCGGATGAGACTCTTCTGGTGCAGTCGGGCAAGCCGGTTTCCATCGTCCGCACCCATACGGACGCACCGCGCGTGCTGATCGCGAATTCCAACCTCGTCCCCCGCTGGGCCACCTGGGAGCATTTCAACGAGCTCGATCGCAAGGGCCTGATGATGTATGGCCAGATGACGGCCGGATCCTGGATCTATATCGGCGCGCAGGGCATCGTTCAGGGCACCTACGAGACCTTCGCCGAAATGGGGCGCCAGCATTACAATGGCGATCTGACCGGGAAATGGGTGCTGACCGGCGGGCTTGGCGGTATGGGCGGCGCACAGCCGCTGGCGGCGGTTTTCGCAGGCGCGTCGTGCCTTGCGGTCGAGGTCGATGAGACGCGGATCGATTTCCGCATCCGCACGAAATATGTCGATGCGAAAGCGCGCACGCTGGATGAGGCGCTGGCCCTGATCGCGGATTGGACCGCAAAGGGCGAGGCGAAATCGGTGGGCCTTCTGGGCAATGCCGCTGAAATCTTCCCCGAACTGCTGCGCCGCAAGCTGGCCGGTGAGGCGCTGCCGAATGGCGGCCCCGATATCGTGACCGACCAGACTTCGGCCCATGATCCCGTGCATGGCTATTGCCCCGCCGGCTGGAGCGTTGGCGAATGGCGCGTACGGCAGGAAAGCGATCCGGCTGGCGTCGAGCGCGCCGCGCGGGCCTCGATGCGGGCGCATGTCGAGGCGATGACCGGTTTCCATGATGCCGGTGTGCCCACGGTCGATTACGGCAATAATATCAGACAGATGGCCAAAGAAGAAGGGTTCGCGCGCGCCTTCGCCTTTCCCGGTTTCGTGCCCGCCTGTATCCGGCCTTTGTTCTGCGAAGGCATCGGCCCTTTCCGCTGGGCGGCGCTTTCGGGCGACCATGAGGATATCGCGAAAACCGATGCGGCGATGAAGCGGCTCTTTCCGGAAAACAGGCACCTGCATCGCTGGCTGGATATGGCCTCCGAGCGGATCGCGTTTCAGGGCCTTCCCGCCCGGATCTGCTGGATTGGCCTTGGCGACCGGCATCGTGCCGGACTGATGTTCAACGAAATGGTGGCTGGCGGAGAGCTGAAGGCGCCCATTGTGATCGGGCGCGATCATCTGGACAGCGGCTCGGTCGCCAGCCCGAACCGCGAGACAGAGGGCATGATCGACGGGTCGGACGCCGTCTCGGACTGGCCGCTGCTGAACGCGCTGACCAATACCGCTTCGGGCGCAACCTGGGTGTCGATCCATCACGGCGGTGGCGTGGGAATGGGGTTCAGCCAGCATGCGGGCGTGGTTATCGTCGCGGATGGCACGCCCGAGGCCGCGAAACGGCTGGAGCGCGTGTTGTGGAATGACCCTGCCTCGGGTGTGATGCGCCATGCCGATGCGGGGTATGAGCTGGCGAAAGACTGCGCCCGACTGCATGGTCTGCGCCTGCCAGGCATATTGAAGTGAGGGGGATTTATCCTGCCGAAGGCCGAAGCTTCCGGCCCTGGAAGAATGGCGGTGGGCAGACGGCAGAGATCGCCATTTCGCCCCTTTCTGCCGGGTCAGAGACGTTTATCTGGCGGGTCTCTACCGCCTGGGTGGCGTCTGACGGGCCGTTTTCCGAATTTCCCGGCATTGACCGCGTGATCACGGTGATCGAAGGCGGGCCAATGGTGCTGTCCAGCCCGCAAGGCGACCACCGGCTTGACGAGACCAGCCCGCCCTTTGCGTTTTCAGGCGAGGCCCCGGTCTCGGCACGGCTGATCGGTCCTGCGCTGCTGGATTTCAACGTCATGTGCCGTCGTCCCTTGCAGGCCGAGGTCAGCAAGGGCGCGCTGCCGGTGGAACATGCTTTCGACCTGGCGCTGTTGCTCGCGCCGGCGGGCGGGTTGCAGCGGCTGGACCTTGTGGATTTCACTCAGCGGCCAGATCTGATCAGCACGCTGGCCGGAACCCTGGCCATCGCGGTCCGCTTTACTCAGCCCGGGCGGGAATCGTCGGCGCGCGGTTCGAACTGAGCCATCAGCTGGTGGCGTTCTCCCGGATAGCTTTGCCGCACCAGCGTCACCCATTGGCCGGAAAGCTCCGTCCGCCGCGTCAGTTCCAGACAGGCCTCTCCCGCAGGCAGGTGCAGATCGCGCGCCAGCGCTTCGGATGCATTGACCGCCCGGATCCGGTTCTCCGCCGAAGTCCAGGGAATTTCCAGCCGCAGCCAGTGCCCCGGCGCCTCATGGCTGAAATCCTGGTCCAGTGCAGCCGGGGCGGCTGCGGGGTTGATGATCCGCTCTTCCAGACAAAAGGGCAGATCGCCCGCGAAATGCAGCCCGCGCAACGCCAGAACCGGCGCCGCAGCGTCAGAAATCCGCGCTTCACGCATCTCGCCTTCCACCGCCGGGCGCAGCGCCCGTGACATCAGCTGGAACCGCCAGGCCAGGCCGAGCGCCCTTACTTCGGCCTCGATATCGGTGATCTCCATCACCGCCGATTGCGCGCGTGGCTGTGCGACAAAGGTGCCCAGCTTGCGCCGCCGCACCAGATAGCCCTCGCGGGTCAGCTGCGTCAGCACCTTATTCATCGTCATCCGCGACACGCCGTGCGCTTCGGCCAGATCGGTTTCAAAGGGCAGCTGAAAGCCCGGTGGCCATTCCTGGCTGACGATGAAGCCATGAAATTTCGTCAGCAGCGTCTCATGCAGACTGCGTGCTTTCTCTGGCTTCATCGGGGGACCGTCCATTGGGCGCATAACCCTTCTTAGGCAGAGACGGCGCGCGCGTCCATGGTGCGGCTTATAACGGCGTCACCACCCAGCCAAAGGGCGGCAGATCACCGGTCTGAACAGCGGTCAGGTTGGCACGGAAAAGCCGGTCACCAAGCCGGAGCCTCGCTTCTCCATCCTGGATCTGCGCCGCAATGACCTGCTGCCCGGCGCTGGCCGCCAGTTCTCGCAGCAATGCCGCAACCGGCCAGGCCCCATCGCCCAGGCCACGCGGACCGAACAGCGCCGCAGGCGTCCAGACAGCAGGCGCGAAAGGCGCCAGCGCCGTCGCCATACCCAGCGTCCAGGCAGCGCCGAAGGCCGCGCGGTGGCGGGGGTCGTCATCGGTCATCGCCACGCGGCCGCCCTTCGGGTTCGGGATGGTCCGCGAACCGTAAGGGTTCTGCCGCATCGCGATGGTCGACGGGCCGATCCGGTATTCCGCCGCCCCGATGATTGCGCGGGCCGAGCGCGCGATATGCGGCACCGCCTCCAGCGTCTCCATCACCGCGAGATCGTCGGAGGCGTGGATAATCGGGCAAAAGCCGTGGCTGACAAAATCGAGCCCGGCAGGCGGACGTTTGCGGTTCAGTTCGGGGAAGAAGCTCGCCATGCCGCCGCCGCGTTTGATGCCAGGGAAGGCGCGTGCGGCCGCGGCATGGATCTGGTCCAGTGGCGGGCAATCGGGCCAGGCAGAACCCGGCGGCGTCGATTGCCGGTCAACCGAAGGGCAGACGAACACCGACGCCACAGCCAGGCCCGATGCACCAAGATCCCTGGCATGCGAGGTGAGTTCCGGCACGGGATCACCCCGGAAACGGCAGATCAGTTCCAGATCATAGATCCCCGCCGGGTAAGCAACCTGCAAAGCGGCAAAAGCGGCGAGCTGACTTGAGACCGGCTCGGTGCGCGTCGCATCGACATGGGCAAGTATGCGCTGCGGTGCGACCAGTGCCAGCATCTGAGCGGCCTCCGGGTTACGCGCCTCGTCCGGGGTCACGACCAGTGCAAGATCGGGGAAGACGGTGCCCGCCGGGATCGCGACCGGTGCGGCTTTGGCGGCAATGCCCGCACCGCTCCAACTAAGCGTGACCGACTGGCGCAGCGTATCGGCGCCGGTCAACTGATAGGGCCAGGGCAGGGCCAGCGGGCGGTTATAGGTCTTGTAAGAGGCATCGCCCCATTGGCGCTGATCCTCCATCTCGAACGTATCGCCCTCGAACGCGCAGCTGATCGTCAGCCCATGCGCTTCATGTTCGAGATGGACGATATCCATAAAGGGCTGCCATGGCTCGATCAGATCAGGGAAGCGGCTGTGGTCC
Source organism: Rhodobacter sp. 24-YEA-8 (assembly GCF_900105075.1). Lineage (NCBI taxonomy): Bacteria > Pseudomonadati > Pseudomonadota > Alphaproteobacteria > Rhodobacterales > Rhodobacter > Rhodobacter sp. 24-YEA-8. The sequence goes on from NZ_FNSK01000001.1 coordinate 3,039,344, forward strand.
ACCGACCCGTCGCTATGGGTCACACGGGCCGGCGCCCCGGCAACCCCGGTGACCGGATGCAGCACGGTAAAACCGGTTCGATTCGTCTCGAATATGCCTGAAATTCGCGATTCAGCGGCAAAGGTGAGGCCGGTCGTACCGATGGTCAGCGAAAGGCTCACATGCTGTTCCGCGCCGTTCGAGCGGAAGACCATCGGGAAGCGGAGCAGCAGGTCGTCCCCCCTGGTCGTACGCCCGACCGCGCCGATTTCCGGGCGCACGGTGCCCCAGTCGCGGTCGCGCACCAGAAAGGCGATCTGACGGATAATCTCGATACCACCCAAGCAGATATGGCGAAGGGCGCCATCCTGAAACCCGAGGCTGACATCACCATGGCGGATGATTTCCGCCTCGGCCACCGGTTCGGCCGTGCCATAAAGCTCAACTGCGCCCATCAGAGCGCCCCCGGATCGACCGAGCGGCCTTCAGCGGCGGAAAGGTAAGCGGCCTCGACCAGGGCAAAGGTTTCAAGATTGTCAGTGCCCGAGGTTTCCGGCTGGCGTCCCTCCCGCAGGCAATCCACGAAATGCTGTTGGATGATCTGAACACTTTCCTGGATATTGTGCCAGGGTTGTTCCGCCCAGGGCAGAAGCGGCGGGCTGACATCCCGGGTCTGCGATCCGCCATCACGCTGGATTACCAGCTTGTATCCGGCATCAAGACGCAGGCTGCCTTCGGTCCCGTCAATCTCGATCAGGCTTTCGGGGAAGGTCTCGGGGAGGCGTTTGGTCGCGTAGGAACAATCCACCACCGAGGTCACGCCCGATTTGTGCAAAAGCTGCATCGTGGCGACGTCCTCGCCTTTGATCTTCGGATTGACCCGCCGCGTGGTCGCCGCGATCCGCGCCACATCGCCGAACAAAGCCCGCGCGATGTCGAGGATATGGATCCCGAGATCCTCGATGATGAAGCGTTCGCCCTCGGCCAGGTAAGGCTGGCCTGAGAACACATCAAAACCCGAGCGGAAGGATACGCGGCCAAAGAACGGCTCGCCGATCTCACCCGCGCGCAGCGCGTCGATCACCTGACGCACGGCGGATTGCCAGCGGAAATTCTCGTGTATCATCAGTATTTTGCCGGTCTCTGCCACGGCGGCAACCATGGCTTTCGCATCCTCCAGGGTGGGCGCAAACGGCTTCTGGCAGATCACATGCACACCGGCAGTCGCAGCCATTTCAACCAGTGCCCGATGTGAGCCCACCGTCGTCGCGATATCGGCCACATCGAAACCGCCATCGGCAAACAGCTCTGCCGCGTTCCTGTAACGGCGCGCGATCCCGAATTCATCGCCCGCAGCCGCGAGCCGCGCCGGGTCGCGGTCGCAGATCGCGACGACCTCTGCCCCTTCGATCCCCGCCCAGGCAAACAACTGGTTCCGGGCAAAGAAACCGGCGCCGATCAGCGCAATCTTCAGGGTCTGAGTCATGCCGGGGTCCTCCTGCGACGGAACTGGTATAATGAGGTAATGTGTATTTGTCACGCGACAAGCGGCGGCCCGCTCTGTACCCGCGCCGCCTCGGTCTGTACCCGCGCCGCCTCGGTCTGTCTGGCCCGGACTGTCTGGCAGAGAGACCCGATTTCATGCCATAACCGTGCCAGATCGCAGCGCCGGAGAAACACAGATGAGCCAGAACATTGTCACCATCGGCGATATTGCCTTCGGCGGAAAGAACCCGATCGCGCTGATCTGCGGCCCCTGCCAGCTGGAAAGCCATGACCATGCGCGGATGATGGCCGAAAGGATCCTTGAGGCCTGCGCGCCCACGGGCACGAAATTCATCTTCAAGGCCAGCTATGACAAGGCGAACCGGTCTTCGCTGGGCGGCAAGCGCGGCCTCGGGATGGAGAAGGGGCTCGAGATCCTCGGCCTGATCCGCGACGAATTCCGCGTACCGGTGCTGACCGATGTGCATGAGCCGGGCCATTGCGCGCCTGCGGCAGAGGTTTGCGATGTGCTGCAGATCCCGGCTTTTCTCAGCCGTCAGACCGATCTTTTGCTGGCGGCGGGCGCGACGGGCAAAGCTGTGAATATCAAAAAGGGCCAGTTCCTTGCGCCCTGGGATATGGATAATGTCGCGGCCAAGGTCGCCTCGACCGGCAACCACAATATCATGCTCTGCGAGCGCGGGACGTCCTTTGGCTATAATACGCTGGTCACCGATTTCCGGGGCCTGCCGCGTATGGCCGAAACCGGCTGGCCGGTGATTTTCGACGCCACCCATTCGGTGCAGCAGCCGGGCGGGCAGGGGAATTCCTCGGGCGGGCAGCGCGAATATGTGCCGGTTCTGGCGCGGGCGGCCTGTGCGGTCGGCGTCTCGGGCCTGTTTATCGAGACCCATCAGGATCCCGACAATGCGCCCTCGGACGGGCCGAATATGGTGCCGGTCGATCAGCTGAAAGACCTGATCGGTACCTTGCGCAGCTTTGACGCATTGGCCAAGGGCCTGTGAGGTAAACCGCGATGGATACGGTCATCATCATCCCGGCCCGCTATGCTTCGACCCGCTATCCGGCCAAGCCGCTGGCCATGCTGAAAGGCGCGAGCGGGGCAGGGCGCAGCCTGCTGGAACGCTCCGTCATAGCCGGGCGCCGCGCCGTCGAAGAGGCCGGCGGCGGCATCGGGCTTTATGTCGCAACCGATGACAGCCGCATCGCCGATGAGGCGCAGCGGATCGGGGCCGAGGTGATCATGACCTCGGAAACCGCGCGCAACGGCACCGAGCGAGTGGCAGAAGCAGTGAAGAACGCCGGGCTCGCGCCGCAGATTGTGGTGAATTTGCAAGGCGATGCGCCACTGACGCCGCCGTCTTTCGTCACCGCGCTGATCCAGCATATGCGCGATAACCCTGCCACCGGCATCGCCACACCGATCCTGCGCTGTGACGAAGACGCCGTGCGGAATTTCATCGCCGACCGCGCGGCCGGGCGCGTGGGCGCCACGACCGTGGTCGCGAACCGGCTGGGCCAGGCGCTTTATTTTTCGAAAGAGGTGATCCCGTTCACCAATGGCAAAGGTGTGGTCGACGGCCAGGTGCCGGTCTTCCACCATGTCGGGCTTTACGCCTATCGCCCCGCCGCGCTGGCCGCCTATGGTCAATGGGAGCCAGGCCCGCTCGAGACGCTGGAAGGGCTGGAGCAGCTGCGTTTTCTTGAAAACGGCCATCCGGTCGATGTGGTCGAGGTCTCGGCCCCCGGTGCGAAATTCTGGGAGCTTAACAATCCTTCTGACGTGCCGCTGATCGAGGGCTATCTGAAGCAGATGGGCTGGGATTAAAGGCCCGAAGCAATCGTCCCCGGAGCCAATGGCGCCGGGGACAAATCAGGTCAGACCGAGGCAGCAAGCGCCGCGATGATCGCGTCACCCATAGCGGCGGTGCCGATGGGCGAGCCGCCCTCCGGGCCAAGAAGGTCTGCGGTGCGCAGCCCGTCGGCGAGCACCTTTTCAACGGCTTTCTCGACGCGGGTGGCCTCGTCGCCAAGATCAAAGCTGTAGCGCAGCGCCATGGCGAAGCTGAGGATACAGGCGATCGGGTTCGCCTTGCCCTGGCCCGCAATGTCGGGGGCCGAGCCATGCACCGGCTCATACATCGCTTTCGGGCGGCCATTGGCCATCGGTGCGCCAAGGCTGGCCGAGGGCAGCATGCCGAGCGAGCCGGTCAGCATCGCGGCCAGATCCGACAGAAGATCGCCGAACAGGTTGTCGGTCACGATGACGTCGAACTGTTTCGGCCAGCGGGTCAGCTGCATCGCGCCGGCATCGGCATACATATGGCTGAGCTCGACATCCTGGTAATCGCGCTGATGCACCTCGGTGACGACGTCGCGCCAAAGAATGCCGGATTCCATCACATTGGCCTTCTCCATCGAGCAGACCTTGTTGCCCCGGCGCCGCGCGAGTTCAAAAGCCGATTTCGCGACCCGGGCGATTTCGCTCTCGGTATAGCGCTGCGTGTTGATGCCAACGCGCTCATTGCCCTCTTTGAAGATCCCGCGCGGCTCGCCGAAATAGACGCCCGAGGTCAGCTCGCGCACGATCATGATGTCGAGACCGGCAACCACATCGCGCTTCAGCGACGAGAAATCGGCCAGCGCGTCAAAGCACTGCGCCGGGCGCAGGTTGGAAAACAGGTCCATCTCTTTGCGCAGTCGCAGCAGGCCACGCTCGGGCTTTACGCTGAAATCGAGCTTGTCATATTTCGGGCCGCCCACCGCGCCAAGGAGAACCGCATCAACCTCCTGCGCCTTTGCCATGGTCGCGTCGGTCAGCGGCGTGCCATGTGCGTCATAAGCGCAGCCGCCCACCAGATCCTCGGAGACATCGAAATGGATGCCGCGGGCGGTGCCCATCCAGGAGATGACTTTTTTCACCTCATCCATGACTTCGGGGCCGATGCCGTCACCGGCAAGGATCAGGAGGGAGGGGTTGGCCATCGGGGCGCTCCGTTTGAATGGGGTCGGCAGCGGGCTAGCCGATGCCTGACCCCTGGTCAAGGTCGGGCCTATTCCGCCGCCAGTTTTACGCCATTATCAGGGGTGTAATTCAGGATCGGCGCCAGCCAGCGTTCGGCCTCAGCAAGATCCATTCCCTTGCGGGAAGCGTAATCCAGCACCTGATCCCGCTCGACCCTGGCCACGCCGAAGTAATAGCTGGCGGGATGGCCGATATAGAAGCCAGACACCGATGAACCGGGCCACATCGCCATACTTTCGGTCAGCGTGACGCCCGTATTTTTTTCGGCATCCAGCAGGCGGAAGAGGGTGAGTTTCTCGGTATGGTCGGGCTGCGCCGGATAGCCCGGGGCAGGGCGGATGCCGGCATAGGGCTCGCCGATCAGTTCATGCGGCTGGAAGGTCTCTGCCGCGCCGTATCCCCAATATTCCTTGCGCACCCGTTCATGCAGCATCTCGGCCATGGCTTCGGCATAGCGGTCAGCCAGCGCCTTGACCATGATCGAGCCGTAATCATCATTCGCCCGCTCATAGCGCGCGGCGATCTCGGCCTCTTCCGGGCCGGCCGTCACCACGAACCCGCCGACATAATCCGGCGTGCCGTCCGGGCCGACGAAATCCGAAAGCGCCACATTCGGACGCCCGTCCCGCTTGGTCGTCTGCTGACGCAGCGTGTGCAGCATAGCCAGCGTTTCGGCACGGTTTTCGCCTGTATAGAGACGAATATCGTCGCCGGTCGCGTTGGCGGGCCAGAAGCCGATCACGGCGCGCGGGCGGAACCATTGCTCGGTGATGATGCGCTGCAGCATGTCCTGGGCATCTTCGAACAGCTGGCGCGCAGCCTCGCCCTGCTTTTCATCCTCGAGAATGCGGGGATAGACGCCTTTCAGCTCCCAGGTCTGGAAGAAGGGAGTCCAGTCGATATAGCGCGCGATATCCGCAAGATCCCAGTCTTCGATCACCCGGGCACCGGTGAATTGCGGGGCAGGGGGGGCATAGCCCGTCCAGTCGATTTTGAACGCATTGGCGCGGGCGGCTTCCAGTGGCAGGCGTTTCTTTGCCAGTTCGGCGCGTTCGTGACGCTCTGCCACCTCGACATATTCGGCCTGGATCGACGCGATATAGGGCTCTTTCTGCGTTTCACTGAGCAGCTGGCTGACCACACCGACCGCACGGCTGGCATCCAGCACATAGATCGCCTGGCCTTTATGGTAGCGCGGCGCGATTTTCACCGCCGTATGCACCTTCGACGTCGTCGCGCCGCCGATCAGCAGCGGAATGCTGAAACCTTCGCGCTCCATCTCCGAGGCCAGATGCACCATTTCGTCAAGACTGGGGGTGATCAGGCCGGAAAGCCCAATGACATCAACCTGTTGTTCGCGCGCGATCTCAAGGATCTTCTGCGGCGGCACCATCACACCAAGGTCAATGATCTCGTAATTGTTGCAGGCCAGCACGACACCGACGATGTTCTTGCCGATGTCATGCACATCGCCTTTCACCGTCGCCATCAGCACCCGGCCAGCCGAACGGCGCATCTCGCCGCCCTGAGCCGCCTTTTCCTCTTCCATATAAGGCAGGAGCACGGCGACAGCCTGTTTCATCACCCGTGCCGATTTCACCACCTGGGGCAGGAACATCTTGCCGGCGCCGAACAGGTCACCGACGACGTTCATCCCCGCCATCAGCGGGCCCTCGATCACATGCAGCGGGCGGGCGGCCTGCTGGCGTGCAACCTCGGCATCCTCTTCGATGAACTCGGTGATGCCATTCACAAGCGCATGTTCGAGACGTTTTTCCACAGGCCAGTCGCGCCATTGCAGATCGCGAACCTTTTCCTCGCGCGCGCCACCGCGGAATTTTTCCGCGATTTCCAGCATGCGTTCGGTCGCGTCATCACGACGATTGAGGACGACATCCTCGCAGGCCTCGCGCAGCTCGGGCTCGATCTGGTCATAAACGGCAAGCTGGCCCGCATTGACGATGCCCATATCCATACCAGCCTGAATGGCATGGTAGAGAAAGACGCAATGCATCGCCTCGCGCACAGGTTCATTGCCGCGGAAGCTGAATGAAAGGTTCGAAACGCCGCCCGAGATGTGACAATGCGGCAGGTTCTGGCGGATCCAGCGCGTCGCCTCGATGAAATCGACGCCGTAATTATTGTGTTCCTCTATACCGGTCGCGACCGCGAAAACGTTCGGGTCAAAGATGATATCTTCCGGCGGAAAGCCGATTTCCTCGGTCAGGATACGGTAGGCCCGGGCGCAGATCTCGGTCTTGCGCTGGAATGTGTCGGCCTGGCCCGTCTCGTCAAAGGCCATGACCACCACAGCCGCACCGTAAGCCAGGCACAGACCGGCATGGTGGCGGAACTGATCCTCACCCTCTTTCAGGCTGATCGAATTGACGATCGGTTTACCCTGAGCGCATTTCAGCCCGGCCTCGATCACCTCCCATTTCGAGCTGTCGATCATCACAGGCACGCGGGCGATATCGGGTTCGGAGGCGACAAGGTTAAGAAATTCGACCATCGCGGCCTTACTGTCGATCAGCCCTTCATCCATGTTGATGTCGATGATCTGGGCGCCGTTTTCCACCTGGTCACGCGCCACGTCCAGCGCTGCGGCATAGTCGCGATTGGTGATCAGTTTGCGGAATTTGGCCGAGCCGGTGACGTTGGTGCGCTCACCGACATTCACAAACGGGATGTCGGGCGTGAGAATGAAGGGTTCCAACCCCGAGAGACGAAGATAACGGCTCATTTTTGGATCTCGCGCGGTTTATGGGGACGGACGGCGTCTGCAATGGCCTGGATATGGCCGGGCGTGGTGCCGCAGCACCCGCCAACCACATTCACCAGCCCGTCGCGGGCAAAAGTCTCCACCTGGGCGGCGGTGTCTTCGGGTCCCTCGTCATATTGACCAAACGCATTGGGCAAGCCGGCATTCGGATAGGCGCAGGTGAAGGTTTCAGCCACCGTGGAAAGTTCCACCAGGTGCGGACGCATCGCGCTGGCCCCGAGCGCACAGTTCAGCCCGATGGTGAAGGGTTTCGCGTGGCGCACCGAATGCCAGAACGCCGTCGGGGTCTGCCCCGACAGGGTGCGGCCCGATGCATCGGTAATGGTGCCCGAAATCATCACGGGCAGCCGGCTTCCATGTTCAGCAAAGGCACTGAGGCAAGCGAAAATGGCGGCTTTGGCGTTCAGAGTGTCGAAAATCGTTTCGATCAGAATGATATCGGCGCCGCCCCGGATCAGGCCCCGGATCTGTTGGGCATAGGCTTTGTGGAGATCATCGAAAGTCACCGCGCGATAGCCCGGATTGTTGACGTCAGGGCTGATCGACGCGGTCCGGTTGGTCGGGCCAACGGCTCCGGCCACAAAGCGGGGCTTGCCGTCAATGGCGGTGGCCCGGTCCAGCGCGCGGCGAACGATGCGGGCCCCCTGGACGTTCAGATCGTCTACCGCTGCTTCCAGCGCATAATCGGCCTGCGCGATGGTCGTCGCCGAGAAGGTGTTTGTCTCAACGATATCGGCACCAGCCATGGCATAATTGAAATGAATTTCCTCGATGGCCTCTGGCTGGGTCAGGATCAGAAGATCGTTATTGCCCTTTTGCGGGTGTTCGGAGTGGTGCCGGCAGGCACAACCGGAACCATGGCCGGAATAGTCCTCTTCTGTCAGCCCAAGGCCCTGGATCTGGGTTCCCATCGCCCCATCGAGAATGAGAATCCGCTGCCTTGCAGCGGCTTCCAGGGCGGCGAGAGCCGGAGTGGGGGGGAGAATGAAGTTCTGCATGTATCCGGCGTTCCTGGTTCGCGCGGACCATATGAGACCAGATGCCTGTTGTGAAATTCATAATACTGGGGAATATTATGAGATATTTCGAATATTATCCTACTGGATAACAAATTCTGCGTGTAACGCGCCAGCCGCATGGATGCTTTTGAGAATATCGATCATGTCATACGGCTGAACACCCAATGCGTTCAGGCCGGAAACCACTTCGGACAGGCTGGTACCACCGGCAACTTCCGCCAGGCCACCGCCTTCCGTGGTGATTTCAGCATTGCTTCTGGGCACCACAACGGTTTCACCTTCGGCGAAAGGGTTGGGCTGGATTGCGATAGGGTACTCTTCCACACGCAGGGTAAGATTTCCCTGCGCCACCGCAACACGGCTGATCCGAACATCAGCGCCAATCACGATTGTACCGGATCGCTGGTCGACCACCACCCTGGCCCTGGCCGCGGGGTCGATCCGCAGGCTCTCAATCCTGGCTATGGCATGTGCCGGAGAACCACCACCAATACGGCCAAGGTCGAGCGCGACCGTGCCCCCGTCCAGCATCGTCGCCGAACGTGAGCCAAATTCCTGATTGATGGCCCGTTCAATTCTGGCGGCTGTTGTAAAATCTGCCGATTTCAGCGCAAGCCGCAAAACTGAAACCTGGTTGAAATCAAACGGAACTTCTCGCTCTACCCGTGCGCCCGAGGGGATCGTCCCCGCCGTTGGCACGCCCTGGACAACCCGAGCGGCATCGCCTTCGGCAGAGATCCCGCCTGCAATGATGGTCCCCTGCGCCACCGCATAGATCTGGCCATCCGCACCATTCAGCGGTGTCATCACAAGCGTTCCACCAAGCAGGCTTTTCGCATCGCCAATGGCCGAAACCGTTATGTCAATCCGCGCCCCGGCCCGGGAAAACGGCGGCAGGGTCGCAGTGACGAAAACGGCCGCGACATTTTTGGGACGCGAGGCTTCACCGACGACGTTGACACCAAGCCTCTCCAGAAGATTTGCCATAATCTCTTCTGTGAACGGTGAGTTCCGGATGCCGTCACCGGTTCCGTTCAGCCCTACGACAAGACCATATCCCACGAGATCGTTGCCTCTGACCCCGTCGATTTCGACCAGATCTTTGATACGAACCGGTTGCGCGAGGACCGGGATCGACAAAGCGAGGCTTGAGACAAGCAGCAGGATCAGACCTTGTAGGGCGTAGGCGAAGATATTCGGTTTCACCGGAGATATCCCGTCAGGCTGAGTTGTGACAGTCGCGCTGTGATGGTGTAGAATGCGTCCAGTCTGCTTTCGAGATCCTTAAGGCGCACCGTAGCCTCATAGGGATCTGCTTCGGTCAGGCCGTTGCGCGTCAGAGCAAGTGCCGATTTCTCTGCGGAATTCCGGCTTTGTGCCTGAGACAGTTGTTGCTCAACTGTGCCGATCCTGCCGGCAAGGACAGTCCTCGCTTCGGAAGAGTTGAAAAGATTTTCACCCGCCCTGAGCGCAAGCGCAGACCGCGAGGCGTGATCTCCAGTAAAGAGACCCCGGTCAAGCAAAGCCACCTTAGAGAGGCCCGCCAGTGTCGCGCGGATTGCAGGGTCAAGGGCGGTGAAGGGAAGCGACGCCGTCTCGCCGGGTGCCACATTGAGGCCAACCCGACCCTGGCCTCCGGTGTATAATGCCTGATATCCGGCGGTCCCGTTGAACCAGTCATCTATCGCATTGGAAATGTCGTCGACATCCGTCAGGCCGGCGATCGCGGTCTCAAGTGCGGTGAGTATCGTCTCGGAACCGGGCAAAGCCAGTCGGTCAGAAGCATCGCCGCCAAAAACCGATTTGTCGGCAAGGCGGGTGTTTAGTGCTGAACTGGCAGTGTTGAAATCACGCATGCCGGTGGACAGGATCGAAGAAAGCAGGGTGTCAGACGCGCCACTGGTTGTTCGCAGCAGGTTGGCCGCAAGCTCTGTGGTCGCTTCAGAGATGACAGATAACGCGCGCTGCATCGTCTCGCCCATCAGGGTAAGTTCGGTGGTGGCAGCGGCAAACCCGACAAGCCGGGCAAGAGCATGATCTGTGGCGGCCAGAGCTGAGAAGTCGCCACGCAAGGCTTTACCCTGATCAAAGAATTTACCGGTCGTCATCTCTTGCGTGGCCTTTTGCAGGCCCGCACGAAGTTCAGACGACTGTCGGAGAAGTGCCGGAGTCAGAAACGGGTTTGAGCTTATGCGTTCCATCGTCAGAGGCCCAACAGTGTTCTGATCATTTCGTCTACAACCTGAATGACCCGCGCATTGGCCGCGTAGTTTTTCTCGATCACCAGCAGCGACTGCAGTTCCTCATCGGTGTTCACGCCCGATGCCGCCTCAAAATCGGACAATGCCGTGTTTCTCGCGGCGGTATAGCTTTGTTCGGTCTCTTGCGTGACACGCTGGGAGGAGGTTCGGGACAAAATGGCTGCGGCCAGGCCTGCAAGGCTTCTGCTGCCGCCGGGGATCGGTGATGCGATGGTTCGGTTGGTGTTCAGCGCAGTGGAGAGTGAATTGAGAAGCGTGGAGTTTCCAACAGCGCCCGGCGGCATGGGCGCGCCGAGCCCGTCGCGCAGCCGCGTGACTTCTCCGCCTTTCAAAGGATCTGTGGCGAAATTCAATGCGATACGTGACGCGAGACCCACCTCATCAGCGGGATCAAAGGCCAGACCGCCATCGGTGAACAATCCGGGGGCGCCAGCAGGTAAAGTGGGATCGAGGCCCGCTGCGCTGAATCTTTCAATCATGTCACGCGCCATTGCGTCGAGCATAGACTGGCCTTCAACAGCCAGTTCGTCGCGAACCGCGAAGAGCGCCCCGAGCTCTCCGCCGAGGATCATGCTGCCGCTGCCCGTGGTTGCCATCGGTTTACCATTGATGGTCAGCCCGTAGAGGCCACCACTTGCCTGGGTCATTTCAGGCACGATTGTATGGACTTCGGTGAAGCCGAAAGTCACGGGGTTGCCGTCCAGCAGGACGGCGCCCCCGGCAGAGATCAGCGCAACCTGATTGCCGTCTCGTGGCATTTCCTTCAGCGGAATGATGCTGGCGATGCTGTCGATCACCTGCTGGCGCTGATCCATCAACGCCGAGACATCCCGACCGGAGCCGCTGTGAGAGGCGATCATCCGGTTCAGCTCCTGAACCTGGCGCAGGCTGCTGTTAAGACTTTCCACAGCCGAAGCGATGCCCTTCTCTGCCTTGAGACGTTCAGCCTGAATGGCTTCACTCGCCTGATTCAATCCCGTGGCAAGGGATCTTGCTGCCGAAACCGCAGCAGAAAGCCTTGCCTCGGATTCGGGATGGCTCGCGGCTTCAAGCAAGGTGGTGTCCAGCGTGCTGACGCGGGAAACGAGAGAGCCCGGAGATTCGGTTGTGCCCAGAATGGTCTCAAGCCGGTTGAGAAATCCCGCCTTTGTCGCGCTTTCACCCGCAGCGGCCTGAGCGCCCCTGCGGTCATTGATCAGATAGAGATCTGCATGTCTGGTAATGCCGACCACGCGCACGCCCTGACCCGATCCTCCGAGGTTAAGAGCCGAAAGCGAGACGGAACGGCGCGCATAGCCCGAGGTCGTTGCATTGGCGACATTGTTGGACACCGCCTCGGCCTGCCGCGAGGTGGCGGTCAGTCCGGTCAGCGCGGAATTGAGGGCCGAGGTGATGCTCATTTTGCGTTACCGTTTGATATTGGTGGTTTCCTGCAACATTTCGTCGACCGTCTGGATGACCTTGGCGTTGGACGAATAGGCCCGCTGGGTCTGAATCAGCGAGGTCAGTTCTGCCGCGACATCGGTTGTCGATCCCTCACGGGCATAGCCTTCGATCGAGCCGGTCGGGCCATCACCGGCATCCCAGAGGAAGAAGGAGCCCGATTGCGGCGAGACCTGATAGGTCTGGTTATGCAGCGAGATCAGGCCATTGGGGTTCGGCACATCGACCAGCGGGATCTGGTAAAGCACGCGGTTGAACCCGGTATCATAGGTCGCGATGATATAGCCGTTCGGATTGATCTCGACCGTGGTGAGATTGCCGACCGGGGACCCGTCCTTGGTGATCTGCACCGGCGCAAAGTCATCGGAAAGCTGGGTCAGACCGTTCGGATCACCGACGCGGCCGATAGCAACACTCATCGGGCCGCCGGCCACGGTCAGCGGCAGGGTTCCGGTGGCACCGTCATAAGCCGGCCAGGCCGGAACCGCCGGAACCGCAACAACCGTCGCGAGCGTGCCGCCGGCCGCGCGGGAATCGTCGAAGGTCAGAACATATTCCCCGATGATCGCATTGTTGCTGGCTGAATCGCGGATCACCATGGTCCAGGTGTTCGATGGCGGGCTGCCCGCCGCCGGAACGGTCGGTGTGAAGTTGAAATCCAGCGATTCCGACGTGCCGAGATTGCCGAAATATTCGATCGCGAAGGGCAGCGGATCGCCGGTGGCGCCGGCTTCGGTAGCGGTAGCGGGAAGGTTGACCCCCGCCGTGATCTGGGTGGTCGGATCGCCGGCGGTCTGGTTCGCATTGATCACAACAGGTACGAGGCCAGTGATCGTATCCCGCGGGAAGACCGGAATGGTGCCATCCGAAGTGGCAGGCCAGCCCATCAGCACCAGACCGGACTGGGTTTTCAGCACGCCATTCGCATCGGTGCGGAAAGAGCCGGTCGTCGTCATCAAAAGCGCGCGGTCCACTGAATTGGTTCCCAGCGAAACCTCGGTGATCACCGGCAGCATGCCGCGCCCCGAAACCGCGATATCCAGAGGATGCGAGGTGCCCACGAGGCCGCCGCGCTCTTCGATCAGACGCATTGTCGAGGCGCGAACGCCGCCTGCCGAATAGGTGCCAGAGCCGCGATTATTCGTGATCACCATGCTGGAGAATTCAGCATGGGCGCGTTTATAGCCGAAAGTGCCCGAATTCGCGATATTGTCTGAGATCGTCGCGAGCCGCGTCGCGTTGGCGCTGAGCCCGGCTACGCCGGCATTGAGCGCGGAGGAAATCGTCATCAGTCGCACCTTTATCCTGAATGAGCTTGCGACAGGTTTGGCCCGCAGGACTGAATTTTCCGCTAACAGATAAAATTATCGGGATTACCGGTCACGCCGCAGCAGCACGATCTCGATCCGGTTGTTGCGGCGGGAGGCCGGATCGGCCACGGCGGGCTTACGGTCGGCAAAGCCCCCGATGCGGCTGAACCGGGTCGCCTGAATGCCGGCCCCCTGGAGCAGACTGCGCATGGCACGGGCACGGTCGGCCGTCAGTTCCCAGCCCGGATTTTCAACCAGCGGCACCGGAAAACTTTGCACATAGGCATTCACCGCAAGGCCATTCACGGTCAGATTGAGCACCTCGGCCAGCATCCGCGCCAGTTGAACGGTAACTTCCTGCGGCTCGGCGGTATGGCCTTTGAACAGGCTGGCCTCATCAAGATCGAACAGTTCGATCACAAGGCCCTCATCGGTGACCCGGGTGACAACATGGCGCATCAGCTGTTCCATGGTACGGCTTTCACCGCCACGATCGAACAGGGCCTCTTTGACGGTTTTCACCATCTCGGCCTGGGCATTGTCCTCCGCCTCGCCGGCCCCTGTCTGGCTGGCGAGACCGCCGCGGCCCATCGCCGTCCGATCCTCTTCGGAAAAAATCGACTCCCCGCCCAGCGTGCCGTCGCCGCCCCCTGAAACCTTGCTGAGCGGGATAGACGGATTGAAGTAATCCGACAGGCCCTTACGTTGTTTTTCTGTCGTCGCATTCAGCAGCCACATCAGCAGGAAGAAGGCCATCATTGCGGTCACGAAATCCGCATAGGCCACTTTCCAGGCGCCACCATGATGGCCGCCGCCCGAAACCACTTTCTTCCGTTTGATGATGACTGGCGGCGCATTGCTTTGCCCGGCCATTCCCGTCACCCTTTTCACTCACCCCAGGACAGGATCACAGATCAGAGTGAAGAACGCCTTAAAGTTCTGATTTTTAGGGAATAGTCCAGAAAATGCCCGGATCTGCGGCGGCTCAGTTCCGCTTCAGCCAGATGGCGGCATCGCCCAGTTTCGCAACAAAAGCCTCATGTGCGGCGGTTTCCGCAGCGGTGATCCGAGCGGGCAGAGCGGTCGGGCGGGGACGGGGGCGCCAGTCTCCATCCGTCTGCGCGCCGCTTGCGGGGCTGTTGCTTTGCACCGGCGCCAGCACGAGGTCGGGCTGACGACCGCCGACCAGCTCAAGGTAAACCTCGGCCAGAATTTCGCTGTCGAGCAGCGCGCCATGTTTTTCACGCCGGGAATTGTCGACCCCAAAACGCCGGCAAAGCGCATCCAGCGAGGCTGGCGAGCCGGGAAAACGTTGCCGCGCGATGGCCAGCGTGTCGATGGCGCGCGCCCAGGGGATGTCGCCCAGCCCCATGCGCTTCAGTTCGAAATTCAGAAATTTCATATCGAAGGCTGCGTTATGGATCACCAGTTTCGCATCACCGACGAAATCCATAAATGCCTGGCCGATTTTCGCGAAAACCGGCTTGTCACTGAGAAACTCGCTGCTGAGCCCGTGCACCTCGAAGGCGCCCTGCGGCATGTCGCGTTCGGGGTTGATATATTGATGATAAACCTTGCCGGTGGGCAGGTGGTTGAACAGCTCCACCGCGCCGATCTCGACGATGCGGTCGCCCTGTTCCGGGTCAAAGCCGGTGGTCTCGGTATCAAGGACGATTTCACGCATTCTGGCCCGCCATTCCTGCGCGCAGATGCGCGATCAGCGCCTGTACATACGCCCGGGTGCTGTCGATTGACAGGGTTTCGACAATATGGGTGGCGCGGGCGCGCTTGTCCTGGTCGGGCATCTGGCGCGAGAGGATCAGGTCAAGCTGTCCCGCCGTCATACCCGGCCGCGCAAGGACGCGGGCGCGTTGCAAAGCGGCGGGTGCGGTGACCAGCAGCGTCGCGTCACATTCCCGGTCGATGTCTTTCTCAAACAAAAGCGGCACATCGAGAAG
Organism: Rhodobacter sp. 24-YEA-8; assembly: GCF_900105075.1. Taxonomy (NCBI): domain Bacteria; kingdom Pseudomonadati; phylum Pseudomonadota; class Alphaproteobacteria; order Rhodobacterales; genus Rhodobacter; species Rhodobacter sp. 24-YEA-8. Next base: position 3,054,627 of record NZ_FNSK01000001.1, read on the forward strand.
CAGGATATCACAGCCGGTATGGGCCAGAAACCCGGCGCGATCTTCCGCAACAAGCGGATGGATCAGCTGTTCCAGTTGTTTCAGGCGCGACGGATCGGCCGCCAGCAGCGCCTTTAATGTTTCCCGTGAAACACCCTGGTCGGAAACCGCTTCAGGAAAAGGCCCCGCCAGAGCTGCGGCGCCCTTTGCGCCGGGGGCATAAAGCCGGTGCACCGCCGCATCCGCATCCCAGACCGGGATACCCGCATCCGAGAACATCGCGGCCGTGGTCGATTTTCCCATCCCGATGGAGCCGGTCAGGCCAAGGCGAAAGGCTTTCATGCGTTTAAGACCGCAAGCCGGGTCTCATCATCCACCACCGGGCGCTTGCCGAACCAGCGCTCGAACCCTGGCACAGCCTGGTGGAGCAACATTCCAAGCCCGTCGACGACAGTGCAGCCGCGCGCCTCAGCCTCGACCAGCAGGCCGGTTTTCAACGGCGCATAGACAATGTCGGTTACAAGGCAGCGCTGGCTGATCCGGTCGAGATCAATGACAAGGTCCGGCTTGCCGGTCATCCCGAGCGAGGTCGTATTCACCAATGTGGCACAACCTTCGATCATCGCGCCGACATGGGTCCAGTCCCAGACCACCACTTTCGCCCCGAAATCCGAACGCATGGCCTCGGCCCTGGGGCGGGTACGGTTGACGATGCGGATCTCGGGCGCGCCGACCTCGATCAGCGCCGCGACAACGGCACGGGCCGCGCCACCGGCGCCCAGCACCGCAGCCGGACCGGCGGCAGGATCCCAGAAGGGCGCATTCTGCCGCAGATTGGAAATAAAGCCTGACCCGTCGGTATTATCCGCATGGATCTTACCATCTTTACGGAAAATCAATGTGTTAGCGGCCCCGATCAACGCCGCGCGATCGGTGATGATATCAGCGATCTTCAGGATCGCCTCTTTATGCGGGATGGTGACATTGGCCCCGACAAAGCCCATCTGTGGCAGGGTGCGCAGGACATGTGCCAGATCCTGCGGCGCCACATCCATCGGGATATAATGCCCCGCCAGACCATAGCGTTTCAGCCAATAGCCATGCAGCGCCGGGCTGCGGCTATGCGCGATCGGATGGCCGATCACACCGGCCAGCGGAATACGCGGATGGTCAGTCATGCGGGAATGTCCCCTCTCAGCGAAAGCCAGTTCAGAAGGGGAAGCAAGGGCAGCCCCAGAATCGTGAAATGATCCCCCTGCATCGAGGAGAACAACCGAACGCCTTCCTCTTCAAGCCGGTATCCACCGACGGAATGACGGATTTTCTCCCAGTTGCGCAAGATATAGCCGTCAAGCCACAGATCTCCGAAATCCCGCATCGTAAGCCGGGCCTCGCCGATATGACGCCAGAGCGGCTGCCCCCCCTGACAAACCACCACCGCCGAGATCAGGCGGTGGGTTTTGCCCCGCAGATCGGTCAGTTGGGCGCGTGCTTCCTCAGCGCTTTCGGGTTTGGCAAAGATCCGGCCGTTCAGCTCCAGCAGCTGATCCGAGCCGATCACCAGCGCCTCTGGCCGCTTGCCCGAGATTTTCAGCGCCTTGGTTTCGGCCAGCGTATCGGCAACGTCGCGCGGCTTTGCGCTTTCGGCCTCCAGAGCGCGGCGAATGCTGTCTTCATCCACCCGCGCGGCAAGGCTCTCAAACTCCAGCCCTGCCGCCTGCAACAGGGCGATTCTCGTCTCCGAGGCTGAGGCCAGCACCAAAGGCGGCGTTTTCTCGCCTGCTACATCTTCGGGAACATCTGAGAGCACTTGTGGATAATCCTGTTTTGTTCGCGGGACGACTCGGGCGGTTATCCCATGCCGGAAGGCCAGGGCCAGGATATCCTGACAAAGCGCCGGCCCGCGACCCCCGGTTATCCCACTGCGTATGCTGTTTTCCACCATCGGCCAGGGCAAAGGCTTTGCCCGGGCTGTGACATTTCTCCTCCACAGGCAGATAGCTGAAAACCATTTTCTAAGAACATGATATAAATAGATAAATCAAAATTCCATGGATTTTTTCCCAACCTTTCCCACTTCTGTCCACAGGTGGAAAACTTAAGGGAAAATGCCCCGGAACTGCCGCTATCCTGTTATCCTCAGGCCCTACAACAACAACATCCTTCATATCTTTTTCTTAAATATATTATGAACTCTGCACAGTTTCGGCCTCGCGGAAGGTCTTTCGACTTATGAACGCCAGTTTTGCTCAGAAAGATTGACTTACAGCGCCAGCCCCCCTATCTGCAGGCAATGCGGGGCCGTCCGGTCCTGACGCTTCCCTATTTCAGCCTCTGATCCAGCACCGCGCTACATGCGCGTCTGGCATAATGGTATTGCGATGACAGAACGCCTCAACCTCTCCGATCTCAAGGCCAAGACCCCGGCCGATCTTCTCGCTATGGCGGAGGAGTGGGAGATCGAGAATGCGCCCTCGATGCGCAAGGGCGAGATGATGTTCCAGATCCTCAAGGAACATGCCGAGGAAGGCTGGGAAATCGGCGGCGATGGCGTGCTCGAGGTGCTGCAGGACGGTTTCGGCTTTCTGCGCAGCCCTTCGGCCAACTACCTGCCCGGCCCCGATGACATCTATGTCGGGCCCGAGATGATCCGTCAGTTTTCGCTGCGCACCGGTGATTCAATCGAAGGCGTGATCAAGGCGCCGTCCGAGAATGAGCGCTATTTCAGCCTGGTGAAGGCGACGCTGATCAATTTTGACGATCCCGAACGCGCGAAACACAAGGTCCATTTCGACAACCTGACACCGCTTTACCCGGAAGAGCGGCTGAAGATGGAAATCGAGGATCCGACGATCAAGGACCGCTCGGCCAGGATCATCGATCTGGTGGCGCCGATTGGTAAGGGCCAGCGGGCGCTGATCGTGGCGCCGCCGCGCACGGGTAAGACGGTTCTTCTGCAAAACATCGCGCGCTCGGTCGCAGCGAACCATCCGGAATGCTATCTGATCGTTCTGCTGATTGACGAGCGGCCCGAGGAAGTGACCGATATGCAGCGTTCGGTGAAGGGTGAGGTTGTGTCCTCGACCTTCGACGAGCCGGCAACGCGCCACGTGGCTGTGGCCGAGATGGTGATCGAAAAGGCCAAGCGCCTGGTCGAACACAAACGAGATGTTGTGATCCTTCTTGATTCGATCACAAGACTTGGCCGTGCCTTTAACACTGTCGTGCCGAGCTCGGGTAAGGTGCTGACCGGTGGTGTCGACGCCAACGCGCTGCAACGCCCGAAGCGTTTCTTCGGTGCTGCACGGAATATCGAAGAGGGCGGTTCGCTCACCATCATCGCAACCGCACTGATCGATACCGGCTCGCGGATGGATGAGGTGATCTTCGAAGAATTCAAAGGCACCGGTAACTCTGAGATCGTGCTGGATCGGAAAGTGGCCGATAAGCGCGTCTTCCCGGCGATGGACATCCTCAAATCCGGCACAAGGAAAGAGGATCTACTGGTCGATAAATCCGATCTGCAGAAAACCTATGTGCTGCGCCGCATCCTGAACCCGATGGGTACCACCGACGCCATCGAATTCCTGATCGGCAAGCTGAAACAGACCAAGTCGAATTCCGAGTTCTTCGACTCGATGAATACCTGATCCGGAGGCCAGCGGGGTTGCGATGGCTGATACGATCTATGCCAGCGCGACAGCTCGTGGGCGGGCGGGCGTCGCGGTAATCAGGGTCTCTGGCCCGAATTCCTTCGCCATATGCAAGGCACTGACAGGCGCGGCTCCAAAGCCGCGCCTTGCCAGTTTACGCAATATCTCGTGGCAGGGTGAGCATCTCGACCAGGCTCTGGTGTTGGGCTTTGCGGAAAATGCCAGCTTTACCGGCGAAGAGGTGGTCGAGCTGCAGATCCATGGCGGACTGGCGGTGGTCAATGCTGTGCTGCGTGCGATTGGCGAAACAGGCCTCGCGCGTATGGCAGAGGCGGGCGAATTTACCCGGCGGGCGCTCGACAATGGCATGCTCGACCTGACACAGGTTGAGGGCCTCGCCGATCTGATTGATGCTGAAACCGAAGCGCAACGCAAACAGGCGCTGCGGGTATTGTCAGGCAGTATCGGAAAAACGGTTGATCACTGGCGGAGCCGTCTGATCCGGGCCGCGGCTCTGATCGAGGCAACAATTGATTTTGCCGACGAAGATGTTCCGGTCGATGTCACCCCGGAAGTGCGCGAGATTCTGACCGCGCTGTTGGATGAGATCGCACGCGAAGCGGCGGCCGTTTCAGCCGCAGAACGGATCCGCGAAGGTTTCGAGGTGGCGATTATTGGCCCGCCGAATGCCGGGAAATCCACACTTCTCAATCGTCTGGCGGGTCGGGAAGCGGCGATTACTTCGGAAATTGCCGGCACGACACGGGATGTGATTGAGGTCAGGATGGATCTTTCCGGCCTTGCGGTTACCTTGTTGGATACCGCAGGGCTCAGGGAAAGTGACGACCTGGTGGAGCGCGAAGGCATCAGACGTGCCATCCAGCGCGCAGAAGCCGCCGATTTGCGGCTGTTCCTCGGCCAGGGTGATCTTGGGATTGCGCTTCGGGAAGGTGACATCCAGCTGAGCGGGAAGGCCGACCTCGGTGGTCCTGGTCCTGGCCTCGCGGTCTCGGGACTCACTGGCGAAGGAATTGATGCATTGCTGCAGCAAGTTACAGCGCAGCTCTCGGAAAAAGTCGCTGGTGCTGGTATAATGGTTCGCGAACGGCATCGCCAGGCGCTTGAGCAGGGAATCACTGCGATCAGGGCTGTGTTGCAGATGATGGATCACGGTGTTCAATCCGAGATCGTGGCGGAAGAGTTGCGTCAGGTGCTGCGGTCGTTGGATATTCTGGTCGGGCGCGTTGATGTCGAAGAATTGCTGGGCGAGATTTTCGCCAGCTTCTGTATCGGAAAGTGAGGGTGTTTCACGTGAAACATTTTGATGTTCTGGTGGTCGGCGGCGGCCATGCCGGGGCCGAAGCTGCCGCAGCCGCGGCACGAATGGGTGTGCGGACGGCATTGGTAACAATGCGCGCGGAAACCATTGGGGTGATGTCCTGCAACCCGGCGATTGGCGGTCTTGGAAAAGGCCATCTCGTTCGCGAAATCGATGCGATGGATGGCATTATGGGCCGTGCGGGGGATATGGCGGGTATCCAGTACCGGCTTTTGAATCGCAGAAAGGGCCCGGCAGTGCAGGGGCCAAGGACCCAGGCGGATCGTAAACTTTATCGTCAAGCGGTGCAGGGCCTCCTGGCCAAGGAAACACTCCTCTCAGTCATCGAGGGAGAGGCGGCCGAACTCATCACTCAGACCGGTCGCGTTACCGGCCTGCGACTGGCTGACGGGTCAGAGATTTTTGCAGCGGCGATTGTGCTTACAACCGGCACATTCCTGAACGGACTGATCCATGTTGGTGATCAAAGCCGTCCTGGCGGCCGTGTGGGCGATAAAGCATCTGTCAGCCTTGCGCAGCAAATCCGGGAGCTTGGGCTGGAAACAGGCCGCCTTAAGACCGGGACCCCGCCGCGACTGGATGGCAAGTCGATTGACTGGGACAGGCTGGAAATGCAGCCCGCCGATGAAGACCCTGTGCTTCTGTCTTTCATGAATAGCCGTGCGGTCGCAAGGCAGATTTCCTGTGGTATTACGCATACATCTGCGGCTACGCATCAGATTATCCGTGATAATCTTGGTCGTTCCGCAATGTATGGTGGCCATATTGACGGTGTCGGGCCGCGTTATTGCCCGTCGATCGAAGATAAGGTCGTGCGCTTTGCCGACAAGGACAGCCATCAGGTCTTTCTTGAACCCGAAGGCCTTGACGACGACACAGTCTATCCGAACGGAATATCAACCTCCTTGCCCGCAGAGGTGCAGGAGGCCTACGTCCGTACTATGGCCGGCCTTGAGAATGCGACCATTCTGCAGCCAGGCTACGCCATCGAATATGACTATCTCGACCCACGCGGGCTAAAGTCGTCGCTGGAGGTTAAAGCTCTTGCAGGTCTATATCTTGCGGGGCAGATCAATGGAACCACAGGATATGAAGAGGCAGCAGCGCAGGGCATGGTTGCCGGGCTGAACGCAGCGCGTGCCTCAAGGGCGCAGGAGCCAGTAAGTTTTTCGCGCAGTGACAGCTATATCGGGGTCATGATTGACGATCTGGTCACCCGTGGCGTCACCGAACCCTATCGCATGTTCACCTCACGCGCAGAATACCGGCTCAGCTTGCGCGCGGATAACGCAGATCAGCGCCTGACACCGAAAGGTCAGGAGATCGGTTGCGTCCGGGAGGCGCGTATACGTGCGTTTGGGGCGAAGATGGAGGCGCTCGCGGCGGTCACACAGGTTCTGACTACGGCCAAATTCACACCAAAAGAGCTGGCCGAGGTTGGAATCACCGTCAGCAAGGACGGAGCCCGGCGCAGTGCCTGGGATCTGATGGCCATGCCGGATTATGATCCGACGGTTCTGGACGGGCTGGTGCCGGCGCTTGCAGATCATCCGGCTGCGGCAAGGGGGCAGGCGGAAATTGAATCGCTTTATTCGCAATATACGGATCGTCAGGCCGCTGCGGCCGAAGAACTGCGCCGTCATGAGGCGATGAAGATTCCGGCCGATTTCGATTATACCGCTCTTTCCGGTCTTTCGGCAGAGCTTACGGGGAAATTGCTGCGTAAACTGCCGGAAACCATCCATCAGGCGCGTCAGATCGAGGGGATGACTCCGGCTGCAGTGATGCTGCTGATCGCATCGCTGCGCAAGATCGCAGCGACCAGGCTGGCCGGGTGACCCTTGGATAAAACTCTTTGGAATGAGCTGGGCATCAGCCCGGAAGGGCTTGAAAAGCTGCGACTCTATGAGGCTCTGACGGCTAAATGGACCCAGAAGATCAATCTGATCTCCCGCTCCACCATGGGAGAGATCTGGTCGCGGCATATCGAGGATTCGGCGCGGATTTTTCTGCTTGCGCCGGAGCAACCGCGACTTTGGGCGGATTTCGGGTCGGGCGGCGGATTTCCTGGGATCGTTGTGGCCGCTTTGCTTCAGGATCGCGGTCTTGCAACCAGGGTTGTGCTTGTTGAATCGGACCAGCGCAAGGCCACTTTCCTGCGTGAGGCGGCGCGGCAGATGGGTATCCCGGTCGATGTGCGGGCCGAGCGGGCCGAAGCAATTGCGCCACTAGGAGCAGATGTTGTGTCTGCGCGTGCGCTCGCACCCCTGGATATGCTTTGCGCCATTGCAGAGCGGCACGGATCGCCCAATATGACCTGTCTTTTTCCCAAAGGCGAGAGCTGGGCGGATGAGGTCGCGGCTGCGCAGAAAAACTGGCGCTTCGATCTGGAGGCGGCGGACGATCCGGGGCATAAAGGATCAGCCACCCTGAGATTAAGGACAGTGCGCCGTGCCAGCCGCGATTCCCAAGACTGACGCCATGCCCTTTCCGGCGCATGTCATCGCCGTTGCCAACCAGAAAGGCGGTGTTGGGAAGACCACGACCGCGATAAATCTGTCCGCAGCTTTGGCCGAGCGGGGTCTGCGGATCCTGCTGGTCGATCTTGACCCCCAGGGCAATGCCTCGACGGGTCTTGGGGTTGCGACGAATGATCGTAAACTCACCACTTATGACCTGATTCTGTCGGATGGGGCACCGAACGCAATCATTCAGCGCACTTCGGTTAATAATCTGTGGATCAGCCCGGCGAATTCCGACCTGGCTTCGGCGGATATCGATCTTGTCGCCAATGAAAAGCGCAGCTTTCTGCTGCATGACGCGTTGCGCCATCCGGATATCGAGGCAATGGGCTTCGATGTCGTGCTGATTGACTGCCCACCGTCGCTGTCTTTGCTGACGGTTAACGCACTTGTGGCGGCAAATTCGGTGCTTGTTCCGCTTCAGGCCGAGTTTTTCGCGCTGGAAGGGCTCTCGCAGCTGCTTTTGACGGTGCGGGATGTGCGGCGCTCGGCGAATCCGGATCTGCGGATTGAGGGTGTTGTTCTGACGATGTATGATGGGCGCAACAATCTGGCGCAGCAGGTCGAGACGGATGCGCGCGAGAACCTTGGCGATATGGTGTTTCGCACGATCATCCCGCGCAATGTGCGGCTTTCCGAAGCACCCTCTTACGCCAAGCCCGTGACGGAATATGATCCGACCTCGCGCGGGGCCGAGGCCTATCGGTCTCTGGCCGGGGAAATTGCCGCTAAACTGCGGTCCTGACAACAAGAAGAAGAGGCAGAGCATGGAACGCAAAGGGCTTGGTCGTGGTCTTTCGGCATTGATGTCGGATGTAAATTTACGCCCCGAGAGTGAGGGGCCGCGGCGGGCGGACACCAGGCTGCCGGTCGAAAAGCTGCAACCGAACCCGGAACAGCCGCGCAAGGATTTCGACCAGGCGGCACTGGAGGCTCTGGCGGATTCGCTGCGGCAGAAGGGGGTCATTCAGCCGCTGGTCGTGCGGACCAAAGGCGATCATTACGAGATCGTTGCCGGCGAGCGGCGCTGGCGTGCGGCGCAGATCGCGCAGCTGCACGAGGTTCCGGTCGTCATTCGCGAGCTTGACGATACCGAAGTGCTGGAAATCGCGATTATCGAGAACATCCAGCGCGAGGATCTCAATGCGATTGAAGAGGCTCTGGGTCTGCGCCAGCTGATTGATCGCTTTGGCCATACCCAGGAAAAGGTTGCCGAAGCGCTGTCGAAAAGCCGCAGCCATGTGACCAATTTGCTTCGGCTGCTGAACCTGCCCGGAGATGTGCAAAAGATGGTGCGCGAGGGCGCATTGTCGGCCGGTCATGCGCGGGCACTGATCACCGCGCCGGATCCCTTGCGGCTTGCTCAGACCGTGATTGCGCGCGGACTCTCGGTGCGAGAGACCGAGAAACTCGCCCGTGAGGCGCTGGAACCGACGAAATCAACCCCGTCGGAGCAGGTCAGCGCGCGTGAGAGCACGAAAGATGCCGATACGCGGGCGCTTGAGGGGGATTTGTCGGCTCAGCTTGGGATGACCGTACGGATCGATCATAAAGGGCAGGGCGGCAATCTGGTGATTTCCTATCGCGATCTGGAAGAGCTGGATCTTCTTTGCCAGCTGCTGTCTTCCGGCCCCTCGGGTCTGGCCCGCGACTGATCAGGCTTCTGACAGCTCCAGGATCAGCCGGTTGAGCAACAACCGGCCGGTCGCGGTGGCTGTCAGGCGATCATCCTGCAGGGTGATAAAGCCATCCTGCTGCAGGGTTTCCAGAACTTCCGCCCGCGGCTGGCGCCCCAGCATCCTGATATAGCGCGGAAATGACATGCCCTCGCTCAGCCGCAACGACATCATCAGATATTCCAGCGCCTGATCCTGAGTGCTGATCGTTTCACGTGGAACCTCGCCTTTACCCGTCTTTCTCAGGAATTCCAGCCAGAGCTCGGGTGATTTATGCGCGAGCGTTGCCACGCGCTGGCCGTTCAGGGTGAGGCGGCCATGTGCCCCTGGGCCGATGCCGAGATAGTCGCCCATGCGCCAATAGGTCAGATTATGGCGGGATTCGCTGCCTGGCCGGGCATAGTTCGAGACTTCATATCCCGACAGACCGGCCTCGCCGCAGATCTCGGTGGTCAGATCGTACATATCGGCTGCGAGATCTTCATCAGGAAGGCCACGAAGCTTGCCCGCGTCATAAAGCCTGGCAAAGACCGTGCCCTCTTCCACTGTCAACTGGTAGAGCGAGATATGGTCGGGGCCTCGTGCCAGAACGTGGCGCAATTCATCGCCCCATGAGGCGAGGTCCTGATCCTGGCGGGCATAGATCAGATCACAGGAGGTACGGTCAAAAAGGCTGCGGGCAAGATCCAGTGCGGCCAGTCCTTCGGCGGCGCTGTGCTGGCGTCCAAGGCGCCGCAGATCCTGATCATTCAAGGCCTGAAGGCCGAGTGAGACACGGTTCACGCCTGCCAGACGATAGGCTGCAAAACGCGACGCCTCTACAGAGGTCGGGTTTGCCTCAAGGGTGACCTCGAAGTCATTGGTCATACGCCAGTGACGCGAAACCCGATCCAGTATCGCACCAACCGTATCGGGATCCATCAGGGAGGGGGTGCCGCCACCGAAAAATACCGAGTGCAGAATGCGGCCTCCGGTTTCGGCGGCGGCGCGATCCAGCTCTTTCAGATAGGCCTTTTTCCATTCGGCCTGATCAATTCTCGCACGAACATGGCTGTTGAAATCGCAATAGGGGCATTTTGCCTTGCAGAAGGGCCAATGAAGGTAGAGGGAGAAGCCCCCCTCTTTCCAGTCTTCTGCATGTTCCTGTTTCACGTGAAACACTTTTCCATAATAGCGGCGACGGCCCGCGCCCGGTGGCTGATCGCATTTTTCTGATCGGCTGACATCTCGGCAAAAGTCTGCGCGTATCCGTCAGGCTGGAACATGGGGTCGTAGCCATGGCCTTCAAGACCCCGGCGCGGCCAGATCAGTTCTCCGGCGCAGCTGCCTTCGACGGTTTCGTCATGACCATCGGGCCAGGCAAGAACCAGAGTACACCGAAACTGGCCAAGGCGCGGGGCAGGCGCCCCGCGCTCTTCAAGAAGCGCCCAGGTTTTCTCCATAGCCATGCCGAAATCTCGGCCATTCGGCGTTTCTGCCCAGTCGGCGGTGTAGACACCCGGAGCGCCGTCCAGCGCATCAATCGTCAGGCCGGAATCATCAGCCAGTGCGGGAAGGCCGGTGGCCTTTGCCGCGTAATGCGCTTTTATCCGGCCATTGCCGACAAATGTGCTTTCGGTCTCTTCCGGCTCATCAAGACCAAACTCACCGGCCGAAACGCAACGGATGCCAAGAGGCGCCAGCAATGTCGCGAATTCCTCCAGCTTGCCTTTGTTATGGCTCGCGATCACAAGCTGGTCGCCGGTGAATTTGCGGGTCATGCGCCAATGGCCTTCTTTTGTGCCTCGACCAGGGCCGCAGTGCCTCTCAGGCCAAGGTTAAGCAATACGGTGAGGTCTTCGACCGCGAAAGGCGCGCCTTCTGCCGAGGCCTGAACCTCAACCAGCTTGCCCTTGCCGGTGATCACGAAATTGCCATCGGTGCCGGCAGCCGAGTCTTCATCATAGTCCAGATCCAGCACATTCTGGCCGGCATAGATACCGCAGGATACTGCTGCGACGTGATCCAGCAGCGGATCGCCGGTGACGATGCCCTTTTGCATCAGCTTGTTCATCGCCAGACGCAAAGCGACCCAGCCGCCGGTGATGGCTGCGCAGCGGGTGCCACCATCGGCCTGGATCACGTCGCAATCGACGGTGATCTGACGTTCGCCAAGCGCTTGCCTGTCAACGACGGCGCGCAGGCTGCGTCCGATAAGCCGTTGAATCTCTTGCGTTCTGCCGGATTGCTTGCCTGCCGCGGCCTCGCGGCGCGACCGGGTATGGGTTGAGCGCGGCAACATGCCATATTCCGCCGTCACCCAGCCCATACCGGTATTGCGCAGGAAGGGCGGCGGCTTGTCTTCAATCGAGGCGGTGCAGAGCACATGGGTGTTTCCCATCCGGATCAGGCAGGAGCCTTCGGCGTGAAGGGAAACTCCGGTTTCAATGGAAACCGTGCGAAGTTGGTCGAGCTCTCTTCCAGACGGGCGCATAACTGATCCTTTCAAAGATTTGCGGTCAGATATGCGCGGGCAGGCGCCGGATGCAACCCTGATCACCAGGCGTAACAGGGGGTTGGCGCATTGACGGCGGATGGTATTGGTTCTTAAGTCAAATGAAAGGCGGGCCGGGATGTAATGGCGGACAGAAAAGAGCTGCTGCAGCAAATGAGTGACAGATCGCGCGAAGTTTTCCGGCGCGTCGTCGAAGGCTATCTTGAAACCGGTGAGCCGGTCGGATCGCGCACGCTTACCCGCAGCCTGAGTGAACAGATTTCGGCCGCGACCATCCGCAATGTCATGCAGGATCTGGAATTTCTCGGTTTGCTGGACAGCCCGCATATCTCGGCGGGGCGGATCCCGACACAGCAGGGGCTGCGGCTGTTTGTCGACGGCTTTCTCGAGGTCGGAACGGTTGATCAGGCCGACCGTGCGCGGATCGATGCGACGCTCAGCGGTGAGGATCATGATGTCGGCATGGCGCTGGATCATGTTTCGGCGGCGCTTTCCTTCCTGACCGGGGGCGCCAGTATCGTGATGACGCCAAAGCATGAATCCGCTCCGATCCGGCATATTGAATTTGTCTCGCTTTCGGCAGATCGGGCGCTGGTGGTACTGGTCTTTGCCGATGGCCAGGTTGAGAACCGTCTGTTCCATCCGCCGCCCGGGCAAACACCATCCTCGATGCGCGAGGCTGCGAATTTTCTCAATGCCATGGCGGGCGGGCGGACGCTTTCAGATCTGCGCCAACATATCCGCGCAGAGGTTGCGGCCCGCCGCCAGGAGGTTGATGTTCTGGCCCGCGAGCTGGTCGAAAGCGGGCTGGCGGTCTGGGAGAATGCAGGCCTGTCATCAGAGCGGCTGATCGTGCGCGGGCGCGCCAATCTTCTGGAAAGCGCCGGATCCGAGGATGTCGACCGGATCCGCAGCCTTTTCGACGATCTCGAACGCAAGCGCGATATCGCCGAATTTCTGGAACTTGCGGATGAAGGCGACGGAGTGCGCATCTTCATCGGCTCGGAAAACAAACTCTTTTCACTTTCGGGTTCAAGTCTGGTCGTTTCCCCCTATATGAACGCCGAGCGAAAGATTATCGGTGCCGTCGGCGTGATCGGACCGACCCGGCTGAACTATGGGCGGGTTGTGCCGATTGTCGATTATACGGCGCAGCTCGTCGGTCGGATGGTTTCCGATCGCGGACGCGGTTGAAGTGAAAAGGGGCCTTAGGCCCGAAAGACTTGAGGAGTGGTCATGGCGCAGGAAGACAACGCCGCCCAGGAAAACGGCCAGGCAGGCGATCTGCCGGAATTTGAAGAGATGTCGGTTGACGAGCTGGAGACGCTCCGTCTGGAACGTGATGAGTTCCGCGACAAGTTCATGCGGGCGCTGGCCGATGCCGAGAATTCGCGTAAACGGGCTGACCGGGATCGCCGTGAGGCCGAGCAATATGGCGGCACGCGGCTCGCACGGGATCTTTTGCCGGTCTATGACAACCTGAACCGCGCGCTTGCGGCCATTCCGGAAGAAAGCCGCGCGGCGTCGAGTGCGCTGATCGAAGGCGTCGAGCTGACGCTGCGCGAACTGTCCAAGGTGATGGACAAGCACGGGGTAAAGGCAGTGTCGCCGGCGGTCGGTGACCAGTTCGATCCGCAGATGCATGAGGCGATGTTTGAGGCGCCGGTGCCGGGGACCAAAGCCGGGCAGATCATTCAGGTGATGACCGAGGGCTTTATGCTCCATGACCGGCTGCTGCGTCCGGCGCAGGTGGGCGTGTCCTCGACCCCGGGCTGATCAGCCCAGCAGGGCCTTGAGCTCATAGATAAGATTCAGGGCCCCGATCGGCGTAAGCTGGTCGGGGCTCGTTTCTTTCAGCCGGGCCTCGATCCTGCTTTCCTGTGCGGGTTTCACGGCAGAAGGCGGCGGGGCGGCGCGGAACAGCGGCAGGTCGTCGATCAGGGCGGCTTGTTTCGTACCCTGGCGGTCGCCCTGTTCAAGTGCTTCGAGAACCGTTTTCGCGCGTTCGATGACCGAAGGCGGCAGGCCGGCGAGGCGGGCGACCTGGACGCCGTAGCTGCGGTCGGCGGCGCCGCGTTTGACCTCATGCAGGAAGATCACTTCGCCTTCCCATTCACGCACCGAGACGGTGGCGTTCTCGACGCCATCGAGTTTCGCGGAAAGCTGGGTCATTTCGTGGTAATGGGTGGCGAAAAGCGCGCGGCAGCGGTTGATTTCGTGCAGATGTTCCAGCGTGGCCCAGGCGATGGAGAGGCCATCCCAGGTGGCGGTGCCACGGCCGATCTCATCCAGGATGACGAGGGCACGGTCATCGGCCTGGTTCAGGATGGCGGCGGTTTCCACCATTTCGACCATAAAGGTCGAGCGGCCGCGCGCGAGGTCGTCTGATGCGCCGACGCGGCTGAAAAGCTGGCTGACAAGGCCGATATGGGCCGCGCGGGCCGGAACGAAACTGCCGGCCTGAGCCATCAGCGCGATCAGTGCATTCTGGCGCAGGAAGGTCGATTTACCCGCCATATTCGGGCCGGTCAGCAGCCAGATCGCGGGGGAATTGCCGGTGGTCAGGTCGCAGTCATTGGCGACAAAGCTCTGCCCGCCCTGGCGTCTGAGGGCACGTTCTACCACCGGATGGCGTCCGCCCTCGATCAGGAAAGCGCGGCTGTCATCGACCTTTGGCTCTGTCCAGTCGCCCTCGGCGGCGAGATCGGCAAAGCCGGCGCAAAGGTCGATTTCGGCGAGGGCACGGGCTGTGGCGCCAATTGGGCCCGCCTGGTCGAGAATCGCACGTTTCAGGCCTTCATAGTGACGTTTTTCTAGCTCAAGCGCCCGGTTGGATGAATTCAGGATCCGGGTTTCCAGATCTGACAGCGCAACCGTGGTGAACCGCACCTGACCCGCCGTGGTCTGGCGGTGGATGAAAAGGTCGGGATGGGCGCGGAGTTTTTCCTCGTGCGTCGTGGTGACCTCGATGAAATAGCCCAGCACGTTGTTATGCTTGATCTTCAGCGCCGAAACACCAGCATGTTCCGCATATTGCGCCTGCATGCCGGCGATCACGCCTCTGCCTTCGTCGCGCAACTGGCGGGTCTCATCCAGTTCATGGTCGAATCCGGTGGCGATAAAGCCGCCATCGCGCGCAAGCAGCGGCGGCTCGGCGACCAGCGCCCGGTCCAGCAGATCAACCAGGGTTTCATGGCCGGTGAGGGCCCGCGAGGCTTCGCTCAGCAGATCGGGCAGGTCGTTCAGTTTGCCCGTCAGGCTCAGGGCCTGGGTCAGGCCGGCGCGGATCGCGGTCAGATCCCGCGGGCCACCGCGATCCAGTGCGAGTCGCGAGAGCGCGCGATCCATATCGGGCACGCGGCGCAGGTCGTTGCGCAGATCCTCGCGCAGCCGGCTTTTATCCAGGAGCGCGCGCAAAGCGTCATGGCGGCTGCGGATCGTGGTCAGATCGCGTGAGGGCGAGGAGAGACGGCGCTCCAGCAGGCGCGCTCCGGGGGCGGTCACGGTGCGGTCGATGGCGGCCAGCAGCGAGCCCTCGCGCCCGCCCGAAAGCGCCTGGGTGATTTCGAGATTGCGTCGGGTCGAGGCATCGATCTGCATGGTGCCGCCGGGCAGTTCTTTGATCGGCGGGCGCAAAAGCGGCAGGCGACCGCGCTGCGTCAGGTCGAGATAGTCGACCAGCCCGCCCATTGCCGCGATTTCGGCGCGGGTGAACGATCCAAACCCTTCAAGAGAGCTGACCTGCCACAGTGCACAAAGCCGCTTTTCGGCACCGGTGGAATCGAAACTCGCACGGGCCAGCGGCGTCATCGCGGCGCCGGAATCAGTCACCAGGCTTGCGATTTCGGTCGATTCTTCATCCGGAACCAGCAATTCGCGCGGCGCAAGCCGGGCCAACTCGGGCCCGAGGCGCGAGAGGGCGCAGGGCATGACCCGGAACTCGCCGGTCGAGATATCGCACCAGGCCAGCGCGCCCTCATCGCGCAGGGCGGTATAGGCTGCGAGGTAATTGTGGCGCCGCGCTTCGAGCAGGGAATCCTCGGTCAGGGTGCCGGGCGTTACCAGCCGAACCACATCGCGTTTCACCACCGATTTCGAGCCGCGCTTCTTCGCTTCGGCCGGGTCTTCCAGCTGTTCGGCGATGGCGACGCGGAATCCCTTGCGGATCAGTGTCAGAAGATAGCCTTCGGCGGCGTGATAGGGCACGCCGCACATGGCAATCGGCTCGCCCTTATGGAAGCCGCGTTTGGTCAACGCGATATCCAGCGCCTCGGACGCCGCCAGGGCGTCATCAAAGAACATCTCGTAGAAGTCGCCCATCCGGTAGAACAACAAAGCCCCAGGATTCTGCGCTTTGATGTCGAGATATTGCGCCATCATTGGCGTGACGGTTTCGTCTGACATGGTTCCCCCGGGCTTCGGCGCCGACCCTACAAAAACGAAGGCGTGACGAAAAGGCCGTCATCCGGGCTTTTCATTTCATGCGTGACAAGGCATGTGCAAAGTAACTTTAATTCGCACCATGGCCCGAAAATGACCCGTTCCAGAACCACGCCCGAAGAAGCCCTCGCTTATCATTTCGAGCCGCGTCCGGGGAAATACGAGATCACTGCGTCGAAGCCAATGGCGACGCAGCGCGATCTGTCGCTGGCCTATTCGCCCGGGGTCGCGGTACCGGTCCAGGCCATCGCCGACCGGCCCGAGACGGCTTATGACTATACGGTCAAAGGCAATATGGTCGCCGTTATCTCGAATGGAACGGCGATTCTGGGGATGGGGAACCTTGGCGCGCTGGCCTCGAAGCCGGTGATGGAGGGGAAGGCGGTTCTTTTCAAGCGCTTTGCCGATGTGAATGCGATCGATATCGAGCTTGATACCGAAGATGCGGATGACATCATCAGGGCGGTAAAGCTGATGTCGCCGACCTTTGGCGGCATCAATCTCGAAGACATCAAGGCACCTGAATGCTTTATCATCGAGCAGCGGCTGAAAGAGATCTGCGATATCCCGGTCTTCCATGACGACCAGCATGGCACGGCGGTGATCTGTGCGGCGGGGCTGATCAACGCGCTGGAGATTTCGGGCAAGAAGATCCAGGACGTGAAGATCGTGCTGAACGGGGCAGGGGCCGCGGGGATCGCCTGTCTGGAACTGTTGAAATCCATGGGCGCGCGGCATGAGAATTGCATCATGTGCGACACCAAAGGTGTGATTTACCAGGGCCGTACCGAGGGTATGAACCAGTGGAAATCGGCCCATGCGGTAAAGACCGATGCGCGCAGCCTTGAAGAGGCGATGGCCGGGGCGGATGTGTTCCTAGGCGTTTCGGCCAAAGGGGCGGTGACGCCAGAGATGGTCGCCTCGATGGCCGAGAATCCGGTGATCTTCGCCATGGCGAACCCCGATCCTGAAATCACGCCGGAAGAGGCCCATGCGGTTCGCGCGGATGCCATCGTGGCGACCGGGCGTTCGGATTATCCGAACCAGGTCAATAATGTGCTGGGCTTCCCCTATCTGTTCCGGGGTGCGCTGGATATCCATGCCCGCGCGATCAATGACGAGATGAAGATCGCCTGTGCGCAGGCGCTGGCGAAACTGGCGCGTGAGGATGTGCCGGATGAGGTGGCGATGGCCTATGGGCGCAAGCTGTCCTTTGGCCGCGATTACATCATTCCGACGCCGTTTGACCCGCGTCTGATCTATGTCGTGCCGCCCGCCGTGGCGAAGGCCGGAATGGATACCGGCGTGGCGCGCCGCCCGATCATCGATATGAAATCCTATGAGGCAAGCCTGAAGGCGCGGATGGACCCGACGGCGACCATCCTGCAGGGCCTGCATGCAAGGGCCCGCCAGGCCCAGGCACGGATGATCTTTGCCGAAGGCGATGATCCGCGTGTCCTGCGTGCAGCGGTGGCCTGGCAGCGGTCTGGTCTGGGGAAATCTCTGGTTGTCGGGCGCGAGGCCGATGTGCGCGAAAAGCTGGATGCGGCGGGCCTTGGCGACGCGGTGCGCGAGCTGGAAGTGGTGAACGCCGCCAATTCCCGCCATCTCGATCAGTATAAAGACTTTCTCTACAAACGCCTGCAACGTCAGGGTCATGATCGCCAGGACATTCACCGCATTGCCGCACGCGACCGGCATGTGTTTGCATCGCTGATGCTCGCGCATGGCCATGGCGACGGCCTGGTGACCGGCGCGACCCGCAAATCGGCGCATGTCCTTTCCCTGATCAATACCGTCTTTGACGCCAAAGCGGTGGATGGCGCGGTGGGGGTGACCGCCTTGCTGCATAAGGGGCGGATCGTCTTCATCACCGATACCCTGGTGCATGAATGGCCGGATGAAGAGGATCTGGCGACCATCGCGACCCGGGCCGCCGGCGTGGCGCGCTCGATGGGGGTCGACCCGCGTGTGGCTTTCGTCAGCTTCTCGACCTTTGGCTATCCGGTGTCGGAACGCGCGACCAAGATGCACCGGGCTGTCGATGTGCTGGACCGGCGCGGCGTCGATTTCGAATATGATGGCGAGATGACCGTCGATGTGGCGCTGAACAAGGATCAGATGGCGGCCTATCCTTTCTGTCGTCTGACCGGGCCCGCGAATATCCTTGTGGTGCCGGCGCGGCATTCGGCCTCGATCTCGGTCAAGCTGATGCAGGAAATGGCGGGGGCGACGGTGATCGGGCCGATCCTCTCTGGCGTCAACAAACCGATCCAGATCTGTTCGACCTCGTCCACCGTCAATGACATCCTGAATATGGCGGTCATGGCGGCCTGCAAGGTCGGCTGATATCCGACCCCGATCTTGCTGAGGCGCTGCCGGAATTGCGGCGCCTTCAGCTTAAGGTCTGGGTCTGGATCGCCGGCCTTGCGGCGGGCGGCCTGATGCTGATCTGGCTGCTGACAAGTATCAGGTGGCGAAGGGGCAGGGCACCGGCCAGGGGATCAGCACCGGCGGCGTGACATTGCGCGAAAGTCATACTCATCTGCCGGCGCAATATGTTCAGAGGCAGCGGGTTATTCGCCGGGCGGCAGCAGATCTTGCGGGATTTGCGTCGGGCAAGCGCTGAGATCGGCCTCGTGCTGCATTTCGCGACCGAGGCGCTGAAGGCAGAGCGGGGCCTTTCCGGTCCCGCCCTGCAAGGGGTCTGTTAGCCCTTATTCGCCACGCGGGCGTTGCGGGTGGCGATCAGCCGCAGCCGCAATGCGTTCAGGCGGATAAAGCCTGCCGCATCTTTCTGATCATAGGCACCGGCATCTTCTTCAAAGGTGACATGCTTTTCGCTGTAAAGCGAATGGTCTGACCAGCGGGCGACGGTGCGCGCGACGCCTTTGTAAAGTTTCAGCTTCACGGTGCCCGAGACATATTCCTGGGTCTTGTCGATCAGGGCCTGCAGCGCCTCGCGTTCCGGCGAGAACCAGAAGCCATTGTAGATCAGCTCGGCATAGCGCGGCATGATCGAGTCCTTGAGGTGACCCGCGCCGCTGTCGAGCGTGATCTGCTCGATGCCGCGATGGGCTTCCAGCATGATGGTGCCGCCGGGGGTCTCGTAAACGCCGCGCGATTTCATGCCGACGAAACGGTTCTCGACGAAATCGAGCAAGCCGATGCCATGCTTGCCGCCCAGTTCGTTCAGTCGGGTCAACATGGTCGCGGGCGACAGCGCTTCGCCATTCAGCGCGACGGGATCGCCCTTTTCAAAGGTGATCTCGATGAATTCGGGTGTATTCGGCGCATCTTCCACGGCGACGATGCGCGAGGCGACATAGTCGGGTGCTTCAACTGCCGGGTCTTCCAGTACGGTGCCCTCGGACGAGGTGTGCAGCAGGTTGGCATCAACCGAGAAGGGCGCCTCGCCGCGCTTGTTTTTCGCAACCGGGATCTGGTTCGCCTCGGCGAATTCCAGAAGTTTGGTGCGGGACGAAAGATCCCATTCCCGCCAGGGCGCAATCACCTGGATCGACGGATCCAGCGCGGCCACGCCGAGTTCGAACCGGACCTGGTCATTGCCTTTGCCGGTCGCGCCATGTGCCACGGCATCTGCGCCGGTGGCCTGAGCGATCTCGACGAGGTGTTTTGCTATCAGCGGGCGGGCGATCGAGGTGCCAAGCAGATAGAGCCCCTCATAGACCGCATTGGCGCGGAACATCGGGAAGACGAAATCGCGCACGAATTCCTCGCGCAGGTCGAGGATGTGGATGTTTTCCTCTTTGATCCCCAGCAGCAGCGCTTTCTGGCGCGCCGGTTCCAGCTCTTCACCCTGGCCGAGATCGGCGGTAAAGGTCACCACCTCGCAGCCATATTCGGTTTGCAGCCATTTGAGGATGATCGAAGTGTCGAGGCCGCCCGAATAGGCAAGCACGACTTTGCTGGGCTTTTTCACGGGAAGTGCTCCATTGCCGGTTTCGCCCGCGATTAGCGGGAAACCACAGGAAGGGCAAGCGAGGCCGCGTCATCCGGGTGTCGCCGGGCCCTTGTGACACGGCTTTTCGGCGCGGGACGGATCTTGCGCAACATCGCGCCTTGAGGCATGGCTCTGCCATGACCGATTTTGTCCAAGCCGCAAGAGCCGCCGCGCGTGAGTTGCGCCAGCTGTTCCCCGAAACGCCGCTTCAGCGCAACGAGCATCTCTCGTCGCGTTATGAGGCCGATATCTGGCTGAAACGCGAAGATCTGACGCCGGTGCGCAGCTATAAGCTGCGGGGCGCCTTCAATGCGATGCGCAAGATGCGGGTGGCGGCGCCGGATCAGATGAATTTCGTCTGTGCCAGCGCGGGCAATCATGCCCAGGGCATGGCCTTTGCCTGCCGGCATTTCGGGGTGAATGGTATCATCTTCATGCCGGTGACGACGCCGCAACAAAAGATCGACAAGACCCGGATCTTTGGCGGGCCGAATGTCGAGATCGTGCTGACCGGCGACTATTTCGATCAGACGCTCGCGGCGGCGCAGGCCTTTTGCCTTGAACGCGGCGCGCATTTCCTCGCGCCTTTCGACGATCCGGATGTGATCGAGGGCCAGGCCAGTGTCGGTGTCGAGATGCTGGAACAGCTGGGCCGGATGCCTGATCTTGTGGTTGTGCCGGTTGGCGGCGGCGGGCTGGCCGCAGGGGTGACGACCTATCTGCATGCCGTCTCGCCGCAGACCGATTTCCGCTATGTCGAGCCCATGGGCGGCGCCTGCCTGGCCGAGGCGGTGCGCCTTGGCGGGCCGCAAAAGCTGGCAAAGGTGAACAGTTTTGTCGACGGAGCGGCGGTGGCGAGATTGGGGCAGATGACCTGGGACCGGCTGAAACATGTCAGGCCCGATCAGGTGCTGCTGGCGCCCGAAGACCGGGTCTGCATCACCATGCTCGAGATGCTGAATGTCGAGGGGATTGTTCTGGAACCCGCCGGCGCGCTGTCGATCGATGTGCTGCCGGAACTTGCCGGTCAGATCCGTGGCAAGACGGTGGTCTGTGTCACTTCGGGCAGCAATTTCGATTTCGAACGGCTGCCGGAGGTCAAGGAACGCGCGCAGCGCTATGCCGGGCTGAAGAAGTATTTCATCCTGAGAATGCCGCAGCGCCCCGGTGCCCTGCGCGAGTTTCTGTCGATGCTGGGTCCTGACGATGACGTGACCCGGTTTGAATATATGAAGAAATCGGCGCGGAACTTCGGTTCGATCCTGATCGGGATCGAAACCAAAGTGCATGGCGATTTCGATGCGTTCACGGCCCGTATGGATGCGGCCGGCTTTGCCTATCGCGATATCACCGATGATGAGGCACTGGCCGAGTTTCTGATCTGACGGTCTCTTTCATCCTCGTGACCCTGAAATCCGGCAAGGCCGAGGGTGCCAGCGGGTCTGATCTCACTGGCCTGTCAGGGTCATAAGCGCTTCATGGCGGCTGACGAAATCACGCCGAACTTCGGCGGGCGGGCGCAGGACGATTTCAAGGCCGCGCGCCAGCGCCGGATCGGGGCGGCCGAAGAACCGGTTGGCCTCAGCCTCGGAAAAGCCCGCGATCTGCACCGCCTCCAGCCAGGCCGAGACATTATCGGCCAGCTTGATCTGTTTCTTGATCGCCGCCGGCAGCATTGAAGGCAGGCCGAATTTCAGATGGACCGCCGCTGTCAGCCTTGTGTCGAGCTCGCCATAACCTGGCCCGACGGCCGCTTTCACCGGGCTGATCATGTCACCGATCACATATTCGGGCGCGTCATGCAGCAGCGCCGCCAGCTGCCAGCGCGGCGCGATGCCGGGATTGGCGCGCGAAAAGATCGCCTCGACCAGCAGCGAATGTTCGGCGACCGAATAGGGCCAGTCGCCGCGCGTCTGCCCGTTCCAGCGCGCCACAAAGGCAAGGCCATGGGCGATATCGGCAATCTCGATATCCATCGGTGTGGGGTCCAGCAGGTCCAGCCGGCGCCCCGAGAGCATTCTTTGCCAGGCACGCGCCTGTTTCGCTGCCATTCACGGCCTCCCGCCCGGGCGCAGCCCGGAATTCTGTCGGGGCACAGCGGAAACCGATCCGGAAACGGTCCCTGGATCGGGCATTCCGGCTGGTCCCGGGCCGTGCCGGAACCATCTTATTGCCCGTTTCCATTGCCGATGGTAAGGGGGCGCCGAGAAGGTTCAGCGGTCAGGTTCAGGAGAGAAGTATGGCAACGGATTATATCGTCAAGGATATCGGCCTCGCGGATTTCGGCCGCAAGGAACTGGTTATCGCAGAGACAGAAATGCCGGGCCTGATGTCCTGCCGTGAGGAATTCGGCCCGTCGCAGCCGCTGAAAGGCGCGCGGATCGCAGGCTCTCTCCACATGACGATCCAGACCGGCGTGCTGATCGAGACGCTGAAAGCGCTCGGTGCCGATGTCCGCTGGGCGTCTTGCAATATCTTCTCGACCCAGGATCATGCGGCTGCCGCGATTGCTGCCTCGGGCACCCCGGTCTTCGCGATCAAGGGCGAAAACCTTGAAGAATACTGGGAATATACCGACAAGATCTTCCAGTTCGGTGGCGAGGGCGGCACCTGCAACATGATCCTCGACGATGGCGGTGACGCCACGCTCTATATCCTGATCGGCGCCCGCGTTGAGGCAGGTGAGACGGATCTGATCGAGAATCCAGGCTCGGAAGAGGAAATCTGCCTCTTCAACCAGATCAAAAAGCGGCTTGCTGCGACCCCCGGCTGGTTCACCAAACAACGCGCCGAGATCAAGGGCGTGTCCGAGGAAACCACCACCGGCGTGCATCGTCTGTACGAGCTGCACAAAAAGGGCCAGCTGCCCTTCCCGGCGATCAACGTCAATGACTCGGTCACCAAGTCGAAATTCGACAATAAATATGGCTGCAAGGAATCGCTGGTCGACGGTATCCGCCGCGCCACCGACACCATGCTGGCCGGCAAAGTTGCGGTTGTCTGCGGCTATGGCGATGTGGGCAAAGGCTCGGCGGCTTCGCTGCTTGGCGCTGGTGCCCGGGTGAAAGTCACCGAAGTCGACCCGATCTGCGCGCTGCAAGCGGCTATGGACGGGTTCGAGGTCTGCACGCTGGAAGACGCCGTCGCCACTGCCGATGTCTTCATCACCACCACCGGCAATAAGGACGTGATCCGCATCGAGCATATGCATGCGATGAAGGACATGGCCATCGTCGGCAATATCGGCCATTTCGACAATGAAATTCAGGTCGCGAACCTGAAAAACCACAAATGGACCAATATCAAGGACCAGGTGGACATGATCGAGATGCCCTCGGGCGCCCGGATCATCCTCCTGTCGGAAGGCCGTCTGCTGAACCTCGGCAATGCGACCGGTCACCCGTCCTTCGTGATGTCAGCCTCTTTCACCAACCAGACGCTGGCTCAGATCGAGCTGTGGACCAAGGGCGAAGAGTATCAGCCCGGCGTCTATATCCTGCCGAAAGCGCTGGATGAGAAAGTGGCCCGTCTGCATCTCAAGAAAATCGGCGTTAAACTGACCGAGCTGAAAGCCGATCAGGCCGCCTATATCGGCGTGAATGTCGACGGACCCTACAAGGCCGAACACTACCGCTACTGATCGCTCACGCCTTTCGGCATATGCGCGCGCCCCGTCTCTTCTGAGGCGGGGCGCCATTTTTTCCCATTGCCGTTTGAGGCTGACCGCATAAACTCTGCCGCGACCCCGTATTGTGGGGGGGTTTCTGGGAAAATAGCGAGGACAGCTATGGGCAAGCGGGACGAACTGATCGCCAAATATGCCGACGATCTGAAGAACAAATGCGGCGTGACGCCGGATCTGGACCTTCTTACCAAGGTCACAATCGGCTGTGGTCCGACGATCTATAACGCGGATTCCTCGACCGTCGCGGCCTCGGATCCGGAAGAGCTGGCCCGGGTGAAAGCCAGTTTCCTGATCAAGAAGCTGGGCCTTGCCGACAGCGCGGCGCTGGATGAAGGCATCAATGCCGCGATTGAGACCTATGGTAAATCCGAGCGCAACAAATACCGCGCCGTGTTCTATTATCTGCTTGTTAAACATTTCGGAAAAGACGGCGCTTACGCCTGATCACGCCGGTCCGGATCCGCTCCGGATTGTAACCGGATCAATCCGACAGATTGTCATTCTCTTAAAGCCGCGTCATGGTGACGCGGCTTTCTGTTTTCGCGCAGGTCGTCATGTCCACCAATGTCCAAAGCAGCACAACCGTGGAAACCACGGTGGTTCCGATCGTGCTCGCCGTCTCTATGGGTCATCTTCTCAATGACCTGATGCAAAGCCTTATCCCGGCTTCCTTCCCGTTATTCGAGGAGAAATTCTCGCTGAGCTTTACCCAGATTGGGCTGATTACCCTTGTTTTTCAGGGGATTGGTTCGATCTTGCAACCGCTGGTCGGTTATTACACGGACCGGCGTCCGATGCCCTATGCGCTGTCGCTCGGGATGCTGTCGACCGGGGTCGGGCTGATCGCGCTGGCCCATGCCACAAGTTTCGCGATGATCCTCTGGTCGGTCGCGCTGGTCGGGCTGGGCTCGGCGATCTTCCATCCCGAGAGTTCGCGCATCGCGCGGCTGGCGGCAGGGATGCGGCCGGGCTTTGCGCAAAGCCTGTTCCAGGTCGGCGGCAATGCCGGCACCGCGCTTGGCCCGCTGGCAGCGGCCTTTGTCGTCATGGCCCAGGGTCAGCTTTCGATCCAGCTTTTCGCCGGGGTCGCGCTCGCGGGGATGCTGCTGCTGGCGGCGGTCGGGCGCTGGTATACCCAGGTGGGCGCCGGCCGGCTGGTTGCGCGCAAGACGCGGCTGAAGACCGTGGTGCCGCTGCCGCCCGAGGTCGTGCGTCGGGGCATGTTCCTGCTGATCCTGCTGATGATGTCGAAATTCATCTATTCGGTCAGTTTCTCCAGCTACTACACCTTCTACCTGATGAAGCAGTTTGCCATTCCGGCCGAACAGGCGCAGGTCTGCCTCTTCATCTTCCTCTCTGCTGTGGCGGCAGGGACGATCATCGGCGGTCCGATCGGCGATAAGATCGGACGGCGGAAGGTGATTCTCTGGTCGATCTTCGGCATTCTGCCGCTGACCATCGTATTGCCCTGGCTGCCGCTGATCCCGAATGTGATCGTGGCCTCTGTGGCGGGGCTGATGCTGGCCTCGGCCTTCCCGGCAATGGTGGTCTATGCCCAGGATCTGATGCCGCAAAATACCGGCATGGTCGCCGGTCTTCTGTTCGGCCTGGCCTTTGGCATCGCGGCCATCGGGGCGGCGGCGCTTGGCGTGCTGGCGGATGAATATGGCATCATCACCGTCTACAAGATCTGCGCCTTCCTGCCTTTGATCGGCGTTGTCGCGATCTTCCTGCCCAATCCGCGCGTTACACACTGAACCCGTTGGATTTGCGATAAATGAAGGGCGCTTCGGATTTGTCCGAAGCGCCCTTTTCTGTCACTGTAACCCTGTCGGCGGCAGAAGCCCGGGACCTTTATCTCAACACGTGCGGGGTGCATGTGGGGTGGAAGGAGGGTCCTGCAGGGGTGCGGGGCCCTCCGAATTTAATACGGCTCAACCCCACCCATAAGACAGATGATTTCCCATTCCGCAGGGCTGACAGGCTGAACTGAAAGCCGCGTATTGTTCACCAGAACCATCTGTTCCAGGCCCGGGGTCACCTTGGCCTCATCCAGCGTGATATGCCGCGTCAGCGGTTTAATCGCCCTGATCCAGACGCAGTCCCAGCGGGGATCCTCGGTGGTGCTGTCGGGGGCGCTTTCGCGGCAGACCTCGACAATGCCGACCACTTCCTTGCCGATATTCGAATGGTAGAAAAAGCCGCGATCGCCGATCTTCATCGCCCGCATATTGTTGCGCGCCTGGTAGTTCCGCACGCCGTTCCATTCCTCGCCCACGTCACCTTTGGCAACCTGGGCATCCCAGGACCAGGTGTCGGGTTCGGATTTGAAAAGCCAGTAATTCATCCGATCACCTTTTTCCATTCGCGGATGGTGACATCCTGGAACAATCCGGCCTGGGCGTAAGGGTCTGCCGCGGCCCAGGCGCGGGCCTGGTCAAGGCTGTCAACGGTCAGGATCACCAGGCTTCCGATCATCGCGCCATCGCTGTCCAGAAACGGGCCGGCCATTTCTACGATCCCGGTCCCGGCAATATAGGCCAGATGGGCATCACGATTGGCCTTGCGGGTCTCGAGATGGCCCGGCTTATCGATGCAGATGAGGGCTGCGCGCATGTCTCACTCCTGTTTCAGCGGGCGCGACATCAGGTCCCTGACCGCTTCTCCCAGATTGATTTCGCCTGCGACCAGCCGGGCGACCATGGCGGTCACCGGCATGTCGATCTTCTTTTCACCTGCGAGCCGCGTTGCCGCCTGGGCGGTCGCGACCCCCTCGACCGTGGCCTTTACCGCGTCGCGGCCCTGTCCAAGTGCCAGCCCATGCGAGAAATTCCGCGACTGTTCCGAGGTGCAGGTCAGGATCAGATCGCCCAGACCCGAGAGGCCTGCCAGAGTTTCGGCGCGCGCGCCAAGAGCGACCGCGAGCCGGCTCATCTCGGCATAGCCCCGGGTGATCAGCGCGGCACGGGCGGAATCGCCAAAACCCGCGCCGATCACAACGCCGGCGGCAATCGCGATTACGTTTTTCAGCGCGCCGCCCAGTTGTGCGCCGGTCACATCATCGCTGCGATAAAGCCGCAGCGTCTGGGTCGACAGCAGATGTTGCAAAGCCTCGGCGCGGGGGCAATCACTGGCGAGCGTCAGCGCCGTTGGCAGGCCCCGCGCGATGTCGGCGGCAAAGCTCGGGCCGGTCAGCACGGCTTTCGCCCCGCTAGCCCCCGCCGCCGCCATCACTTCGGCCGGGCCTTGCAGCGTGGTCAGGTCAATGCCCTTGGAACAGGCGACGAGGTCGGTGTTCAGAAGTTCCGGGGCCTCGGCAAGGAAACCGCGCATCGCCTGCATCGGCATGGCCAGAAGAACCGCCTCGCATTCTGCCAGATCCGCCAGCGTGTCACGGATCGAGATCCGTTCCGGCAGCGAGATGCCCGGCAGTTTGTCCGCCTCGCGCTGGCTGCGCATCCGGTCGCGTGCCGCGGTATCGCGGGCCCAGAGCCGCACTTCGCGCCCGTCTTTGGCCAGTGTGACCGCAAGGGCCGCTCCGAAGGCCCCGGCACCTGCGATCCCGATCATGCCTTCGCCCCCCGTTTCCCTGACCCCAGCATCGGCGCGGCGCTTTCATCCAGCGGCCAGCGCGAGCGGGCGATGAGGGCCGAGCTGTCTTGCGCATCAGAAAGAAAACGCTCGATCCCGGCCCAGGCGATCATCGCGCCATTATCGGTACAAAGCCGCAAGGGGGGGGCCAGGAAATCTGCGCCGGCGGCATCACAAACAGTCTCTAACCTTGCCCGAATGGCCTGATTTGCTGCGACACCGCCCGCCACTGCCAGCACGGGCGCGGGAAAAAGCTCCAGCGCACGCCGGGTCTTTTCGGCCAGAACCGAGGCCACAGCCTCCTGAAACCCGGCGCAAAGATCTCGGCGGTCTTGCAGCATCAGCCCGCCTTTCTCTGCGATGATCGCATCGCGCGCCCGCAGCACGGCGGTTTTCAGCCCCGAGAACGACAGATCGCAGCCCGGCCGATCCAGCAGCGGGCGCGGAAAGCGGAACCGTTTCGCATCGCCGAGGGCGGCCTCGCGTTCAACATGCGGCCCGCCAGGTTGTGGCAGGCCGAGGAGTTTCGCGATCTTGTCAAAAGCTTCGCCCGGCGCATCATCGATGGTCGACCCGAGGCGGCGGAAGTTTTCCGGCCCTTCGACAGCAAGAAACTGGCAATGCCCGCCCGAGACGAGCAGCATGAGATAGGGATAAGCGATGCCATCGGTCAGGCGCGGCGTCAGCGCATGGCCGGCGAGGTGGTTCACCGCGACCAGAGGCAGGCCGGTTGCCGCAGCGAGACCTTTTGCCAGCATCAGCCCGGACAAAAGCCCGCCGATCAGGCCCGGGCCCGCCGTGACCGCGATTCCATCAAGGTCACGCAGCCCGAGGCCCGCCTCGCGCAAGGCGGCCTCGACCGCATAGTCCAGCCGTTCGGCATGGGCACGGGCGGCGATTTCAGGCACCACGCCGCCAAAGGGCGCATGCAATGTCGCCTGACCCTCGACCACGGAAGACAGGATTTCGGCCTCGCCTGTGGCATGGCGACGCACGACCGCGGCCGCCGTATCATCGCAGCTTGATTCAATCCCGAGAAAGATCGTCGTTTCCGTCATGGCGCCTGGCATTCCCGGGCGGCGCGGCTTGTGGCGCGACCCTTCCTGCAGGTAGCATCCGCCCCGGCATCAGACAATGCCGGAAGACAATCCAGCCAGCGCGGAGAGGCCCCGGCGCATGCCGTCCCAGATCATCCTCAACACCCGACCGGAACCTCAGGCCAGCCGCTTCACCGCCGAACTTGTGGCCAGCTTCGGGGATCGGGCGCTTGTGGTCGCCTCGCCTCTGATGCTGCCGGAGTTTGTTGCGCCGGCCTTTCCGGATGGGGATTTCCAGGCGCTGGTCCTGACATCAGAGGCTGGCGCGCTTGCGGCTATACGTTTGCAGGCAGAGGGTGCGCAGTTGCCGCCCTGTGCCATCTGCGTCGGGGATCGCACGGCGGAAGTGGCAAAAAACGCAGGCTTAGAGACTGTTTCGGCGAGTGGAGATGCCGGGGATCTTGTCCGGCTGATCATCTCGCGGCAGGAGGACCGGCTGTTATACCTGCATGGCGAGGACCGGGCGGCAGATCTTGGGGCGGCCCTTATGCCTTTCGGGCGCAGGGTCACATCACTGGTGGTCTACCGTCAGCGCGCCTGTCCTCTGACCGCCCGCGCGCGGGCCGCGATTGCGTCGGGCGAGCCTCTGATCCTGCCGCTGTTTTCGCCGCGTTCGGCGCGGCTTTTTCTTGAGGCGGCTGAAGGGCTGCCTTTGTCGCATCTGCAGCCGGTGGTCATCAGCGAGAATGCGCGGGTGATTCTGCCAGAGGCGCTGGCCGATCTGGCGCTGGTCGCGGCGCGGCCGGACGGGCCGTCGATGCTTGCGGCGATTGCCCGCTGCTTTCCGCCGCTTGCAGGCTGACGGCGGGTTGAACAGAGGGGGCCCTGGGGCTTACCTTGCAGGCATATCGGAATGCGTCTGACGGAGTGACCCTGAATGGCAGTGGAAGAAGATCCGGCTCGGGTGACGGGCGAAGCCACCGCAGCCATTTCGCCAGATGCGAAGGAGGCGGCACCGGCGGAAGCTGTGTCTGCCGTTGAACCCGCCGCGGAATCTGCGCCCGTTGATAATGCGACTACGGGCATTCATCGCGCGCCGCCGCCACGCAGGGGCGGCTTTGTTGCGCCTTTTCTGGGTGGCGTTGTCGCTGCGGCCCTGGGGTTTGGCCTGTCGCATTTCAACGTATTTGGCCTGAGGGCCGATCTCGATGCCGAAGGGATCAGGGCCGAGATTGCACAGCTCGGGGCGCGGCTGACCGAAGAGGGGCAGACCGCTGCGGGCGCGAGCAAGGGGGCAAGCGATGCGGCGGCGGCAGCCGACAGCGCGGCCCGGGCGGTTGGCGAACAGGTTTCCGCGCTGGCCGGGCGGATTGACGGGCTTGACGCGCAGGTGCGGGCTCAGGCCGAAGCTCTGCCGGACGGGACCATCCCGCCTGCGGCCTTTGCGGCGCTGAAAGCCGAGGTTGATACGCTGAAAAATGCGCCTGTCAGTCAGCCCGGTAGTCAGATCGATGCCGATGCCCTGCGTCAGCAGATCACCGCCGAACTGGATGCCCGCGCCG
Source organism: Rhodobacter sp. 24-YEA-8 (assembly GCF_900105075.1). Classification (NCBI taxonomy): domain Bacteria; kingdom Pseudomonadati; phylum Pseudomonadota; class Alphaproteobacteria; order Rhodobacterales; genus Rhodobacter; species Rhodobacter sp. 24-YEA-8. Next base: position 3,084,569 of record NZ_FNSK01000001.1, read on the forward strand.
GCGAGGTCGCGGCCGAGGCCGAGCGCGCGGCAGAGGCCACGCGCCAGGCTGCGTTGCGGGATGCGGCCTGGATCACGCTGAATGAGGCGGTCAAAAACGGCCAGCCCTATGCCGACGCGCTGACCGCGCTTGGCGTGACAGCGGTGCCCGAGGCGCTTGGCGCCCATGCGGCGGAGGGTCTGCCTGGCGTGCAACAGCTTGCCGCGAGCTTCCCCGATGCGGCGCGCGAAGCGCTGGATATTTCGCTGCGTTCCGATGAGGCGGGCGGTTTTGGCGACCGTGCGCTTTCATTGCTGCGCGTCACCACCGGCCAGCGTTCGCTGACGCCGCAGGCGGGAACCGATCCCGATGCGGTGCTGTCGCGCGCCGAAGCGGCGGTTATCGCCGGGGATCTGCCTGCCGCGCTGACCGAATTGAAGGGTCTTCCCCCCGAGGGGCAGGTCGCGATGGAGCCTTGGGTTTTGCAGGCCCAGGCGCGCATTGATGCCGAAGCGGCGCTTGCCGCGCTGAAGCCGTAAGGAGGGCATCATGCTCTGGTCGCTGGTCAAAATTGCGGTGTTCCTTGGTCTGGTAACCCTGCTGGCGGTGATCGCCGGTGGCATGTCCGAACAAGGCGGGACGGTGCGGCTCTGGGCTTTTGACCAGGAGTTCACGCTGAACCCGCTCGCGGCGCTGGTTGTGCTCTTGCTGGCGGTGGTGCTGGTCTGGCTCGGGCTGAAACTGGTCGGGCTATTGTTCGCGGTGCTGCGGTTTCTCAACGGCGACGAGACCGCGATCAGCCGCTATTTCGACCGCAACCGCGAGCGCCGTGGCTATGCCGCGCTCTCGGACGGGTTGATTGCGCTGGCCTCGGGCGAGCCGAATACTGCGCTGGCCCGTGCGCGTACTGCCGAGCGTCTGCTGCAAAAGCCGGAACTCACGCGGCTTCTGACCGCGCAGGCTGCCGAGGCTGCCGGGGATGGCCGCGCTGCGACCGAGGCCTGGAAGGCGCTTCTGGCGGATGAACAGACGCGCTTTGTCGCGGTGCGTGGGCTGATGCGGCAGAAGCTGGCATCAGGCGATACCGCAACCGCGCTGAAACTTGCGGAACAGGCGCTGGCCCTGAAGCCGAAACATTCCGAGACCCAGGACGTTTTGCTGAAACTTCAGGCCGAAGGGGGCGACTGGGCCGGGGCGCGCGGCACCTTGTCGCAAAAGCTGCGTTCGGGGGAATTGCCGCGCTCGGTCTATCGGCGCCGGGATGCGCTGCTGGCGCTGCAAGAGGCGAAAACGGTGCTGGATGAGGGCTCGACGATCGAGGCGCGTGAAGCGGCGATCGAGGCCAACAAGCTCTCGCCCGACCTGATCCCGGCGGCGGTGATCGCGGCGCGGGCGCTGGTGGCGAAGGGCGATACCAAAAGCGCGACCCGGGTGCTGAAAAAGGCCTGGGAGGCGCAGCCGCATCCCGATCTGGCGGCGGCTTTCGCGGCGATTGAACCGTCCGAGACGGCGGAGCAGCGTCTGAAGCGTTTCCGTGCATTGCTGGCATCGCGCCCCGATCACGAGGAAAGCCGGCTGACCGAGGCCGAACTTCTGCTCGGGGCCGAGGATTTCCGCGGCGCGAAAGCGGCACTTGCGACCATCCCGGCGGATCACCCGACGCAGCGCTCGCTTGCGATCCTGGCGGCGGCAGAACGCGGCATGGGGGCCCCGGATGAAGAGGTGCGCGCAGTGCTTGCCCGCGCCCTTGCTGCGTCGCGCGGGCCGGAATGGGTTTGCGACAAATGCGGCACGGTTCATGCGCAATGGGTGCCGATCTGTGCGTCGTGCAGCGGTTTCGACACCCTGTCCTGGCGCGAACCCGATGGCATCCAGGGCAGCCGCCCTGCGACCAGTGCCGGCCTCGCGCCGCTTTTATTCGCGGCGACACGTCCGGCGCCGGTGCCGGAATTGGTCAGTCTGCCGGACCCCGAAGAGGCCGAGGTGATCGAGACCAGCGCGCCTGTGCTGCCCGACAAGGCCGAAGAGGTGCCGGATCAGGCGATCACGCCGGATGAAATCCTGCGCCGGGTGACCTGAGGGGCGGTTGCGCCCCGGAAGGCGGGTTGTGAGATCAGCCGGGCTTTCGGTCCCGCCTCGTCAGCACCGCCCAGGCGATCAGCCCGATCACCAGGCCCCAGAACGAGCCGCCAATCCCCAGCATCCGGATATTTGCGGCCGAGGCGAGAAAGGTGATCAGCGCCGCCTCGCGGAGCCTCGGCTCTGCCATCGCGGTGGCAAGGCTGCTGCCGATGGTGCCTAGGAGGGCGAGCCCCGCGAGTGTGCTGATGAAACCGGCCGGAAGGGCCATGAACACCCCCACCAGCGCCAGGCCGAAAACGCCTGTCAGCGTGTAGAACAGCCCCGCCGCGATGCCGCCGATCCAGCGCTTTGACGGGTCTTCATGCGCTTCGGGTCCGGTCACGATGGCCGCCGTGATTGCCGCGACATTGAAGGCATGCGAGCCGAAGGGCGCCATCACCAGCGAGCCAAGGCCGGTAACCGTTACAATCGGGTTGGCACTTGTCGTATAGCCATCATTTCTGAGCACGAGCATCCCTGGCATATATTGCCCGGTCAGCGTGATCAGGAACAAAGGTAATGCGACACTGAGCGCTGCGTTCAGGGTGAAGACGGGCGCGGTGAAAAGCGGCATGGCCGGCTCGAATTGCAGGCCGGAGAACCCGACCTCGCCGCGCAGCAACAGCCAGGCGAGGCCGATGGCGAGGATCCCCACAATCGCATAGCGCGCGGTAAAGCGTCTGAGGATCAGATAGCTGCCGACCAGCACGCCAACCAGGGCCGGGTCGACGCTGGCGCCTCCGAAAGCATCGATCCCGAATTGCAGCAGGATCCCGGCCAGCAGGGCGGCGGCGATGGCAGGGGGGATCAGGCGGATCAGGCGGTCGAAACAACCCGAGACGCCCAGAATAACGAAACCCAGGGCCGAGAGCATATAGGCGCCGATGGCCTCGGGATAGCTGACGCTCGCAAGTGCTGTGACGAGGAAGGCGGCCCCGGGTGTTGACCAGGCGGTTATGACGGGGGCGCGGCAGCGCCAGCTGAGGAACAGGCCGGTCAGGCCCACCCCCACAGAAACCGACCAAACCCATGAGGCGGTCTGTGCGAGGTCGAGCCCGGCCATGCGCGCCGCCTGGAACACCAGGATGAAAGTGCCGCCGTAATTGACGATGACCGAGATCAGCCCGGCGGTGACCGGATGCAGAAGATCCCGGGCGCCGATTTTGGCTGTGGGGGCAGAGATGGGCGCAGACATGGGGGATTCCGGATTGCGATCAGTGGCCTCAGGGAGTAGCCCGAAAATGGCCGGAACGATCCGGCCAATTATTGCAATTGATACCAGCCAATCTGGCCGGGGATGGCGCATCCCGGCGTCTCGGCCTCGCATTCAGGTGGCATTGCTGGCAGGATACGAGTTCCGAAATGCGCCAGAGGAGCAGACCAATTGTTCCGCCATTCCCAGCTTGAAACCGTCAAGGCCTGGCTCCTCCATCCTGATCAGGCCGGCCTGCCATTGCATGGCCGCATCCAGCGGGCGATCCGTCAGCTGATCCTTGACGGCGCGCTGGCGGCTGACAAACCGCTGCCGGCGACGCGGGGGCTGGCGGTGTCGCTCGGGGTATCCCGCGATACGGTCGAGGCCGCTTACAACCAGCTCCATGCCGAAGGTTTCATCCGCCGCCGCGTAGGCAGCGGCAGTTTCGTGGCGGCGATCCGCGATCTGCGTCCGGTGTCGCGCCGCGCCTCAGGCCCGGGGGCGCAGGCTTCGGGTGAGGTCACTGCGCCGGGCGGGCTCAGCGCGCGGGGCGCCGCGATTGTGGCCAATGGCGGCACGCATACCGGCCCGCCGGGGCGGATTTTTCAGCAGGGCCTGCCCGAGACGCGCAATTTCCCGATCCGGATCTGGGAACGGCTGGAGCGCCAGGTGCTGCGCGATCATGGCACCAGCGCCCTGATCATGACCGACCCACAGGGGGCAGAGCCGCTGCGTCAGGCGATTGCCGACCATGTCAATCTGGAACGCGGGGCGCGCGCGACCGCGGATCGGGTGCTGATCCTTACCAGCTCGCAACAGGCGATGGCGCTGACAGCCAATCTGCTGCTTGATCCGGGCGACAGGATTTTCGTCGAAGACCCGGGCTATCACGGCGCGCGGCAGGCTTTTGCGGCGGCGGGGGCGGTGCCTGTGCCTGTACCGCTTGATGACCAGGGCATCCTGGTCGACCGCATGCTCGAGGCGCCGGACCGGGCGCGGGCGGTGTCATTGACCCCTTCGCACCAGTTTCCGACCGGTGCGACCCTGTCGCTGGAGCGCCGCCTTGCCCTGATCGGCTGGGCTGCCGAGCATCGCGGATGGATCATCGAGGATGATTATGACAGCGAATTCCATTACACAGGCCGGCCGACCGCCTGCGTTCAGGGGCTCGATCCGCATGGGCGCACGATCTATATCGGCACTTTCACCAAATCGCTGTTTCCCGGGCTGCGGCTTGGCTATCTGATCCTGCCGCCCGATCTGGTGCAGCCCTTCACGCTTGCGCGGACGCAGCAGGATGGTCACCCCGCCTCGATCCCGCAGCTTGTGCTGGCGCGGTTCATGCAGGGCGGACATTTCGGCGCGCATATCCGGCTGATGCGTGCGATCTATGCGGAAAGGCTGCGGATTCTGGCGCGGCTGGTCGAGACGCATCTTGCGGGCCTCGTCGAGGCGCGGATGCCGGCGGGCGGGTTGCAGATGCCCTGTCTCCTGACCTGTGCGCTGTCAGAGGCCCAGGTGATTGACGCAGCCGCAAAGGCCGGGCTTGGTCTCACCGGTCTGACCGGATTGCATGCGACCGCACGGCCGAGGCCGGGATTCCTGCTTGGGTTTGCCGCCTTTACCCCCACGGAACTGGAAAGCGGTGTGCGCAGGCTGGCCGCCATTCTGAATGGCCTGCTGCGTGACCGTGACGGCGCCTGAATTGGTCGGCTGACCTGTCCGGAATTGGTGGGGTCGGCACCACCGGTTCCGGGCCAGAATGGGCGGCCCCCAGTCTGCGAGATATGCCCATGCCGACGACCATTGCCCCGTCACCCCAGCCTGGCGCTGACCTGAGCGCGGCTGATATCGCCCGTTTTGGCCCCGATCCGCGGCAGAGATTCGCGCAGGGTCTTGCGGATACAGAGGCCCGGATCGCGGCCGCCTGCCTGCGTTCCGGGCGTGACAGGCGCGAAGTGCGGCTTTTGCCGGTCACCAAGACCCTGCCCGCGCATATTCTGCGCCTCGCCCATGCCGCCGGGATCCGCGATTTCGGTGAGAACAAGCTGCAGGAGGCGCGAGAGAAGCAGGCGGCGTTGTCGGATCTGGCGATCCGCTGGAGCATTATCGGCCATCTTCAGACCAATAAGGTGAAATATCTTGTAAGATTTGCTTCCGAATTTCATGCTTTGGACAGCCTGCGCCTCGCGGCAGAGCTGAACCGGCGGCTGGATGCCGAGGGGCGCGACCTGGATGTCTTTATCCAGGTCAATACCTCGGGTGAGGAGAGCAAATACGGCCTCAGCCCCGAAAGGCTCCACGAATTTCTCGGCCAGCTGGATGGTTTTGCGCGCCTGAAGCCACAGGGGCTGATGACACTGGCCATTCTCAGCCCCGATCCGGTGCGCGTCAGGCACTGCTTTGCGCTTTTGCGCCGGTTGCGCGATGAGGCCCAGGCCCTGCATCCGGAGATTTCGCGCCTTTCCATGGGGATGACCAGCGATTTCGAAATCGCAATAGAAGAGGGGGCCGATGTGGTTCGGGTTGGTCAGGCGATCTTTGGCCCGCGCCCGAAAGAGGCCGGGCCGTTCTGGCCGGGCCTCGATGATCTCTGAACCGCCTGCTGCATCTCGTGACGTTGCAGGACGGCGCGAACGTGGCCCGGCCACCACCAGCGAGGGCTGGGATAATAGCCTCCACGCGCGACGGGTTCAGAGAGATTGCCTTTTCCGCCAGCGCCCCGATCAGATTGAAGGTGCGGCATCCGACCAATGCGGCGGATTTCTCATCCTACCTGTTACAGGCGCAAAGCAGCGGTGCCGATGTCATCGCGCTGGCGAATACCGGCGGTGATGCCAGCAATACGCTGAAACAGGTAGCGGAATTCGGCAGGGTTGGCGGTGGCCAGAGATTCGCCGGGATGCTGATGTTCCTTTCGGACATCCATTCTACCGGCCTTGAAACCGCACAGGGCCTTTTGCTGACCACCGGCTTCTGCTGGGAACGCAATGAAGAGCCCCGCGCCTTTGGCGAGCGCTTTGCCAAACTGAACAACGGGCGCAAGCCGACGATGAACGAGGCCGGCGATTATGCGGCGACGATCGCCTATCCTGAGGCGGTCGCCGTGATCGGCTCGCCCGAAGATGGGGCCTGCCCGCTGATCGCGCCGTAACGCGCCTGACCTAGGCCCGCCGGGGATCTCTGGCGGGCCGAGCCCTTTTCCTGAACAGAACGAGAGACCCCGATGCCCGTAACACCGGCAAATAGCGAAGTATTGCGTTTCGACAGGCTTTATATCGGTGGCGAATGGGGGCTGCCGGAAGAGGGCGGTCTGATTGAAAGTATCGACCCCTCAACCGGTGCGGTCTGGGCTTTGGTTGCCCGGGCTGGGCGCGGCGATGTCGACCGCGCGGTGGCGGCGGCGCGCCTGGCGCTGGAAGGGCCATGGGGCAGGATACCTAGGCATGAACGCGTCGCGCTGATGCGTCGGTGTGCCGATCTTTATCAGGCGCGGGCGGGCGAGCTGGCAGAGCTGGAATCGCGTAATTCCGGTCGCGCGATCCGCGCGGCGCGGGCCGATATTGGCGGCCATCACAATGGCTGTCACTGATGGGCATCGCTGGCCGACAAGGTCTCGGAGCGGACAATCCCCTTTGACAATACGGTTCACGCTTTTACCAGCCGCGTGCCGGTCGGCGTGGTGGCGACGATTACGCCCTGGAATGTGCCGCTGATGGCGGCGGCCTGGAAGCTCGGTCCCGCGCTGGCGGCGGGCTGCATACGATCCGCGCCGATCTGTCGAAACCCGAAGAAATGCGCTCGTTGATCAATGAGGGCGCGGTGTTGCCGGGCGGGATTGATGTGCTCTGGGACCATGCCGGCATCCCCGGTCCGGGCGGCGTCGAAGCCCTGGATGTTGATGCCTGTAACCTTTCCATGACGCTGCCGGCATTCTTGTCGCATCTGGCAGGCGCGAGGGCGGTGTCGGCTGAGTGTTCGCTCCATCGTCTTGCCGCAGGATCAGCCTGTCGTAACCCGGTCCGCCTGCATGTTTCGCGGAGCCTTAGGCTTCGGCCCTTTTGAACAGGTGGTCATGGCCGGGCTTGGGGATCGCGATAAGCGGCTTGTCCTGTGGGGTCGCGACGGAAGAAAATTATTTATCAGCGTGTTGAACCTCATGCGAGGTTGGTTTCACGTCCTGACGCTTACATGGGCGCTTCTGGCCCCATGCCAGCGCGTTCCGGCGGTTGCGGCCATCGAGATCAGCGTGGCGATCAGGAAAAGGCCACCATAGCCGAGCTTTGCAGCGATAAAGCCCGAGGCAACGCCGCCAAACTGATAGACGATCATCTGCGCGCAGGCGAGGAGGGTGAAATCGGTTCCGGGCTGGTCCGAGGAACAGACCTGCATGAACAGCGAATAAAGCGCCACGATTTCCATATAGCGGATCAGGGTCTGGAACACCGCCGCTGCTCCAACCGGGTAGAGGCCCCCGAGAATGCCGAAGGCATGCAGCGTGAAAATCGCAAAACACAGGCTGCGCAGGCTGCCCAAAAGCACCAGCGTCTGATGTGCGCCGCGACCCTTTACCAGGATCGCCGCAAGGGCCGCGCCACCCAGGCCCACACTCGCCGCGGCCGCGCCCGAGAGATAGCCGATCCAGTCAAGCGGCATTCCGGCATCGACGAGATAGGCGCCTTCCATCGCTTTCACGAGCCCTTCTGAGGCGCGGTAGAAGAGCGCAAGGCCGAGGACGCTGAGCGCTTCGGGGCGGGCGAGGAAGGCCCGGATCGAGGGCCGCCGGCGTGGGGCCGGGCGGGCCTGATCCTCATACATCCATGGCAGGATGATCAGCGGCAGAAGCGTGACAAAGCCCATGATGATCATGGTCACCTGCCAGCCGAAATGCTGGTAGATCAACAGGCTGGCCGTGCCGCCGATCAGAACCGAGGCGGCAACCGCGCCACCCTGGATCGCATTGCCGGTGGCGCGTTCCTGTGGCGCCAGGGTCAGCACCGCATAACCATCAGTGGCGATGTCCTGGGTCGATGTTGTCAGAGCCAGCGCGAGGCCGATGACAAACAGCGCCGGGATATTGGTCGGCGCGATCAGCGCGAGGGCGAAGATGCACAAGGCGGTGGCAAGCTGCATCGGCACGATCCAGCCCCGCCTTGGCCCAAGGGCGCGCAGCGGATTGAAGCGTTCGATCCAGGGCGCCCAGAGGAATTTCAGCGCCAAAGGCAGCATGATCAGCGCCAGCATCCCGATCGCTTCTTTCGACACCCCGTTTTCGCGCAGGATCGGCGGCACGGCGGCAGCGACAACATAGGACGGCACCCCCTGCGCGATATACAGCGCGGCCAGAACCGCATAGCGGCGCATCGGGCCGGGCAGGGTCTCACCTGTCTGCGAAAAGCCGGTCATGGAGGGCGAGGAAAGCGGCCTCGGCGATGCTTTGGTCATCATAAACCTCGACGGGGATAGACCAGAATTGCGAGAAGGCGGCCCGCTTGCGCTCGGTCGGGGTATCGGTGACGAGCACCAGCCCCCGGATCCGCTCGGCGGTGGCCGCACGGCTGGCTTTGGCCAGCTGGTTCTGCGCCACCTCGCCGTCGTGATCAAGACGGAAGCCCCTCAGATCGGAATAGAGCACGAAGGGGCAGTCATGGCGGGCGAGCCGGTCGAACAGCGCCAGGTAGCCGGCGCTGTCGGTGATATCCTGAGGTGGCTGGAAGCGCAGGGACAAAGCCGAAGCCATATCCCGCGCCGCATGGCGGCCAAAATGGATCATATCAGAACGAAACCCGGTATCCGACGGTCACTGTGCGGCCGAGGCCCATGCTGTCGACATTGCGCGTGGCGGTGGCGGTGGGGTTGGCGTAACCCTTGTCGAAGAGGTTTTCGACCGCGACCGAGAACAGCCCCGGCCCGATCTGTTTCGACACGCTCGCATTGACCAGGTTGACGCTTTGCAGATCGATCTCGCCCGGCGCGCGGTCACGGCCCGCCAGATGCAGCGCCTCGACCCGGGCCCGCCAGCCATTCCCGAACTCCTGCGTCACCCCGAGCCGCGCCCGCAACGGCGAGCCGATCCGGTTATTGCCGATCCAGGCGTCGACATTCCCGTCGCCGTTTTTGTCAACGCGCCCCTCGCGATAGGCGATCATGCCATCGAGAACCGTCGCGTCGGAAAGGGCATACATGCCCTGGGCCTCGATGCCCCAGATCTCTTCGTGCTGCTGGCTGACCTGATTGGTGACCGGGTTGAAATTCACCCCCTCATCCGAAGTCGAATACCAGGCCGAGATCTGGCCGTTCCAGGCCTCTTCCTCGTGACGCAGCCCGATCTCCCAGGTGTCCACCACCTGCGGCTTCGGCCCGATATCGGCATAGGAGAGCGCATAGGTTCCGGGGGTGCTGCAGCCATAGGCGCCGGCGATCAGCGGGTTGTCATTGCCGTAAGCGGTGCAGATCTCGGCCACCGAATTCATCCCGGCGCGGCGGGTAAAGCTGCCGATATCGGTCAGCGAATAGCCCTGGGACCAGCCGCCGAACAGCTGCGTTGCCTCGCTGAGTTTCCAGGTGAAGCCCAGATTGCCGGTGAATTCTTCGAAGGTGAATTCACCGCCGGTCACGCTGACCGGGGCCAGATCCAGCCCGACCCGGTAGGCCGGAAAGTAGTAATAGGCGCGCGGGCGGGAGAAATTGCCGACCGTCAGATCGTAATGGTCGTACCGGATGCCGCCCGAAAGCGTCAGCGCGTCATTCACCGGCAGGGTCAGCTGCGCAAAGAGCGCCCGGCTGTCGCTGTCGAGCGGCGTCGAAATCGCCTGGCCGTTGATTGCATTCTGCCTTGTCTCGTCCGTTCCGGCCTCAAAGCCCCAGCTCAGCCCTGCTTCACGCCCGAAAATGGTCAGCGGGCTGTCGATGGCCACCGTGAGCGTGTTGCGCAGGCTTTCCAGTTCCGACTGGTTGTAATCGGCGGTCGGATCGGCCGGATTGCCGCTGTAATAGACCAGCGTATTGACCACCGGATCAAAGACGTTGAACGAAAACCGCTTCATCACGTCATTGCGGGAAAAGGTGACCGCGAGCTTGCCGAGGGCGAAATCCTGATCGGTGTAGCGCAGCGTCAGATAGTTGGAATCCTCGGTCACCGGCTTGCCGTAATAGGGGCGGCTCAGATCCGGCGCGACCGGCGAAACGGTGTAGCTGGTGAAATATTCCGGCCGCTGGTCGAGGCGAACCTGTTCAAAGCTCAGCTCGATCCGTTTGGCATCGTCGATATCATAGCCAAGGCGCAGACCCAGATTGGCGGCTTTGGTATGGTCACCGCCGCCCTGGCCCAGCATCGGATCCGAGGGCAGAAGATTGCCAGCCCCGTCAAAAGTCTCGCGGCTTTGCCAGCCGGACAGGGTAAAGGCATAGTCAAAGGCACCGATCTTTTGGTCGACCTGAACCGAAAGCTCGGGCGCGATTGAGGCACCGATGTCAGTCGTGAAGGCTTTGGCGCGCAGATCCACCGTCACCCGCGCGGTGCCATCGGCATTGGCGCCCGACCGGGTGATGAAATTGACCACGCCCCCGGTGGCCCCGGCGCCGTAAAGCGAGGAGGCGCCGCCGATCACCTCGATCCGTTCGACCGAGGCGAGGTCGATCAGCGACAGCGTCCGCGAGCTGTCGCGCAAGGGCGTGTTGCGTGGCACGCCATCCACCATCACCAGAAGGCTGCGGCCCCGGAAGGTCTCGGACGCGCCAGAAAGCGTCTGATTGCCAAAGCTGAAGCCCGGCACCAGCCGCGCCAGCAGGCTGGTTGCGTCACCGCCCTGTTCGATCTGGGTGGTGATCTCGTCTTCGCCGATCACCTGGACTGCGCCGGGGATCGCAGAAACCGGGCGTTCGCTGCGATTGGCGGTGACGACGATGGTGCCGAGAAAGACCGGCTCCTCTGTTTGCGCCCGGGCGGGCGGGGCAATCGTGATCAGGCAGGTGGTCAGCAAAAGCCCGGCAACGCCGGTCCGCTGGCGACAGCGGGCAAGGGCACGGGGCGAACTTGTGGTCGGCATGGCGGCAAATCCCTTCAGGAGGCAGGGGAAGATCGGGGGTATGCGATCAGGGTTAGACATTGCTGACGAAAATAGTAAGTTTAGCTTGTCCCGCCTCAGGATTTGTCTGGACCCATGTTCCATCCATCTGGATTTTCACGACAGAGTGCTGCGCCACCCGGGTCTTCACCAGGGGCGGGCGGGGCGATGCACGCTTCCGGGGCAGGGGGGCAGCTATGGGCAGCCGACCGGCTGACACGACGACATTTCGCGCGGCCGCGCTTTCGGACGGCGCTGCGGGTGGCGGCCGGGCTCTGGGGCAGGCTGATCGAGGCCAGGGCTGTGGTACGTCAGGCAGCCACGGAGGACGGGCATTTCCAGGCCATCGAGATCGGCGATGTGCTGTTGTCGACGCTGGATCTGGGCGGCGGCGAGCAGAGCTGGCATTTCACCCCGACCCCGGGATCTGCCGGGCGGGTGCTGCTGCTGTTGCGCCTGATCCGGGGCGGCTGGCTGCAGGAAGGCGACGGGCCACGGGTCTGGCTCCCTGCCGGGCAGATCGCGCTTCTGACCCCCGCAGGCCCGTTTGATCTCGGGCTGCCGGATGGCGGGCGCTGTGATCTGGGGCTGATCGAAAGCGATGCGGCCCCTGGCCCGGGTGTGCGGGTGCTGGCGGGCACCATGCCTTCGGTCAATCATCTCGCCTTTGTCGCGGGGTACCTTCTGCGCTGCGCCCCCCATCCGGAAGGCCGCAGCCAGGAGCTGAAACAGATGCTGTTTCGCGCGCTGGATCATGTGCTCAGCGATCTGGGCGGCAAGAACAATGGCAGCGCCGAAACCCCGTTCGAGCGGTTCAAATTCCTGATCGGCGCCAATCTGGGCCGGGCGGATCTGTCGCTGGAAGAGGTGGCGGCGGCGATGGAGCTCAGCCCGCGCCAGCTCCAGCGCTTTTTGCAAAGTCATGGAACCAGCTTCCGCGCCCATCTTCTGCTGCGGCGCCTGCATCACGCTCATGATCTGATCGAGGCCGCGGGCCAGGCAAAGCTGCGGATCGCCGACCTCGCCTGGCGCTGTGGTTTTCGCGATCCGAACTACTTTTCAAGGGCCTATGCGAAACACTGGAAAGTGCCGCCCAGCCGGGATTAGGCGCCTCAGACGGCCAGCAATTCGACCGCGACCCCCTGGCCGACGCCGATGCAAAGCGTGGCAAGCGCCGAGGCACCGCCCGTTTCTGCAAGCCGTCTTGCCGCGTTTGCGACGATGCGGGCGCCCGACATGCCGAGCGGATGGCCCATGCTGATGCCGCCGCCTTTGGCGTTGACGCGCGGATCAGCATCGCTGAGCCCCCAGGCCCGGGTACAGGCCAGAACCTGGGCAGCAAAGGCCTCGTTCAGCTCGATCACATCCTGATCGGCGGGCGGCTTTGCGCCCCGTGCGACCAGGCGCTCTGTCGCCGCAATCGGGCCGATTCCCATGATCCGGGGCGCAACCCCGGCCGAGGCCGCGCGCCCGATCCGCGCCAAAGGCGTCAGGCCAAGCGTGCTGACGCCTTTGGCCGAGGCCAGCAGCACCGCCGCCGCACCATCATTCACGCCCGCCGCATTGCCTGCGGTCACCGTGCCGCCGTCGCGAAACGGTGCCGGCAGGGCAGCGAGCTTTTCAATTGAGGTCGCGCGGGGATGTTCGTCGGCACTGACCACGGTGTCACTTTTGCGGCCCCGGATCGTCACCGGAAGGATATCCGCCGCATGCCAGGCTGCATCATAGCGGGTCTGCGACGACAAAGCGTAAATGTCCTGATCCTCACGCGAGATGCCGTAGTCTTCCGCGACATTCTCGGCGGTCTCGGGCATCGACTCGATCCCGAACTCCTTTGCGATCCGCTTATTGACGAAGCGCCAGCCGATGGTCGTGTCATAGATCTCGGCCTGGCGGGCAAAGGCCGCATCCGCCTTGGGCATCACGAAAGGCGCCCGACTCATCGATTCCACACCGCCCGCGATGATCACATCGGCCCCGTCCCGGATCGCCCGTGCCCCCGCAATCACCGCATCCATCCCCGAGGCACAAAGCCGGTTCACCGTCAGCCCCGGAACGGAAACATCCAGTCCTGACAACAGAACCGCCATCCGCGCGACATTGCGATTGTCCTCGCCCGCCTGGTTGGCGCAGCCAAAGATCACCTCATCCGGGGTCAGATCCGGATACAGCGCCAGCAGACCGTCGATCACCTGCGCCGCCATATCATCGGGCCGCACCAGGGCCAGCGCGCCGCCATAGCGCCCGATCGGCGTGCGGCGCATCGCGCAAAGAAAGACGTCATTCATCGGGAGGCTCCGGTTTCACAGAAAAAGTGGCCGTTCAGGATTTCGCGGGCTGGCGCAGCTGGAAGCGCTGGATCTTGCCGGTCTGGGTCTTGGGCAATGCGCCGGTAAAGATCACGCGGCGCGGGTATTTATAGGGGGCGATCACCTTTTTCACATGGTCCTGCAGCGCCCTGATCATCAGCGCATCACCTTCATGCCCCGGAGCGAGGATCACATGTGCCTCGACAATCTGGCCACGATCCGCGTCAGGCGCGCCGATCACCGCGCATTCCTGCACCGCCGGATGCGAAAGCAGCGCCGCCTCGACCTCGGGCCCGGCGATATTGTAGCCGGCCGAGAGGATGATGTCGTCGGTCCGGGCGGCAAAGTGGAAATAGCCCTCTTCATCCTGCCAGAACGTGTCGCCGGTCAGGTTCCAGCCATCCCGGACATAAACCTCCTGGCGCGGGTCATCCATGTAGCGGCAGCCTGTCGGGCCGCGCACCGCAAGGCGCCCGGTCTGACCGCGCGGCTTTTCGTTCATGTCTTCGTCAACGATCTTCGCCTCATAGCCGGTGATGGGCTTGCCGGTGCAGCCGGGGCGGTGATCGTCAAAGCGGTTGGTGATGAAGATATGCAGCATCTCGGTCGCGCCAATGCCGTCAAGCATCGGCTTGCCGGTCTTTGCCTGCCATTCCTCATAGACCGGCGCCGGCAGGGTCTCGCCCGCCGAAACCGCCGCGCGCAGCGAGGAAAGATCCGCCCCCTGATCCATCGCGGCCAGCATCACGCGATAGGCGGTCGGCGCGGTAAAGCAGACGGTGGCGCGGTGCTCTTCGATCATGCCGATCATATTGGGCGGGCTGGCCTGTTCCAACAGCGCCGCCGTCGCGCCAAAGCGCAGCGGAAAGACCGCGAGGCCCCCCAGCCCGAAGGTAAAGGCCAGAGGCGGGCTGCCGATGAAGATATCATCGGGCGTGACGTTGAGGATTTCCTTTGCATAGCCATCCGCGATGATCAGCAGATCGCGGTGGAAATGCATCGTCGCCTTCGCGTCCCCGGTCGTCCCCGAGGTAAAGCCCAGAAGCGCCACATCGTCGCGCCCGGTCTGCACCGCGTCAAATCGGACGGGTTTTTTCAGCGCAATCCGGTCCAGTTCCGCATCATGATTGGCGGTGCCGTCAAAGCCGATCACTGTCGTAAGAAAAGCACTGTCATTCTTGCAATGGATCAGGTCTTCCATCAGCCGTGTATCGCAAAGCGCATGGCTGATCTCGGCCTTGTCGATCACCTTTGCCAGCTCGCCTGAGCGCAGCATCGGCATGGTATTGACCACCACCGCCCCCGCCTTGGTTGCCGCAAGCCAGCAGGCCACCATCGCCGGATTATTGGCAGACCGGATCAGCACCCGGTTGCCGGGCTTCAGACCATAATCCTCGACCAGGGCATGGGCGATGCGGTTGGTCCAGTCGGTCAGCTCCTTATAGGTGCGGCTGCGGCCATTGCCGATCAGCGCAATATGGTCACCAAAGCCCTTTTCGACCATGCGGTTGGTCAGCTCGACCCCCACATTCAGCCATTCGGGATAGTCAAAACCCGTCAGATCCAGCCCCGGCCAGGTCTCTGTGGCGGGCAGGCGGTCGCGGGTGAAAGTGTCCAGATGGCCCGTTGGTCCCATCATGAGGTTAGCTCCCTGTTGGCCCCGCCGATGTCTGGTCGCTGTCTTGTCGCAGCTTGCGGGGGATGTTCTGTCTTATGGTCAGGCCGGGATCACGGCCGTGGCCTCGATCTCGACCTTGGCGCGGTCTTCCATCAGGGCGATGACCTGGACCACGGCCATGGCGGGGTAGTGGCGGCCGATGATCTCTTTGTAATGCGCGCCAAGACGCTTGAGCCCGCCGAGATATTCGTCTTTGGTGGTGATATACCAGGTCAGCCGCACCAGATGTTCGGGCCTGGCGCCGGCTTCGGCCAGCACCGCGACGATATTGCGCAGGGTCTGCGCGGTCTGATCGACGAAATCATCGCTCTCGAATTCGCATTGCGCATTCCAGCCGACCAGCCCGCCGGTCACGACGATCCGGCCCTCGGCGGCCATGCCATTCGCATAGCCTTTTGCGGGTTTCCAGCCTTCGGGATGCAGGGTCTGAATGCTCATGGTTTCTCCTGAAATGCTATGATCCGGGCCCGGACATCCTCCGGCCAGGGATGGGATTGCCCCGATCCGTCAACATAGACCAGCGTCAGACCAGCGGTCAGACGGTGGCTGCCCGCGCCGTTCTCATCGGAATGATGCGCCTCGATATGGCAGGTGATCGAGGCGCGGCCGATCCGTTTGATGGTCAGCTGCCAGTCCAGCACCTCACCGAGGCGCGAGGGCGCATGGAATTCCGCTGTGACCTGGGCCAGCGGCACACCATTGCCGCCGGCCATCATCACCTCATAGGGCAGGCCCGCCACCTCCCGGAAAAAGTTCTCGGCAACCGAATTCGTCATCTCGAAATAGCGCGGATAGAAGACGATCCCCGCCGGGTCGCAATGGTTGAACTCTATCCGGATGGGGCGGTGCCAGATCATTTCCCGTGCCTCATTCGTTGGCTTCGGGCGGCAGGAAATCAACCGCATGTGCAGCCGAAACGCGGACGACCTCTTCCACATCGGTCATGTTGTGCAACTGCTCGAACAAAGCGCGCAGATCTCCGGCAGGAGAGACCCAGAACAAAGCGCGCGACGGCACATCGCCCTTGTTGAAATAGCCATGCGGCACGCCTCTGGGCATCTTCACCAGATCGCCGGGCCGCGCCACCGACCAGACACCATCGAGTTTCACATGCAGCTCGCCCTCCTGGACCAGAATGAATTCATCCTGGGTCGGGTGGATATGCACCGGCACGAACTGGCCCGGTTCGGAATTGGTCTCGAAGGAAAAAGTGCTGCCGCAATCGGCTTTCGGGAAATAGCGCTGGCCCAGAATGTTCCATTCCACGCCTTCGATGCCCGTACCCAGCCGGGTGATGCCGCCGTCAAGTGCTTTGGTCATTGCCGTATTTCCCTGTTGTTGATGGTCGTCCTGAAATCCTGTCACAGAAGGCTGCGCGCAATCACCACGCGCTGCACATCCGAGGCGCCCTCATAGATCCGGAGCGCGCGGATATCGCGGTAAAGCTCCTCGACCTTCATGCCGCTGCGCACCCCGTCACCGCCATGCAGCTGCAGCGCCGCGTCAATCACCTCCTGGGCGGCCTCGGTCGCGTAAAGTTTCGCCATAGCAGCCTCGCGGCTGACCCGGGCGGCGCCCTGATCCTTGGTCCAGGCGGCCCGGTAGACCAGCAAAGCCGCCGCATCGATCTTGAGCGCCATATCGGCCAGATGCCCCTGCACCAGCTGCAGGGAAGACAGCGGTTCACCCTGGATCCGGCGGCTCTGCGTGCGGCTCAGCGCCTCATCCAGCGCGCGCCGTGCCATGCCCAAAGCCGCCGCCCCCACGGTCGAACGGAACACATCCAGCACCGACATGGCCTGTTTGAACCCGGCCCCCGCCGTGCCGATCAGCGCAGAATCGGGCAGGAATACCTGATCCAGTTTCAGCCGCGCCAGAGGATGCGGTGCCATCACCGAGATTCGTTCCGCGATTTCCAGCCCCGCCACATCGGCCGGCATCAGAAAGGCCGAAAGCCCGCGTGCGCCCGGCGCCTCGCCGCTGCGGGCAAAGATCACATAAAGATCCGCGATGCCCCCGTTCGAGATATAGGTCTTCTCACCAGAAAGCCGCCAGCCGCCCCCGACCTTTTCGGCCATGGTGGTGCTGTTGGCCACATCCGACCCCGATCCCGGCTCGGTCAGCGCAAAGGCTGAAATCGCCCGACCTTCCCGCGTCTTTTTCAGCCAGAGCCGCTGCTCGGGCGTGCCGAACAGCGAGACCGCTCCCATGCCAAGTCCCTGCATGGCAAAGGCAAAATCCGCCAGCGCATCATGGCGCGAAAGCGTCTCGCGGATCAGACACAGGCTCCTGACATCAAGCGTCTCGCCCGCATCGGCGCCTGAATGCCGCAGAAAACCCGCCGCCCCCAGATCCCGCACCAGGCCTTTGCAGGCGGTATCGACATCACTGTGATCCACCGGCAGATGCCCGGCGGCCCATTCCTCCAGCGCCGCTGACAACTCACGGTGACGCGTCTCAAAGAAGGGCCAATCCAGAAAACTGCGGTCGCTCATTTCATCTGTCCAAAAATATCCTGCGGGGGTCCGGGGGTGCAAAACCCCCGGTCATCGGCCAGAATCCCAAAGCTCAGTCGCCCTGGAATACGGGTTTTTCTTTCGCGACAAAGGCGTGATAGGCACGTTCAAAGTCCCGGGTCTGCATGCAGATCGCCTGGGCCTGGGCCTCGGCCTCGATCGCCTGTTCCAGCCCCATATTCCATTCCTGGTTCAGCTGGGTCTTGGTGATGCCATGCGCAAAGACCGGCCCTGACGCGATCCGTGTGGCGAGTTTCAGTGCCTCCGCCTCCAGCGCCTCCGCCGGATGGACCCCGTTCCAGAACCCCCAGGCCGCACCTTCCTCAGCCGACATCACCCGTCCGGTATATAAAAGCTCAGCCGCGCGGCCCTGACCGATGATCCGGGGCAGCATGGCGCAGGCGCCCATATCGCAGCCAGCGAGGCCTACCCGGGTGAACAGAAACGCGCATTTCGCCTCGGGCGTCGCCAGCCGCAGATCCGAGGCCATGGCGATGATTGCGCCAGCGCCGACACAGATCCCGTCCACCGCCGAAATGATCGGCTTGCCGCAGCCGATCATCGCCTTGACCAGATCCCCGGTCATGCGGGTAAAGGCCAGAAGATCCTTCATATCCATGCCGACCAGCGGGCCGATAATGTCATGCACATCGCCGCCCGAACAGAAATTGCCGCCATTCGGGGCAAAGACCACCACATCCACATCTGTCGCATAGACCAGCGCCCGAAATGTGTCGCGCAGCTCGGCATAGCTCTCGAAGGTCAGCGGGTTCTTGCGGTCCGGCCGGTTCAGCCGCAGCGTCGCGATCCGGTCCTTCACCTCCCAGAGGAAATGTTCCGGTTTCAGCCCGGCCAGTTCGGTCCTCGTGAGATTGCTCATTTCTTCATCGCCTTCTTCAGAATTTCCGTCAGAACATCGACATCCGCATCGTCGAGCCCGGCAAAGATCTTCGCCACCTCTGCCTCATGCCCCGAGGCGAGGGCTTCGAACTGGCTCAGCCCTTCGGGCGTCAACCCGACATAGACCGTGCGGCGGTCGGTCTCGGACGGGCGGCGCGCGACCAGCCCGTCTTTCTCCAGCCGGTCCACCACGGTCGTTGCGTTGCCGTTCGAGACCAGCAAAAGCCGGCTCAGCTCGCTCATGGTGCAGCCTTCGCGCCGCCGGTAAAGCGCCGCCAGCACGTCAAAGCGCGGCAATGTCGTGTCATGCGTCAGCCGCAGGAATTCGCGCAGACCGGCTTCAGAACTGCGCGTCACTGCCAGCATCCGGATCCAGAGTTTCAGCCTGCGTTTGGAACCCTCACTCACACCTCGCCTCCTGCAATGGCCAATGCCTGACCATTGATGCCCTCACTGCCCACACCGCACAACCACAGCGCGGCAGAGGTCACTTCGGCGGGCTGGATCAGGCGCAGTTGCGGATTGGTGGCGGCAAGTGTCCTGCGCGCATCATCCGCATTCATCCCGGTCTTTCCGACGATATTTGCGACCGAACGGTCGGTCATCTCGGTATCAAGAAAGCCCGGGCAAAGCGCATTCACCGTGACCGGTTTCTTCGCGACTTCCAGCGCCAGGCTTTTGACCATGCCGACCACGCCATGTTTCGCCGCCGCATAGGGTGCGACATAGGCATAGCCTTTCAGCCCGGCGGTCGAGGCGACCGCAATCAGCCGCCCCCAGCCGTCAAACTGCGACAGCGCCTCGCGGAAGGTCAGGAAAACCCCGGTGAGATTGACCGCAAGCATCGCGTTCCAGTCCGCCAGCGAGGTCTTCGCCAGAGGCGCCGAGGCTGCGGCCCCGGCATTGGCGATCACAATGTCGCAGCGCCCGGCCTCGGTGAACAGGCGTTTCACATCCGCCTCATCCGTCACATCGGCCTGCAGGGCCTGCGCGCCAATCGGCCCGGCCACCGCCTGCAAAGGTGCGAGACGGCGCCCGCAGATCACCACTTCGGCGCCCCGGGCGGCAAAGCCCCGGGCGAGATCGGCCCCGACGCCGGTGCCTCCGCCGGTGATCAATACGCGCTTGCCTGCAAGATCCGTCATGCCCTTATCGCCTCTTGCTGGCGCTGATGCAGCCGGGTCAGAGTCACCTGGCCATGGCGGTATGGGGCAGGCCATTCGGCATGGGTCTCGCCCTGGTCAATCGCGGCATGCAGCGTCCAGTTGGCATCGGCCAGATGCATCCGTCCGATCATCACCAGATCGGCGCGGCCTGCCATCAGGATGCCATTTGCCTGATCCCAGTCGGTGATATTGCCGACCGCCATGGTCGAAAGCCCCGCCTCGTTGCGGATGCGGTCGGAAAACGGCGTCTGGAACATGCGGCCATAGATCGGTCGTTCGGCCGGGTCGGTCTGCCCGGATGAGACGTCGATGATATCGGCGCCCGCCGCGCTGAACTGGCGCGCGATCTCCACCGCCTCTTCCGGCGTCACGCCGCCTTCGATCCAGTCATGAGCCGAGATCCGCACCGACATCGGCTTTTCCTCGGGCCAGACCGCCCGCATGGCGCGGAAGACTTCCAGAGGATAGCGCAGGCGGTTTTCCAGGCTGCCGCCATATTCGTCGCTCCGCCGGTTGGTGACCGGGCTGATGAAGGAAGCCAGCAGATAGCCATGCGCCGCATGCATCTCGATCATATCGGCGCCGGCGCGCTGGGCCATTTCGGCGCCCGCGACGAATTCGGCTTTCACCGCGGCCAGATCGGCCTTGTCCATCTCTTTCGGCACCGCAAGGTCGGGCTTGTAAGCGATGGGCGAGGCCGAGATCACCGGCCAGTTGCCGGTCTTGAGCGGCGCGTCGATACCACCATCCCAGGGAACACAGGTCGAGGCCTTGCGCCCGGCATGGCCGATCTGGATGCAGAGCTTCGCCGTGGTCTCGGCATGAATGAAATCCGCGAGCCGCTTCCAGGCTGCCTCATGTTCCGGCGCGTAAAGCCCCGGGCAACCAGGAGTGATGCGACCAGTGGCCGAGACACAGGCCATCTCGGTATAGATCAGCGCGGCACCGCCCTTGGCGCGTTCCGCGTAATGGATCAGGTGCCAGTCGGTCGGGCAGCCATCAACCGCCTTATATTGCGCCATCGGCGACATCACGATGCGGTTCTTCAGCTGCATGTCCCGCAGCTTATAGGGCGCGAACATCGGGCGGCTGCCCTTCTGGCCGCCTGCCTGTTCCTGGAACCAGTCTTCCGCGCTGGCAAGCCATTCGGGGTCGCGCAGCCGCAGGTTTTCATGGCTGATCCGCTGGCTGCGTGTCAGCAGCGAATAGGCGAACTGGGGCGAGGGCATATCGAGGTAACGCTCGACCTGTTCGAACCATTCAAGGCTGTTGCGCGCCGCCGATTGCAGGCGCAGCACCTCGACCCGGCGCTCTTCCTGATAGCGTTCAAACGCGGCCTGCATATCCGGCTCGGAATGCAGATATTCGGCCAGCGCAATCGCGGAATCAAAGGCCAGGCGCGTGCCCGAGCCGATCGAGAAATGCCCGGTTGCCGCCGCATCGCCCATCAGCACGACATTCTCATGATACCACTTGTCGCAGATCACGCGGGGGAATTGCGACCAGACCGCCGAGCCGCGCAGATGCGCCGCGTTCGAGATCAGTTCGTGCCCGCCAAGATGCGCCTCAAAAATCTGGCGGCAGGTCTCGACGATTTCTTCTTTCGACATCGTGGCGAAACCGAATTTCTCCCATGTCTCGGGAAGGGTTTCGACGATGAAAGTCGCGGTGTTGTTGTCGAACTGGTAGACATGCGCCCAGACCCAGCCGTGCTTTGTTTTCTCGAAGATAAAGGTAAAGGCGTCATCGAATTTCTGATGCGTGCCAAGCCAGATGAACTTGCATTTGCGCAGGTCGATATCGGGCTGGAAGACGTCCTTATATTCGTTGCGTACGATGCTGTTGATGCCGTCGCAGCCGACGACAAGATCGTAATCCCGGCGATACTCTTCGGCAGATTTGAAGATGGTCTCGAATTGCAGATTGACGCCCAGTTCGCGCGCACGGTTTTGCAGAAGGATCAGCATCGCCTTGCGCCCGATCCCGGCGAAACCATGCCCGCCGGAAACCGTGCGGACCCCGTCATGCACGACCGCAATATCATCCCAATAGGCGAAATCGGCGCGGATCGCCTCGGTCGAGACGGGATCGTTCTTCTGCATCCGGCCAAGCGCGTCATCCGAGAGCACCACGCCCCAGCCGAATGTGTCATTGGCCTTGTTGCGTTCAAGCACCGTGACGTCATGGGACGGGTCGCGCAGCTTCATCGAAATGGCGAAATAAAGGCCCGCCGGACCCGCCCCGAGGCAAAGGATCTTCATAGCCGGAACTCCCTGATTTGCGCCGATCCTTGCGGCTTTCAGAATAAATTTCAAGTTTAAAATTTTTCGACTTGAATATTCATCGTGAGAGGGCATTCTGCCATCATGGAACATCTGATCGAGAGTGATGAGGGCGGCTGGACAAAGCTGATCCTGAACCGGCCTGCGGCAAAAAACGCGCTGAATACGGGGCTTCTGGCGGATCTGGCGGCGGTGCTGAACCGGCTCGCAGGGGATCCCGGCTGCCGCGCGGTGCTGCTGCAAGGTGCCGAGGGAAACTTTGCCGCAGGCGCAGATATTGCAGAGATAGAGACGAAATCCAGCGCCGAGGCGGCGCTGGATCCGCGCAAGACCCATTGGGCGGCGATCCGCGCCTTTCCCAAACCGCTGGTGGCGGCGGTCGAGGGTTTCGCGCTTGGCGGCGGGCTGGAACTGGCGCTGATGGCAGATCTTTTGCTGGTCGGTGATACCGCGCGGCTCGGCCTGCCGGAAAGCAATCTCGGCATCATTCCCGGTGCGGGGGGCGGGCAGCGTCTTCTCGCCCGGGTCGGCCCGGCGCGGGCGGCGCGGCTGGTGCTGACCGGGGAAATCATCGACGCGGATACGGCTTTCGCCTGGGGGCTGGCCTCGCATCGCATGGGCGATGCCCTGGCCGAGGGTGCCACGCTGGCCACGCGTCTTGCGCTGCGCGCGCCGCTGGCACTGGCGGCGGCAAAGGCCGCGTTGGTCGAAGGCGCCGAGGCCCCGCTTGCGCTGACCGCAGAGCGGGCCGCATTCGAGACGCTTCTGGACAGCCAGGACAAGGCCGAGGGCATCCGCGCCTTCCGCGAAAAGCGTAAACCCGTCTATCAGGGGAATTGAGATGGCAACGGTTGCGGTGATTGGCCTTGGCACGATGGGGCTGGGGATTGCGCAGACCTATGCGGCGGCAGGGTTTGACGTGCTCGCCACCGATGCGCATGAGCTTGCCCGCGACAATGCGGTCGAACGCCTGACGGGCGCGCTCGCGCCCCGGGTCGAGGCCGGCAAGCTGACACCGGAGGCTCGCGATGCGCTGCTGTCGCGGTTCCAGGTTGTGCCGGATGCCGGGGCGATGGGGGCCGCAGACCTCGCCATCGAGGCGGTGGTCGAACGGCTTGAGGTCAAGACCGCGATCTTCACCGCGCTTGAGGCGGTTATGGCCCCGGACGCAGTGCTGGCGACGAATACCTCCTCGCTGTCGGTTGCTGCGATGGCCGAGGGGCTGCGCAACCCGGGGCGCCTTCTGGGCCTGCATTTCTTCAACCCTGCGCCGGTGATGAAACTGGTGGAGCTGGTCGCGCATGACGGATCTGCGCCAGAGGCGCTTGCCCGTGCCCGTAATCTGACCGAGGCTGCGGGCAAGACCGTGATCGCCTGCCCGGATCGCCCTGGTTTCATCGTCAACCGCTGCGCGCGGCCTTTCTATGGCGAGGCACTGGCGCTGCTGGAAGAGGGACGCAGCGCAAGCGAGATCGACGCCGCGATGCTGGCGGCGGGCTACCGGCTGGGGCCGTTCGGGCTGATCGATCTGGTCGGAGCCGATATCAACCTTGCCGCCACCGAAAGCCTGGCGCGCGCGATGGCAAACAACCCGCGCTACCACGTCTTTGACGCGCTGAAAGCCCAGGTCGCGAGCGGCAATCTGGGGCGCAAGACCGGCAAGGGTTTTCTCTTCCCTGACCGCCCCGAAACGCCGCCCGCCGATGCTGCAGCGATCGCGCTCAGGATCGAGGCCACGCTGGTGAATGAAGCCGCCTGGCTCCTCGCGGAAGGTGGCACGACCCGGGACGGTATCGATACGGCGCTGAAGCTCGGGCTGAATTTCCCGCGCGGCCCGTTTGCGATGCTGGAGGCCCATGGCCCGGCGCGCATTCGCGCGGTGCTTGCCGGGCTGGAATACGCCGCACCGCCCGCGCTGAAAAGGCGCTATCTGCCTGCGCCGGGTCTGTAAGTCGGGGTACATGCGAACAAAAGGGCCGGGAGATCAACCCGGCCATTTGCGTTACAGAAAGCTCTGGATCGTCTGGATCGCGCCGTCGAGATCCTTGCCTTCCTCATCCTTCAGTGCGGCCTCGCGCAGGCGCCGCGCCCAGTCGGCGGCATCCTCGCGATCCGCCACCAGATCAATCGCCGCCAGCACACGGTCGAATTTCGACAGGCCCCGCGCATGGGTGTCGGAATAGCCCTTGATCAGACGGCGGCAGCGGATCAGCTCGACTGCGAGCGGATAGTTGCGGTCGACCTCGGCCATCGCGCGGGTCAACCAGGCTTCGAGATGCGCCACTTCCTGTGCGTGGCGGAGCGTGCGGCGGCGCCAGAATTTCATCCCGCCCAGCACATAAAGCATCGCATAGCCGCGAAAGCTGTCGGTGCGGATGCGTCGCCCATGACCAAACCAGCGATTGAGCCGCGCCATGGATTTCGGACTGGCCTCGACCTTCGCCCCCCATTTGCGGGGTAACATGCCGGCGATTTCCTCGGCGCGGGGATGCATGAATTCGGTCAGCTGCATCAATTGCTGATCTTTCGCGCCCATCTCGCCCCGGATCCGCTGAAAACGGCTGCTGCGGGTTTTCAGATCGGCGACCCGGATCACATCATCATAACACATTGCATTGGCGACATATTTCGCCGCCTGGACCGATAGATCCCAGGGGGCATGGTCCCGCGCCAGCACCGTCGCCAGCCGATCGAGATAGTCGGCGCCATAGGCGATGTCCTGAAACCCGACCACCTTGCGCAGCCCGTGTTCCGCCATTTCAGCGACCGGAGCGGGCATTGCGCTGACCCGGGTCATCAGTTTTTCCCAGGCCGCCATCAGCTTTGCCGGGCCGCGCACGGGGGTATCCGGGCTGACGGGCGCGGGTTCGTTCTTGCCGATATCACCCTGCAGCGCGGCGTCATAACCTGCGCCAAAGGCACGAATACTGGCCTCGATCCCCTTGCCGCCGGACTGGCGGATCGCCTCTTCAAAAGCCTCGCGCGGGAAAGGGAGTGCGCCCGAGGCTGCCAGTGCCCCGAACAGGGTCGAGGAAATGACCGAGCCGTTTTTTACCGCCACCGCCTCATAATCGGCGGCTAGCAGGCGTTTCGCGGTCTGGGTTGCCGCTTCGCGCACGGCCTCAGGGTCGGCGACACCGTCGCCCGGCACCATCTTTTCGGACACCGCCAGATTGCGATGGGTCGAGGCGATCAGCGTGGTGCGGTCCGGCGTGACAAAGCCGCGAATGATGGCACGCCCGGCCTCCATCCATTCGGCAGCGATCATCACATCGACATCACCCGCCGCTGGCATCAGCGAGAAAACCGGCTGGCCGCCCTCCATCGGGGCCATTTCGACATAGTAGATCGTGGCGCCGGTACGCTGCGACACGCCCGCGACCGAGGTCGCCTGGGCCGCAAAGCCCTGCGCGCGGGCGACATCCTCGATCCAGCCGGTGAGCACGCCGCCACCCTGGCCACCGACGGCATAGATCGCGACTTTGATGATGGATGTCAGCTTTTCATCGGGCTGGCGTGGGGGGATGACCTCGTGCAGGCTCATGCCGGGAACTCCAGCCTGCGGGCCGCGCGACGACGGGCAAGCCATCCGATCAGGCGGCCACTGAGACCGGCCCGCCATTTCTCGAACCCGGTCGGGTTATGAACCACATCGGCGCGGTAAAAACTGGGGCAGAGCACAGCCGCATCGGCCACCTCGCCGCAATTGCCACAGCCGACGCAGGTCTGGTCGATCCAGGCCACCGGATCGTCGCGCAGCGGGTCATTTGTATGTTTCAGCCCCAGAGACGGGCAGCCCGACAGCCGCATACAGGCGTGATCACCGGTGCAGACCGCTGCATCCACGCCAAAGCGCGGCGCCTCGACCCGGCGCCCCTCTTTGATCGCCCGGGCTTTCAGCGGGCGCTCGCGGCGCTGCTTGTTCAGCATACATTCCGACGAGGCGACGATGACCTTGGGGCCCTTTTCCGGCGTAGTCAGCGCCTCGGTGATGGTCGCTTTCAGCTTCGGCACATCATAGGTGTGATCGATCTGGCGCACCCATTTCACACCGATCCCCTTCACCGCCTGCGAGATCGGGTTGTTGGTGGCCTTGGTGTCGTTTGCCGCGCGCGACGACATCACATCCTGGCCGCCGGTCGCCGCCGAATAATAGTTGTCGACCACCACAACGAGGCCGTCGGATTTGTTGAACACCATATTGCCGATCGAGCTGTTCAGCCCGTTATGCCAGAACCCGCCATCGCCGATGATCGAGATCGGCCGCCGCTCGCCGCCGCCGTCAAAGGCCGCATTGGCCGCCGGGCCAAGCCCGTAGCCCATCGTGGCGCCGCCGACGTAAAAGGGCGGCATCGAGCCGAAGAGATGGCAGCCGATATCGGCGGTGATCTGATGCTTGCCGCGTTCCTGCTGCACCATTTTCAGCGCGGCAAAAATGGGTCGCTCGGGGCAGCCGGTGCAGAACCCCGGCGGGCGCATCGGCACGACTTTGGTCAGATCGGGCAGTTGCGGCTTGTCTTCATTCGGCGCGCGCACCGTTGCCGGCAGCATTCCAGGCGCCGCGATTTTCAGGAACGCCGTCAGGCTGTCGAGCATGACCTGGCCGGTATATTCGCCCCCCATCGGCAGGATGCCCTTACCATGGAGTTTGACCGATGACCCGGCGCGGTAGAGATAGGTAGAAAGCTGCTGCTCGATGAACTCCGGATGGCCCTCTTCGACGACAAGGACATGGTCCTTGCCTTCGCAGAAGCCCAGAAATTCCGACGAAACCAGCGGATAGGCCACGTTCAGGCAATAGATCGGCACTTCGGTATTGCCGTAAAGATCGGCGAGGCCCATGCGCTGCAAGGCCCGGATCACGCCATTATACATGCCGCCCTGGACGATCAGCCCGGTTTTGCCCCCTTTGGGGCCGAAGAATTCGTTCAGCTTGTGGTCGACAATGTATTTCTCGGCGGCGGGCCAGCGATTGTTGATCTTGTCCTGCTCGTGCAGATAGGTGAAGGGCGGCAGCACGACGCGGGTGAAATCGGTCTGCGGGTTCTTCAGCGCGTCTTTCACCGTCAAAGCAGGGCGCCTGTTGTCGCGGCATTCAAACGTGCCGGTGACATGGCAGGACCGGATCCGGACGATCATCATGACGGGCGTATTCGTCGCCTCGGACATGTCGAACCCGTAATGCACCGCATCGACCATCGCCTGGAGGTTCGGGCGCGGGTCCAGCAGCCACATCTGCGACTTCATCGCGAAAGCATGGCTGCGTTCCTGCATGATCGAGGACCCCTCGCCGTAATCCTCGCCCACGATGATCAGCGCGCCGCCATTCACGCCGGAATCCGTCAGGTTCGCCAGCGCATCTGACGCCACATTGACGCCGACCGGCCCTTTGAACGTCACCGCGCCGCGGATCGGATAATGCACCGAGGCCGCCAGCATCGCCGCCGCGCCCGCCTCATTGGCATTGGCCTCGAACCGGACGCCCAGCTCGGCCATCAGCTCTTCGGCATCGGAAAGCACATCCATCATGTGAGAGATCGGCGCGCCCTGATAGCCGCCGACATAGCCGACGCCGGATTCCAAAAGCGCCTTGGTGAGCGCCAGAATCCCTTCGCCCGTAAAGGTCTCGCCCGCGCCTTTGCGCAGGTGTTCGACCTCGGCTTTGAAACTGCGCTCTGCCATGGCTTAAACCTCTTGCTTGCAGATATTGGCCAGCATTTTTTGCAAAGTGCCGACGAAAGCATGCCGCTCGTCATCGGAGATCCCGCGAAACATCCGCTCGGCGGCGAGGGCCATATGCGGCCAGATCCGTTCAAACGCGGCACGGCCGAGATCGGTCGAATAAATCCGCGTGGCGCGGCTGTCATTCGGGTCGGCTTCACGCCGCACGAGCCCTTCGGCCTGAAGCTGGTCGAGCGCGCGTGACAGTGTCGATTGCTCGGTCACGGCGAGTTCCGCCAGCTCGCGGATCAGCGGGCCGTCCATCACGGAAAGCACGCCAAGCGCCCGCATCTTGGCGGTGGTCAGGCCCATATCGGCCATCTCGCTGCGCAAAATGCCGTTATACTGGCCCATCAGCCGGTTCATCAGATAGGGGGGGAAGGAAGACAGCCCGATCTGGCCAAGGCGCTGCGCGGGGGCAGGGGGTTCACTGCTCATGCGCCCAGCCTCTTCGCTGCATTATAGCCAGAGCCGCCGCCCAGCCCCGGCCCCGGATGGGTCGAGGCGCCGATATGGATCAGCCCGCGCACCGGGCCAGTGCCATTGGTGGCATTGTAAAACGGCCGCCAGATGAAGAACTGATCCACCGCGCAGGAACCGCCATAGGGGTCGCCGCCGACAAGGTTAACGTTCATCCGTTCCAGATCTTTCGGGCTATAGGCGCGGCGTGCCAGAACGAGCCTGTCGAAATCTTTGATATGGCTGGCGAGAATGGCCTGAAGGCGGTCGGCGAAAGCCTCGCGCGCCTCGTCCCAGTCGCGGGCCTGGATCTCGCCCGCTGCGTCGCCTTTGATCTCGGTCGGTGCATCGGGGATCTGCATCCAGATCACGGCCTTGCCTTCCGGGCAGCGCGTGGGGTCCAGCCGCGAGGGCTGACCGACGCAGATCGTCGGCCTTGCAGGAAAGAGTCCACGTTCGGCCTCGTTAGACGATTTCGACACCGCATCGACGCTTTCCGCCAGATGGATCAGCGCCACCTGATCAAGGCCCGGTGTCTTCCATTCCGGCACCCCGTCCAGCGCGAAATGCAGCTGGAAATCGCCGCGCCCATGGCGGAAGCGTTTCAGCGCGACCTTCTCTTCGGGCAGGTTCACGTCTTTGAGCAAGCGGTTGTAAAGCTGCCCCGGCGCGACCGAGGCCAGTACCGATTTCGCCCGGATCGTGACGCCATCCTTCAGCCGGACGCCGGTCACCCGGCCCTTTTCCACTGTGATTTCATCAACATCGGCATTGCAGCGCACCTCGCCGCCATTGGCTTCGATCAACGAGACGAAAGCTTTCGCCGCCTGGCCTGCGCCGCCCTTCGAGATGGGCGCGCCAGCGGCCTCCAGCGCGAAGGCGATCACGCGACCCATGGCGCCGGAATAGGCATTCTCGACCGTCAGTCCGCAATGCAGCGCCCAGGGCGCAAACAGCGCACGGGTGTCTTCAGATCTGAAAGTGGTCTCAAGCCAGCCGCGCATCGGGTCAAGCTGCTGGCCCATCCAGCCCGCGAG
This sequence comes from Rhodobacter sp. 24-YEA-8, assembly GCF_900105075.1. Taxonomy (NCBI): domain Bacteria; kingdom Pseudomonadati; phylum Pseudomonadota; class Alphaproteobacteria; order Rhodobacterales; genus Rhodobacter; species Rhodobacter sp. 24-YEA-8. The sequence goes on from NZ_FNSK01000001.1 coordinate 3,113,998, forward strand.
GCCACGAAGCCCGCGTTTGCGGGTCTCTTTCAGCAGCACTTTCAGCGTGGCCCAGGACCAGAGTGGCTGACCCAGGATCGCGAACATGAAAGGCGCATCCGCCGCCAGCCGGTCGACCTCGGCGGCAAAGGCATCGCCGTCACCGGGCGCGGCCGCGTTCAGCGTTGCAATATTCTCTGCCCGATTGGTCGAGAGCACCAGCGCCCGCCCGTCCGGTCGCAAAACTGCGGTCGGATGCGGCGTATGGCAATAGTCAAACCCGTGTTTCGCCAGATGTGGCCCAAGCGCCGCCCCGGCCGGGCTGGTCATGAAAAGAACGAATGTGGCCGCCATCGGATCATGCAGGAAACCGGGATGCAGCTCGGTCGTGCGCAGGCAACCACCCGCAACCTCCTCGCGTTCCAGCACCAGGACCTTGCGGCCCTTCAGTGCCAGCAGACTGGCGGCAACCAGCCCGTTGATCCCGGATCCGATAATGATGTGGTCGACAGCGGCCATAGGGTTCAGCTTCCCGCAACGAGCGCCAGCGCGCGGATCGGCGAGCCGGTGCCCTGTTTGATTTTCAGAGGGGCCGCAATCAGGATCGCGCCCTTCGCAGGCAACTTGTCGAGATTGACCAGCGAGGCAAGGCCAAAGCGGTTATTGGCATGGAGCAGATTATGCGCGGGATAGGGCGGCGTCATGCCACCGGCGCAGCCCGCATCGGTGCCAATACACTGGCTGCCCCAGCCGACAATGCCTTTGTCGATCAGATATTGCACCACTTCGGCGGTCGGGCCGGGGGTATGGGGGCCGGTCTCATTGGCGTTCAGGAAAAGCGCCTCGTCATGGTTGAACCGATCCCAGTCCGAGCGCAGGACGACCCATTCGCCGGCCCGGATTGCGCCATGTTTTGCCTCCCAGGCCTTCACATGGTCGATGGTCAGCAGGAAATCCGGATCGGCCGCGCATTCCGCGCTGAAATCGAGCACATTGACCGGCGCGATCAGGCGCTGGACGTCTATTGTGTCGGTATAGCCTTCGGGGTTTTCGCGACCGGTGATCCAGTGATGCGGCACGTCGAAATGGGTGCCGGAATGCTCGCCCAGCTCTAACCAGTTCCAGGCCCAGAAGGGGCCATTCTCGTCATATTCGCTGATCTTGTGGATCTTAACCGGCGGCGTGTCTTTCGCGAATTCCGGTGGAAGTTTCAGAAGCGGCGTTTCCGGCCCGAGCGTCGCGGTCAGGTCAACCACCCTGACCCCACCCGAAGCCAGCAAACCCGCAAGCTGTATCAGCGCATTGGCTGCGGTCATATCCGTTCTCCCTGTCTGACCATCCGGTCTTTGATTGGTGTCCGGCGCGCCACCTGTTTTTCCAGGACCATTCCGGCGCGGCGTGACGCTTTTCTCAGCGCCTGTGAGAATCACGCTAGACAGAAATAAATGCGTTTGCAAATATATCTTAAAATGCAGGGATCAGAAAAATGTCCGACAGCTATGATGCGATCCTGATCGGGGCGGGGCATAACGCCCTTGCCTGTGCATTGCACCTTGCAGCAAAGGGTTGGAAAGTCGGGCTTTTCGAGCAGGCCTCTGCCCCGGGTGGTGCGGTGAAGACCGGTGAATATACCCTGCCGGGCTTTCGCCACGACTGGGCGGCAATGAACCTGAACCTCTTCGCCGGATCGGCGTTTTATAAGGATTATGGGCAGGAGCTGGCGCGGCATGGCTGCACGTTCCTGCCGGTGTCAAAGCCCTTTGCCTCGGCTTTTCCGGATGGAACCTGGCTTGGCGTGACCACGGATCGCGCCGAAACCCTCGCGCGGATCAAAGCCGAGGATCCCGCAGATGCCGAGGCCTGGGCAGGGCTGATTGAAAGCTTTCCGCAAACTGCCGAAGCGATTGGCGGCATCCTTTCAATGCCGATGAAATTCAATGCGATTGCATATTTCATGTTTAAAGTGCTGCACCGCAACAAAATCGGTGGCAGTCTGGATATTGCGCAGTTCATGGCGCAGACGCCGCGCCGCTTTCTGACAAAGACCTTCCGTTCGCCAAAGATGCAGGCGCTTCTGGGGGCCTGGGGGCTGCATCTCGATTATGCGCCCGATGTCGCGGGGGGCGGTATTTTTCCCTATCTCGAGGGAATGGTTGCACAAAATTTCGGGATGATGCTGGGCCAGGGCGGTGCAGACACCATCATCCGCGCCATGGTCGCGGCAATTGAGGCGCGAGGCGGGCGGGTCGAATGTGGCGCCAGCGTCAGCCGCATTCTGCATGAGAATGGCAAGGCGAGCGGGATTGAACTGGCCGACGGGCGCCGCATTGCAGCGAGAAAAGCGGTGATTGCGGGGGTCGCGCCGCAGGCGCTCAGCCGGCTGACCGGCGCGACGGAGCCGCGTTTCGACAAGGCGATGACCGATTACGCCTACGCGCCGGGCACGATGATGATTCATCTGGCGATGGACAGCCTGCCCGACTGGGCGGCGGGGGAGGAACTGAAGCGTTTCGCCTATATCCATCTTGCGCCCAGCCTTGATCAGCAGGCGCGGGTTTATCAGCAGGCCCAGGCCGGGCTTTTGCCTGATGAACCGATCCTGGTGGTGGGCCAGCCGACCGGCCAGGATCCGTCGCGCGCGCCGGAGGGCAAGCACATCCTCTGGGTGCAGGTGCGGATGGTGCCGGGCGAGATCAAAGGCGATGCGGCGGGCCAGATCACCGCGCGCAACTGGGAGGCGGCCACCGCGCCGATGTCCGAGCGTGCGCTGGATATTCTGGAGCGCTACGCGCCGGGCACGCGCGCGAAGATCCTTGGGAAACGTGTGGTCTCGCCCCTGGATCTGGAGGCGGAGAATCCCAATCTGGTAGGTGGCGACCAGGTTTGCGGCAGCCACCATATTTCGCAGAATTTCATGTTCCGCCCGGCGCGGGGTCATTCCGATGGCTCGACCGCGCTGAAAAACCTGCATCTGACCGGCGCGGCGGTCTGGCCCGGCGCTGGCACCGGCGCGGGGCCGGGCTATCTGCTGGCCCGAAAGCTGGCGGGGAGGGCGGCCCGGTAAAGCAAATTACTGCGCGCGCGACAAAACGGCATCAGACCGGCGCGCGATCACTGACCCATCCACATAAAAACGACAGGGAAACATGATGAAACTCAACCGCAGAGCCTTGCTGCAGCTCTCTGCTGCCAGTGTCACACTCGGCGTCTTCAGCCTGCCTGCGCTGGCTGAGATCGACGAGCTGGTGATCGCCTATAACGTCACGCTGCCCAGCTGGGACCCGACCACCGGCCCGAGTGCGGTGAACCCGACGATCCAGGGCATTTACCAGTCGGTCTTTGACCAGTTCATTCTGCAACAGCCCGATCTGAAACCGGCGCCGGGGCTTTTGACCGAATGGGGCTGGAACGAGGATTACAGCCAGATCTGGATGGTGGTGCGCGAGGGTGTCAAATGGCATGACGGCTCGGACTTCACCGCCGAGGACGTCGCCTGGAGCCTGGCGCGGGTGGCAGACCCGGCCACCGGCAGCCCGATCCAGTTCGTCTGGGGTACGCTGGAAAACCACCGGGTCGAGGGCAATCGTGTCATCGCCGATGTGAAGCAATTCGACCCCACGATCTTCAAATGGATGTATTTCCTGACCGGCTATGTGCTCCCCAAGACCTATTATGAAAAGGTCGGCGCGCAAGGTTTCGAGGCGGCACCGATCGGCACCGGCCCCTATATGGTTGAGAAATTCGAGCGCAATGCCTTTGTCCGGTTGAAGGCGAATGAGGCCTATTGGGGCGGCGCGCCCGAGTTCAAAACGGTGACGATCAAATTCGTGACCGATGCGGCGGCGCGGGTGGCGGAAATCGAATCCGGCAACAGCCATGTCACGCTGGAAATGCCCTATGAGGAATATGACCGCCTTAAGGGCTCGATGAACGGCGTGGCGACGCCCATCTCGGATATCGGGATGATTTTCCTCAATGATATTGACGTGATGCTGGACCCGAATGTCCGCAAGGCCGCCGTTCATGCGATTGACAAACAGGCGATCATCGACCGGCTGCTGTCGGGTTACGGCGTGAAAATCGACACGCTGGAGACGCCGGAATATGAGGCCTATGACCCGTCGATCACTGTCGATTACAACCCGGAAAAGGCGGTCGAATTGCTGGCGGCCTCGGGCTATTCGACAGACAATCCGGTGAAGTTCAAAATCCAGACCACGCGGGGCTTCAAGCCCAAGGATTACGAGATGATCCAGGCGATTGTGGGTCTGTGGCGGCGCGTGGGGATCGAGGCCGAGATCGAGGTCTATGAGATCGCCAAACATTACGAGCTGCGCGCGGCCGATCAGCTGGCGCCGGCGGCGTTTTACAACTGGGGGAACTCGGTCGGCGACCCGACCACGGGGACCGGGTTCGCGATGTACGGGCCGAGCCCGCATTCGGTCTGGGACGGGCAGGATCTGATCGACATGATCGATCCGCTCTGGGGTGAGAAGGACGAGGCGAAGCGGATCGCGGGCTGGAAGGCGGTGGACCGGTTCATCGCGGAAGAGGCCCTGGTGATCCCGCTGTTGCAATATGTGCAGCCTATCCTCTCGGCGAAGGGTGTGGTGGTCACGCCGCATGCTTCGGGCGCGCTGTTGCCGCATCTGATGACGCGCGGCTGAGTGTGGTGGCGCCGGGGGCTTCGCGCCCCCGGACCCCCGCGGGATATTTAAGGACAGATGAAAGGGCCGGGCCTGCGGCGCTTTCGGGATGTGGCGATGCAATTTTTCAGAACGGTAATGGGGCGGCTGGTGACGACATTGATCACGCTTTTTGGCGTGGCGGTGATTGTTTTTGTCGTCATCCGGGTGGTGCCGGGCAATCCGATTGCGATGATGCTGCCACCGGGCGCGAGCGAGGCCGATATCGCGCGGCTGAACGCGCTTTACGGCTTTGACCGCTCGATTATGGAGCAGTTTTTCATCTGGCTGGGCGGGGTTGTGCAGGGCGATTTCGGCACCTCGATCACCGCGCGCCAGCCGGTGACGGCGATGGTTTTGAGGCGGCTTCCGGCGACGCTGGAACTCTCGGTCATGGCGCTGGCCATGGCCTGCGTCATCGGGGGGGGCCTCGCGCTTTGGGGCACAAGGCGGCGCGAGACCAGCACCGAGGCGGCGATTGATATTGCCAATGGGATGGCGCTTTCGGTGCCGGATTTCCTCTGGGGGCTTTTGCTGATCCTGGGGTTTGGCGTGCTCTGGCCGGTGTTTCACATCTCGGGGCGGGTGACGCCGTCGCTGGATCTGCCCTTTGTGACGAATTTCTACCTGTTCGAGAGCCTGATCCGGCTGCGGTTCGATCTTTGGGCCGATATTGTCAGCCATATGTTCCTGCCGGCGCTGGCGCTGGCGATCCCGCTGGCGGCGATCATCGGGCAGCTTTTGAAGCAGAGCCTGAAAGAGACCATGCATCTGGATTACGTCACCCTGGCAAGGACGCGGGGCTATGGCGAGACGCGGGTCATTTTGCGTGAGGCCCTGCGCAATGCGGTGTTGCCGACGCTGACGCTGGTCGGCGTGCAGTTCACCTTTCTGATCGGCGGCACCGTCATCATCGAGCGGCTGTTTTCCTATGAAGGGCTTGGCAATATGGCCATTGAGGCGGTGATCAACCGCGATCTGCCGCTGATCCAGGGCATCGTGATCCTCTTCGCGCTGATCTTCACCGGGGTGAACCTGGTGGTTGATCTGCTTTATGCCGTTCTGAACCCGAGGCTGCGTCATGGCTGATGCCCGATCGCTTGTGAAACGCCGGGCGGGGCCGCGGCTCTGGCTTTCGGCGGGCTGGATTGGTCTTGTGGTGCTGGCGGCGATCTTTGCGCCGCTGGTTGCGCCGCAGGATCCACTGGCGCAGGATCTGTTCCTGGGCCGGATGCCGCCCTTCTGGATGGCGGGGGCGGAACCTGGCTACTGGCTCGGGACTGACAGTCTGGGCCGTGATGTGCTGAGCCGGATCATCTATGGCGCGCGGGTGGCGCTGTCGGTCGCGCTGGTGGCGGGAGTGGTGACCTGTATCCTTGGCGCTGGGCTCGGGCTGATGGCAGGCTATATGCGCGGCTGGGTCGATACCGTGATTTCGCGCTTTATCGACATCTGGATGGCCTTTCCGCCGGTGCTGTTTTCCATCCTTTTGATCGCCGTGATGGGGCCGGGGCTCACCTCGATCATCGTGGCGATTGTGGTGATCGACTGGACGCGCTTTGCCCGGGTGATCCGGGCCGAGGCGATGTGCCAGGGGGCGATGGACTATGTCGCCTCGGCGCGCGTGGTGGGGCGGGGCCGGATTTCCACCATGCTGACCGAGATCCTGCCCAATGTCCTGCCGACCATCGTGGTGCTTCTGACGCTGGAGATGGGCATTGCGGTGATCATCGAGGCGATCCTGAGCTTTGTGAACCTCTCGATCCCGACCGATGACCCGACCTGGGGCGGGATGATTTCCGAGGGGCGGATCTCGATCAACCAGGCATGGTGGGTGCTGGTCTTCCCGCTGATCACGCTTTTCCTGACCGTTCTCGCCTTTTCCCAGCTGGGGGAAGGGCTGAAGAACCGCTACGATCCGGTGCTGCGATGAATTATCTTGAGCTGAAAGGCCTGTCGGCGCGGATCACCCGGCAGAACCACCCGCTTTTGCGCAATGTTTCGCTCGCGGTTGCGCCGGGCGAGGTGCGCGGGCTGGTTGGGGAAAGCGGCGCCGGCAAGTCGATGATCGGCAAAGCGGTACTGGGGATCCTGCCGAAAGCGGTGGAGCTGACCGGGGGCGAGATACTCCTCGGCGGTGAAGATCTGCAGCGCCTGTCGGAGCGGGACCGGCGGCACCGGATCGGCCAGACCTGCGCCCTGATCCCACAGGATCCGCTGACGGCGCTGAACCCCTCGCGCCGGATCGCGCCGCAGATTACTGACCGGCTGGTGGACATTCTGGGCTGGGACCGGGCGCGGGCGGTGGCGCGGGCCGAAGAGTTGCTGGATGAGGTCAGGATCCAGGACCCGGCGCGGGTGATGCGGGCCTATCCGCATGAGCTTTCGGGGGGGATGCGGCAGCGTATTCTGATCGCTTCGGCCTTTGCGGCTGAACCAAAGCTGATCGTCGCCGATGAGCCGACGACCGCGCTGGATGTGACGGTGCAAAAGCAGATCCTGAAACTGATCAGGGATATGCAGACAAGGCACGGCACGGCGCTGTTGTTCGTGACCCATGATCTGGGCGTGGTGTCCAAGGTCTGCAACCGGCTTTCGGTGCTTTATGGCGGCATGGTGGTCGAGGATAATGACGTGCCCGGCTTCTTTGCCGGCCCGCGCCATGCCTATTCGCGGGCACTGCTGGCGGCGACGCCGAAATATACCGATCCGGGCGCCAGCCTGACCCCGGTGCCTGACCAGGTGATCGCGGAGGTGAGGGCGGAGATTGACGCATACGACCGGGGGGTGGCGCATGTCTGACGAGCTTTACCGCGTCGAGGGGCTGCGCCTCTCGCTTCCCGATCTGAACCGCAAACCGCTTTGGGGGCCGGCGCCCCGCAATGAGATCCTGAAGGGGCTCGATTTCAGCATCGCGAAGGGTGAGATCATCGGGATTGTCGGTGGCTCGGGGTCGGGGAAATCGACCCTCGGGCGCTGTCTCGTGCGGCTCCTGGAGCCGACGGCGGGGCGCGTTCTGTTTGACGGGCAGGACATCACGCATCTGGATGAGGCGGCGCTGCGGCCGCTGCGGCGAAGGTTCCAGATGATCTTTCAGGACCCGATGTCATCCCTGAACCCGCGCCACCGGGTCGGCCAGCTGATCGCCGCGCCTTTGCGCCTGCATGGCGTGGCGGATGTGCGGGGCCGTGTGGCCGAGGCGCTGGATCTCGTCGGCTTCCCGCAGGAGATGGCCGGCCGCTACCCGCATGAGATGTCGGGCGGTCAGCGTCAGCGGGTGGGCATCGCCCGCGCCATCGCCCTGCGTCCGGATTTCATCCTTGCAGATGAGATCGTCTCGGGCCTCGATGTCTCGAGCCAGGCGCAGGTGCTGAACCTGCTGGAGCGGCTGGTGAAAGAGCTTGGTCTGACGCTGGCCTTTATCAGCCATGACCTGAGCGTGATCCGGAGGCTGTGTTCCCGGATCATGGTGCTTTACCAGGGCGAGATCGTCGAAGCATCTGATACGGCAGCACTGTTCGACCAGCCCCGCGCGGCCTATACGAGGGAGCTCCTTGATGCGATCCCCTTGCCCGATCCGGATCAGGCCTGGGCCTGAGCGACTGCGCCACCCTGGCAATGGGCATCCGCGCCCGGATATGGCCGGGATGATCGGCGGGACTGGTCAGGTCCGGGGCATTTGCCTCGCGGGGTGTGGCGCGTGACCTTTCAGCAAAGGAGGCGAAGGGCCCGCTAGTCAGGGGCGGAACACCGCCGCTGTCCTGATCGGCAGCGTCGCCCGGAGCGATTTGACAGGCGCTGTCATTCAGGGCGCCCTGGACATCTTGATTCCACATTGATCCGGACCGACATGCCAAAGATCGTTCTGTGCCCGCCCAGGTATCGCGTGGGGCCGGGATGAGGTTGTGGGTGTCAAATAACGTATTGATAATAATAATAACTTTACGTCATATTGCATGAAATCTCCTCAGGATGGCCTGCGGCAAAGGGTGGCGAGCTGTCTGGGGACGCTTGCCCTGAGGGGCGCCGTCTGGACGCGCCGCCGGCCCGCGGGGGGCGCCCCTTACGGCACCGCGCCAGTCCTATGTCCCGACCTCTCCAATGCGGGGGGCCGGATAAGGGAAATTGCCGTGAACGGACACTGGACAAGAAGGCCTCGCGCGTTTAAACGAGCGCCTGCATGGCTCCGGTAACGCGATCGGCAGAGCTTTCACAGGCAGCGATTTCGGTGCCGGGTGACAGGCAAAGCCAAAGAGTTCTGAGGCCATCGACGACAAGCAGGACAGAATTGGGGCCTGTATCTGGAATATGCCGCTGTAGCTCAGCTGGTAGAGCACGTCATTCGTAATGATGGGGTCGGGGGTTCGAGTCCCTTCAGCGGCACCAGTAACTTACTGGAATACCAGCATAAAATGGCCGTCCTTCGGGGCGGCCTTTTGCTTTGGCAAAGTCGTGCAACCACGGCGGAACCAGTTCAGAAGCGGAGCAAGCGGGGGCATGATCGCGAACATGTGAAGCCTTCGAGACGCCTGCCGGGTCAGAGAAAGGCGAAGCCGCGTCCCTCATAGGGCGATGGCGTCACCTCATTGGCGATGATTCTGCCAACCGCCATTGCGGCCGCAACCGCTCCGTCGATCCTGCCCCGAGCCTTGGCCTTGGTGAACTTCTCATTCTCGTGGGCATCCTTCTCGCCCACCACGTTCCCGAAGCACATCCGCAGAAGCGGACTGTCGCCGTGGCGGAAATGCCCGGAAAGGATTGCACGCTTCAACTCTTTCACCGGCGCCGACATCGAGGCCATCCCCTGGCCGAACTGGTTCACCGTGAAACCCTCCTCCTGAAGAGCCGTGTTGACCGCAGTCAAGTTCCAGCGGTCGATCACGACTTCCTGGACAGCGAAGCGTTCGGCCAGATCGTTCAGATAAGCAATGACTGCGGAGTGATCGACCACATTGCCCGGGGTCAGGGTCAGGAAGCCTTCGTCCGCCCAGCGCAGGTAGTCCGCCTGATCCTTCTCGCTCTTCATGGCGATGTTCGCCTCGGGCAGGAAGAACATCGGCAGCACATCATAGCGGCGGGCCTCACCATCACCCTCGGCGAACACCGCAACGGCGGCGGTCAGATCCTCGACGCTGGAGAGGTCAACGCCGATCCAACACGGCCGCCCCTCAAGGGCGGAAATCGGGGTCATAGCCTCAGCCCTGTCATAAACCTCCAGAGCAAGCCAGGGCTCTGCCGCCCCTTCCTGCCAGAGGTTCAGGTGGAAGCGTTTGAAGTCCGCGATCTCGGCGGGGAAATGCTCAATCCGGCGGGATTTGGTCTGAAGCTCCTCCATTGAGAGAAACCCTGCCTCGATGGCCGGGTTTGCCATGCGCCAACCTTGTTCGTCTCGCCAGTCCAGCTTCGGATCGGCCGCCAGGATGATAGGTGCGAAGCTCGGGTCTTCGACCTCTCCGGTCGCCACCTTGTGCGAATAGTTCCACATATCCCATGCGAGACCACCTTGGCCCTCGCCTGCCGTGGTGATGATCACGCTGAGAGGGTTCGAGCGTTTCACCATCGAGTCAGTGACGGTCTTGAATAGCTTGCGACCCTCGGCGGCAGGCCATGCGTGGATCTCATCGGCAAGGAAGAACGAGACGTTCAGACCATGCTTGGAATAGGCCTCCGACGAGATTGCCTTGAGGGTGCTTTTCGACTTCGGATGGATGAGCGTCTTGCGGCTCTCGAGCGGACGGACACGCTGGCTCAGGGCCTCCTCCTGAAGCACGAACTGATGTGCCGAGTTGAAAGCGATCCCAGCGTTTTCACGGTCGGCGGCGGCCATGACAACCTGGCCGCCTGCCTCGGTCTCCGGCCCCATGAAATGCGCAAGGCCCAGAGCCGCCGCCAGAGTGGTCTTGGCATTGCCCCGTGGGATCCAGATGCAGGCAATCTTCACAGCCCGGCCACCATCCTCTTTCGTGGGGCCATAGATGCGCCGGATAATAGCTTCCTGAAACGGATGCAGGGCGAAGGCGCTGCCAGCGAAATCCCCCTCCCAGAGGGTGAGGTTGCGGACGAACCGGCACATGCGATCCGCCCGTCCCGATAGGTCGGGATAGAGCGCAGGATCAGGCACGAAAATCGGGGAGCGGGCAGCTTTTGCGGTCATGTCTTCACCTGCGATCAGGCGAGAAGCCCATCGCCCCATTTGTCTTCCTTAGGAGATTCAGCAGGCTTCGAGCCTTTTCGATGCGGGGTCAGCCCCAGTTCGGCGGCCAGCAACCGGGCTTCACGCATGGCAGCGCTCTGCATCCTGAAGGCAGGGTGAGGTGCCATCCCTTTTTCAGTCTGAACCATACGGCCATCACGCCCCATCATCTCCTCGGCCTCGCGCACCATGCCAGCGGCGATACAGTAGCTTTCCAGCATGGCGGTGGTGTCGGGCGTCAGCAGGTTCCGGCTGAACAGTTCGGGCGCGGCACGCTTCCATTCGGCCTTCGCCTGGGCTGTCAGCCATGCCGGGGCCGAAGGGCACTTGCCCCTGACAGAGCCCCCATCGATTGCGGTCAGCTTCGGCTTCCGGCCCTTCATCCCCAGAAATCCCATTTTCCAGATGTTTGCGCGCAAGACTGAGGCGCGGGTCCGGCAACCGGAGGGTCAAATTTCCGATCCCCCCTGGTCGGTCGACCAAAGCCGCCGTCCTCGGTCGCGGTTTTGCGATTGTGGCAGGAGGCACAGAGCGGCTGCCAGTTGGACCGATCCCAGAACAGCTTCTTGTCACCCTTGTGCGGCACGATGTGGTCCACCACCGTGGCAACAGCGCCGCAGGAACAGGTCGGGTGCGATCCGAGAAAGCCCTCCCGTGCCTTCTCCCACTTGCTGTCATATCCGCGCTTGCGGGCTGTAGGGCGGGCAGCATCTACCCGTGCCTGAGCCGCGGCAGCACAGACAGGACAGCGGCGGCCGGTGAAGGACGGGTGGCCGGCGGCGCAATGGCGGGGGGGGGGGCAGCCCAAGGCATCAGAACCCCCAGACGCGATAGTTGCGGATCAGGTCATCCTCGCCCAGCGGCAGTCCAGCCACACTCTCACCGATCACCACGCTTTCACGGTTGGCATAGAGATGGCCAACGCGGAGGAGGATGGCGGCACGGATTGGGTCTGGCGTTATACTATAACCCGCCGTGAAGGTTATGCTGGCGCTGTCCGTCTCAGGCCAGTCACCCACCGGATTGATGCGGGCGACATCGCCAATACCCCGGACACGATACATGGATGAGCCCAGCGCCTGCTGCTTACCATCCTTGTCCAGATAGGTGATCGAGGTAAATTTGACAGGGCGGCAGAGGAAGAGTGATAACCCCACGCAACTCATCCAGATCGAGCCGCCACATCTGAGGCATGAGGCAGCGCCCCAGATATCCGAGATGATCGAAAGCCCCTCGGTCGGCACCAGATGGGCGACACCTTCGAAACGTTCCCCTGCGCCGTCGCGGCTGGTGTGAAAGCGGATCAGGCGGTCATCGCCCGGGGCAGGGATCCTGAGCCGCGCCGAGACCCGGCCGCCGCGATCCGTGGCGGGGAGGAGGCTTTCCGGCGCGTCCGGGCCATCGAAACCGTCGAAACGGATCAGCAATTCCTTGCCGCGCTCGGAATCTGTCAGAAACCAGCGACTGCGTTCGGCGAAGATCTTATTTGCTTCAGGGCCTGCGACTTCCATGTCGATGCCGAGCGCGGTGGTGAATGCAAGCCGCGCACCGGGGCGGCGTTCGAATTCAAACACCCAGGCCTCGATATTGACCTCGATGAGGCCCGGCAGAATCCCGCGCGCATAGCCGGGCAGGAAAAGCACCGTTTCATCGGCTTTCAGCCCGCGCGCAAGCAGCCGCCCCGGCAAGGCCGTCAGACCGATCCCCGCCAATACCCCGCGCCGTGTCAGCATCATCCGCCCTCCGCCTGAGGTCATGATCGGCGCCGCGCCTGCCGTGGTCAATCCGGGCTGTCATCCGCCATCGGCAGGAAGATGCGGAAACTGGTGCCCCCGTTCTGAGGGCTGTCTGCGGTCAGGCTGCCGCCCTGACGGGTCACGAGGTTCAGGCAGATCGGCAGGCCGAGGCCGGTGCCGCCCATCCGCCCCCGCGTGGTGAAGAAGGGATCAAAGGCGCGCGCGAGGGTGGCTGGATCCATGCCCGGCCCGTCATCGCTCAGCGTGATCACCACGCCCTCGCGCCCGCTTTCCGCCCCGTCTTCCAGCCGCAATGTGATCTGCCCGCCCTGTGGCATCGCCTGGACCGCATTCGAGACAAGGTTGATCAGCACCTGCTGCAATTCATGCGGGTTCATGCGGATCGGGCGCGTCGGATGGATCTCTTCCACCAGCACTACGCCGGAGCGCGCCAGCAAATGGCGGATCAGCGGTTTCAGCCCCTGGATCGCGGCGGCGGGGTCGGTGCTGAGCGGGCCATCGGTGAATTCCTCGGGCCGGGCGAACTGCAACAGCTGCGACACCAGCCCGTTGATGCGGCGGATCTGTTCGTCGATCAGCCGCAATTCCGGCGCGATATCAGAGTC